>CAYTJG010000082.1:15958-21003 GCA_964437865.1 uncultured Bifidobacteriaceae bacterium | reverse complement strand
CTTGGCGCCGGACTCACGCCGAGACCTTCGCCAGCCGCGCGGTCACTTCCTCCACCCACTCGCCCGCCGGTTGGGCGTAGGGACGGAACGTCTCCAGACTCCCTTCGCGATCGTTGTACAACAAGGCGCGATGCAGGCCCAAGGTGGAAGCCGCCGGGGCGTCGATCAGGCTGGCGGAGTCGCTGGCACTCATTTGGAAGACCACCCGCATTTCAAATTCCGTCAGACTCTTGCGCCCCAGAAACCGATTCACGTTGTTGTAGGTGTCACAGGTGATGATTAGATGGATACCGCGGGCCGGCCCCTCGGTAATGAGGCTTTGCAACGTCGCGGCCGGGCTGGGACCGTCGCCGCCGCTACTGCTGCTGGAGAAGCTGAATTCGTCTTCCTGCCGCAGTTTCTTGAAGTTTTGCAGGCCTTGGATAAGCACAAACGTCTCGGGCCCGGCCGCTTCATTATCCGGCCCCGCTTTGAGCATCCCGGCCAGGGCGGCCATGACTTCCGGCACCTCGGCGTTGCCGGCCGGGACCACCTTGTGCGACAGCGATTGCACCAACTGATCCAGCAACTCGCGCTGCGGGAAGCCGGCCGGCGTGCTGTCGAACACATAGAACTGCGCCGCCGCCTTGGGATATTGGGCCGCCAGGGCCGTCAGGGCCACGGCGACCAAAGTGGCGGTGCGTTCCTCGCTTTGCCCCACCACCAGCAGGTGGCTGCCGCTTTGGCGCTGGAAATGGGCCTCCGTGGGACCCTTGATGGAATTGGGCGCGCCAAGCCAGACCACGGCCCGCGCCGGCACCGACACCGGTTCGCCGGCCAACACCTCGCGCAACGGGAGATTCTCGCGCACGTCCGCCGGAGCGTTGCCTTCAAACACAATCGGCCCCGGATAATGGCCGGGTGTCTCGTCAGCCCGGGCGCGGACCTTGGCCAGATACGCATCGCGAATGCCGTCGGAGAGCCAGACGGCTTGGAAGGGACTGTTGCCCTCGAGGGCACCGGCGGCGTCATTGTAAATGCCTTCGCCGGGACGCGAGAGGAGCCGCGGAGCCGGATTATCCTGGTCCATGATCAGGAAGGCGTCGGCCTCATTGCATTGGAGGGCAATGCGAATAACCATCTGTCCGATGGTGGCCCGCGCCAGCGTATAGGCGCCGCCGAGGGTCTGCGAGCCCAGCACCACGTGGATGCCAAACGCGCGGCCCTGACGCACGATGCGGTCGAGCAACACCGCCGCGCCCTGCGAGACCCGGTCCTCCTCCGTGAAGAACTCCTGGAATTCGTCGATCATGAGCAGCGTGCGAGGCACCGGTTCCCGGCCGCCCGCCCGCTTGTAGCCGGGCAAATCCTGCGCCCCCAGCCGGCGGAACAAATCGCCGCGCCGGCGCAATTCGTCGTCCACCCGCTGCAAGACACTCAGGCCGAATTCGCGGTCGCTCTCAATGGCCACCACGCGCGCGTGGGGCAAATGGCGGCTGCCGTAGCACTTGAACTCGACGCCTTTCTTGAAATCCACCAGGTAGAATTCCACCTGTTCCGGGCTGCAGCGCAGCGCCAGATTGGTGATGATGATGTGAAAGAGCGTGGACTTGCCGGAACCGGTTTTGCCGGCAATGAGCGCGTGCTGGCGGGTGCCGCTGCCGATTTCGAGATATTGCAGCTTGGTGGCGCCGGACCGGCCGATGGGCACGCGCAACAGGTTGGTGGTGTCCTCGCTCCACAGTTCGGCGTCGGTGGGCGCCACGGTGGCAAAGGGCACCTCCACCCGCGTGGAATTCCGGCTGAGCTCGCCGATGCGCTGGAGAAAGCCGGTGGCGAACTCATCCGACGGCGGGGTATCCAGACACAGCCGCAGGCCGGGCACGCGCCAGTTGGACAACTCGAAACCGTTCTCGGTCGGCGTGAGGCACACGCTGTGTTGGCGGAGTTCGTCCGGCACAAAATCCTGCGGCATGGCGGCGCGCTGGTCCCAGTGGATGAGCGTGAAGACGCCGCAACGCGCGCCGCTGGCGGCAATGTTGCGGAGCCGCCGGGCGGCGGTGTCGCTGAAATTCACCGGAAACGAGGCGATCACCAGAATGTGGTATTTCTCCGCCACGCTGCCCGCCTCGGCATTGTAATCGGCGATGGTGGCGTATTCATTGCGGAGATACATCTGGATGATTTTCTCCATGTGCTCGTTCAGTTCGGCGAGCCGTTCCTCGAACTGCGCCGGCTGCGTCCAGATGCGGCTGTTGATGCTGCTTTCCTCGTAATCGGCCAGGTGCGTGAGCGCGGCAAAATTTTGTCCCAAGCCGACGGGGTCAAAAATGGTGAACGTCAGCTTGCCCGGCGGAATGGCGGCCAGCAGGCGGAAGATGATGTTGTTGATCACGGCAAAGGCCGCCTCGCCGCCCGCTTTGCCGGACTCGAACAGGATGGAACCCTGCGCCGGGAGGACGAGCGCCAGCGGCGCGGCAATCGCCGCGGGCCCGAACCAGGGCAGGCGGGGATCCTTGGGCAGCGGGCCGATCAGCTTCTCCAGCGGGCCTTCGAGTTGCCCGAACTTGGCGGCGTTTTGGAAGCCGGCCGGCGGCGCCCAGTTGGACCAGGTCGGGTCATTCCAAGGCGGACAGAGCCGGCCGGCGGCCTCGCCGGCCTGGCGCAATTGTTCGCACAAGGGCTGCAGGCCGTTTTTCCAGTCGTTCTCCAGCTCCTGCCAGAGGCGCTGGCGGTCGTCTTCGAACTGCTTCAGGCGCCGCTCGTGCGCGGTGACGAGCGTTTGAAACTGCGCCCGATCGGCCGTCTTCAAGTCATCGAGGCGAACGGCCTGGGAGGTTTCCAGCCGGGCCAGCGCCGCCTCGTGCCACTGCTCGATTTTGGCGGTTATGCGGGCGGCCTTTTCGTCGACCGCCGCCGGTTCCTCGCCGCGACGGCTGCTGATTCCCCGCACGGCCTGGCGCCACTCCTGGTTGAGATTCTGCTTGGTCTCCTCGAACTCCGCGCGAATGCGCTCCTGCTCGTGTTGCAGGAATGCCGCCGACTGGTCCAGGCACGCCTCATACAACCGCCGGGCGCGCACCACGTCGCCCGCCAGGGCGGTGCCGGCCGGCGCCGCCCGGCGCCCGCCCAGAAAATAAACCACCGCCACCAGGACCAAGCCGCCCAAGGCGCCGCCAGCCATCGTGTCAGAAACCAGGCGCCGGCCGAAATGAGCGCCCACCGGATCCGCCACCGCCACGGCCAGGAGGACCGGGGCCAGCAGCCAGAACGGCAGGAACCGAAACAGGAGCGGCAGCGGCAATCGCTTGAACGCGGCCACTTCGCCGGCGACCTTCTGCTGCAAGGCCAGCAGCGCGGTAAAGAGCGCGTGGTGATCCGGCGCCAGATCCGGTGCCGGCCACGGATGGCCCGGAGCGAGCAGGCGACGGAACCGGCCATAGCCGCCCAAGGCGCTGCGCACCGTGGCTTCCAACGTGAGCAGGCCATTGCCGGCTTCGTTGAGGCGCGCTTGGAGATCTTCATGCGCCGCGATGGCGGCGGCCAGGGCTTGGTCGCGCCGTTGCTCCGCCTGCTGGACGCCCAACTGGGTTCGCTCCTTCCAGTGCGCATCCAGCTCGCTGATGCCCTTGAGCACGTGGCGGCTCAGGGCGGAATGGGCGCGGTTCAGCCGGGTTTTCCGGCGCTCAAACCAAACCTGGCACCGGGCCTGTTCGGCCTTCAGGGTTTCGCCGGCCAGGAATTCACGCTCGTGGGCGGCGAGTTCCTGCGCCTCCTGGCGGGCCGCAAAATCGCGCAACTCCGTGGCGGTGCCCAGGCGGAAATCGGATTCCAGTTTTTCCTCACGCGCGGTAAAATCACTTACGTTCTTTTTCAGCGCGTCCAGCAGAGCCAGCATTTCATTGACGCTGGGAAGACTATTCACAATCACTCCTCACTTTTTTTAGCAATTCGTCCAGTTTCTCCACGATCGCCAGGGTGCGGTTCACCTGGGCGTTCATTTCCACCATGAACCGGCGTTCAAATTCCTCACTCTTGGCGTCGCGCCAGAAGTTCTTGGTTTCCGACCAGCGGAGCGTGATCTCGCGGGTCAACCCGGCCAGGCGGCCTTTGTTGCCAGTCAGATTCATGCGGTGGGTCCGTTTGTGCCCGAGGGCTGGGCCACGTCCCGATACGCATCCAGCGCCCGCAGGGTCTGGTCGAGGTAGGCCACGGCCCGCTCCATCTCCACGCTGAGGAAACCATGCAACTGCTCCATCTGCTTGACCAGCGGGGCGGTCCGGTTATCCAGCTCGCGATCCCATTTTTTCAGCACGACCAGCTTTTCCTCGATGGCGCGAAGTTCGCTCTGGGCGCGGTGCACGGCCATTTGTTGAAAACTCGCCGCATCGCCCATGCGGGACATGGTGGCGGTGAACAATTCCTGCTTGGCATCCTCCAGCTTGCGGCTGCAGCGCCGGTATTCCTGCTGCCAAAAACGGCGGCGGTCATCCTCGATCCACGCATGCGTGCGCGCGACCTCGCTAGAGATCTCTTCCAGCACCGGCCGCATCTGGGCCAGATAGACGACCAATTGCGCACGGAAAGCGGCGATCGCTTCGACGGAGGTGATTTGGGCGTGGTCGGCCATGTTTAATTATCATTCCCGGGCCTGCGCCGGTGCCGCGCACCGCGGTCGGGGGCAAACTTCGTTCAGCGCTGGTTCAGGTATTCCTCGATGCGTTGGGCCTTGCGGAGCAGGAACGGCGCGTGCTCCTTGGAAAGCTCGGTGAATTTTTTGAGCGCCTTCATCGCCTGCTTGAATTCTTCCGCGAATTTTTCGTGTTCCTGGTCCCCCCAGGTATCGCCCAGGGCCGCAAACCGCGAGTGCAATAAGATCATCCGGTTCTCGATTTCGGCGTTGAAACGCTGAAGTTCATCCGCAAAACGCCGGACTTTCTCCGGGTCCATGATGGCTTGAGACATAATCTTCCTAAGTGTTCGTGCCGGGACCAAGATGCCTCATGTGCCCGCACAAATCCACCGGCGTTTTCAGCTTTTGCACAGAAGGCGGCACCGGCCGCGCC
>CAYTJG010000082.1:0-15858 GCA_964437865.1 uncultured Bifidobacteriaceae bacterium | reverse complement strand
CCCGTCAGCGGCCGGGAGCTAAAATGCCCGCGGCCACCGCCGTCTCGGCGGGCAGGGAAACCCGCACCAACCCCGAAGGCGAGGGCACGATTTCCAGCCGGCCATGATGCGTCTCGATGATTTTCTGGCTGACCGCCAGGCCCAACCCCAGACCCACATTGCGGGTGGTGTAAAACGGCGAGGGAACCCGGCGGGCGGCTTCCGCGGTAAACCCGCCGCCATTGTCCTGCACTTCGATGGTCACCTCGTGTTGGTTGTCACCATGGCGCGGGTTCAAGCGGACCCCGACCTGGGGACTCTTCGGATTGGCCTGGAGCGCGTTGAGGAGAATTTCGGCGAGGGCGTGCTTGAGGGCCGTGCGGTCGCCACAGACCACCACCGGCTTGCCCGTGTTCTCAAATTTCAACTGGGCGCCTCCATTCGGCTGCTGCTCGGACGCGTCCCGATACGCATCTTCAATCAGCTTCTCGACCGGGAACACCTCGGTTTCGAGCTGCCCTTCGCGCGCCAGGAAGCGCATCTGGTTGAGGAGCCGGGAGACCCGTTTCACCCCGCCGGATAGCGCGCGGTCGAGGGATTCCCGGAACTCGGGATCGTTGAACTTCTCGACCATCAATTGTTGATGGGTCGAAATGGGCACCATGGCGTTGCCGATTTCGTGGGCCAGGCGGTCGGCCATGGTCCGCACCAGGCGCAGATTGGCGGTTTCCACCTCCAGTTTGCGCAACTGTTCGCTCTGCGAAAGATCGTCGGCCGTGAGCAGCACCGAACTGGGGAGCGCCACCTTCCCGCGCTGGAAGGGAACCACGCTCACACTGTAGGTGGTGCCCGGCGCGTTTTCCGGTTCGTAGCGGAACGGTTCGAGCGCCGCACCGGTTTTTAGCACCTGATAAACCTTGGCGCCCAAAACTTGCGGCAGATCGCTGAATTCCAGGCCGCCGGTCCGTTCGTTCTTGCGACCGAAATGGCGCCGGGCCGCCTTGTTGGCGTGCAGCACCTTGAGATCGCGGCCAAACACAATGCAGGCGCTGCTCAACTCACGCAACACATCGGTCATCATCTCATGGTTGCCCGCCAATTGGTCGTGCAGCCAGATGTTGCGGAGCGCCAACCCCACCTGCTCCAGCAGATGGAAAATCATCTCCAACTCCACGTTCACCAGCGGTTCGCCGGTCACGCGGCCGTCGAACACCGCGAGGCCGACGATGTTCTCCCGGTCGGGAATGGGCACGGCCACCTGGGCGCCCAGCAGGTCAAATTCCTTCTGCACCTCGTTGTCCACGCGCGCCTCGTCGCTGTCGCGGCGCAAAATGCGCCCGAGCCGGTTCACCTGCGCGCCAATGCCCGAATCCAGCGAGAGTTCAAAGTGCTGCAACAGGCCGGAGGATAGCCCGATGGCGGCGGCGGCGCGCAGCCGGCGCGTATCGTCGGGCAACAGCATTTCCGTCAGCGGCGCACAGGGCCGGTTGAGGAAAATGGCGGCGCGATTCACGCTGAGGATCTCCCGCAGGAACTGGAGAAATTGCTTGAGCATGGCCTCCGCATCCAGCGAATGCGTCATGATGGAGGAGAAATCCCGCAGGACCGTGAGCGTCTGGGAGACGTTGACAAAGCGCGCGGCGGCGCTGGGGTCGGCGGCGGCCCGGGTGAACACCGCGGTGTTGCCGGCGGGCACGCTGGGCACGGGCGGGGGCGTGGCGGCCGACTGGGCCCACAGACGTTCGAGAATGGAATTGAACAACCGGGGCCGGACCGGTTTGATCAAGATGTGGGTGACCCCGCGCAGGAAGGCTTCCTCCTCCCAGTCGGATTGCGGCGCTTCGGCATAGGCGATGATGGGCGTGCGCGCATCGCGCCGGCGCAAACGTTCAATGCTCCAGATGCATTCCACCCCCATGAGATCGGCGTCCAGCACGCACGCAGCGATAAGCCCATGCACCAAAAGTGGTTCGCCCTCGTCCACCGTCTGCCGGTGCACCACGCGGTACTGTTCAGCGTTCAGACCGGAGCGGATGGCCTCAGCAAAATCAGGATGAGAGGACAAAACGAGAATAGTCTTCATAAACCCCAAAAATCGTCATGGTCAGGTAAGGTCACGACACGCCATGTTCTGCGAAGTTGGCGGCCAGGTCAAACGAATCTTATCCGGAAAACGTGCATCAGCGCAGCAGCTTAACTGGCGGACAGCAGTTTTTCCCAGAGTTTTTCGTTAAGCATGGCCTTCTGCAAAAATTCAGTTTCTTCCAGGGGCAGGGCCGCCCGCTCCGGATTGAGTGGCAGGTGCAGAATGAAACGGTTGCCGCCCCCCGGCAAATTCTGCGCTTCGACGCGGCCGCCGTGGTGGTGCACGATAAAAAAGCAGGCCATCAGGTTGATGCCGTATTCCGAGGGCGCGCCTTGGGCAGTCACAAACGGGTCCAGGACCACGCGCAGCGCGGACTGCGGCAGGGCGGGGCCGTTGTCGATCAAGGTGACCACCACCTCCTGCCCCTGCAACTCCGCCGCCAGCTCAATCCGGCTGCCGGCGGGCAGCATGGCCAGTTCATCGCGCAGCAGGAGATCAAACAGCCGGCTGAACTTGGGCAGGTCCACCCGCAACAGCGGCAATGAATCGGGAATCCGGTTGTCCACCTGCAACCGCCGCAGGGCGAACGCCTCCTGCAGTTGTGCCAGGGTGCTTCCCACCACGGTAGCCAACCGGACCTCGGTCGCGAAGGGCTGTGCCACGCTGCTATCCGAGGCCGTGCGCAGATCGCCGAGCAGGCTGGTGATGCGTTCGATCTGGCCCTGCACATTCTGATAATACTCGCGCCAAAAATCCGGGTCCCGCAGGTTCTTGTCCCCGCCTTTTTCCTCCGCCAGTTTGACCGGTGCCAGTTCCAGGAAGGTTTTGACGGCCACCATGGAATTGCGGATGTGGTGGCTCAGCCCGGCCGCCAGCAGGCCCAGGCTGACAATGCGGTCGGCAATCATCATGTTCCGCAGCACGGACATTTTTTCGCGCAGCAGTTGGTCCCGCTCCTCCTGCACCATGAAGAATTGGAGGGATTGCTTGAGCGTCAGCTCCAACTGGGCGGGATCCCAGGGTTTGGAGACGTACTTGTAGATGGCGCCGCTGTTGACGGCGGCGATGGCCGCATCCATATCCGCGTAGGCCGTGACCAGGATGCGGATGATCTGCGGCCGGAGCTGCCGGACCCGTTCGAGCAGCCAGACGCCCTTTTCGCCCGGCATCCGCTGGTCGGTCATGAGCACCCCGATCTCGGCGGTGTGCGCCTGCACCAGCGCCAAGGCGTCCACCGCCTTGTTGGCCGTGAGGATCTTGAAGTCATCACCGAAGGCCCGCGTGAAATTGACGAGGGATTTCTCCTCGTCATCCACGTAGAGCACGGCATATTTTTTATATTCGTAATGATTCGGCATGATCTGGTTTGCTTGATTCGGCGGCCGCGGCGGTGGCTGGCAGGTCCAAGGTGAACTCACAGAATTGCCCCGGCTCGCTCTTGACGGTGATGGTGCCACCGCACCCCCGCACGATGCCGAAACAAATGCTCAATCCCAGCCCGGTACCCTTGCCAATCTCCTTGGTGGTGAAAAAAGGGTCAAATAATTTCGGCAGGTTGTCCGGCGCCACGCCCGGGCCGTTGTCGCGAAACAGGAGCAGGCAGCGGTCGCCTTCGGCCCGGCTGGAAATCTCAATCCGCGGCTCCTCGCCGGCGGGAAACTGCTTTTCCCCGAGCGCATCGATGGCATTCTCCAGGAGATTGACCAACACCAGCACAAAGTGATTGCGCCCCACCCAGATCTGCTGGCCGGGCTGGAGGTTCAGCTTGAGCGCCACGCGCCGGTCCTTCAATTCGCTCGCCACGAAACGGAGGGAGATGCCGAAGATCTCCTCCAGGCTGACCTCCCCGGCCGGCTGGCCGCCCGGATGCGTAAACGTGCGCAGGTCGGATACAATGTTGTCCACCCGCCGCAGTCCGTCCTCGATATCGCTGATGATGGCGTCGGCTTCGGCCAGCATTTCCGGTGGCAGGTTGCGGGTTTTCTTGCGGAGCACAAACAGGCCGGTGCGGGAATAATTCAAGGGGTTGAGAAT
Source organism: uncultured Bifidobacteriaceae bacterium (assembly GCA_964437865.1). Taxonomy (GTDB): domain Bacteria; phylum Verrucomicrobiota; class Verrucomicrobiia; order Limisphaerales; family UBA11358; genus UBA11358. Next base: position 11,759 of record CAYTJG010000082.1, on the reverse strand, counting down.
ATCATGCATGAGCCCGGCGCTGAACCGGCCGAGCGAGGACATTTTCTCGGCCTGCACCAGCTGCATTTCCGCCTCCATGATCTCGCGGTTGGCTTTTTCCAGCGCCAGGTTTTGTTCCGAGAGCTTGTTGTTGGTGGCCTCCAGTTCCTGCCGGCTCTGGTTGAGCTGATAGCGGTACGCAAACTCCCGGTAGCGAAATTGGCTGTAGAAATAATTCCCGGTGGCCATGATGATGCTCGTGGCGAAGAAGAAGAACAGGTTGTTGATGAACGCCCCTTGAAATTGCAGCGGCCCGTGCAGCCGGCAGGCCAGCAGGTATTCCATCGTCACCAAACCGGTGGCGATCAGGCTGTCCACCAGCGTCCAACGCAGCACAAAGCCGGTCATCAGCAGGACGAGGTTGAGGCCCGCGTAATACGGCGAATCGGGGCCCTCCGGGGTGCGGGAAATCATGTAACAGATCGCCGACCCCGGCAACAGCACCAGGGTGACGGCAAAGAAACGATAATGCTGCTTGCCAAAGCTCGACAACAGCACGTTCAGAAAAATCGCAATCAACGCCGAGCAGCCCAGGCGGACCGTCAGGAATTCGAAGCGGAGATCATGGTACATTTCGAAATCCAGCAGCGTAAACGACGGGACCAGGAGAATACCCAGAATACAGGCCACCTTGAAATTGCCAATGGTGACCTCCCGGTCATATTGCACAAACGCCGCGCGGATTTGTTGCGACAGCGGTTCCATGCCTCAAGCGGCGGAGGGCTTGCGCAACTCGAGAAACATATTGATCAGCGACGGCTCGATCACCACCGCGGAATTATCCAGCGGCACCCCCGCCGGCGCCAGGCTGGCCATGCACCGGGCATCGCGGTAGATCAGATGCCAGTCGAGGAGAAACTCGACCATCCGGCTGAACGGTTGCGTGTGGTTGCTCATGTTTGCCACGACCACCAGGCCATCCGGGGCCAGCCATTTGTAAAACTGCTCGACCAATTGCCGGCAGGCCAAGTCGGAAAAATAATCAAACAAACCGCCGCAGTAAATCAAATCGAAATCGGTGCCGAGCGGGTTGGCAGCGCGCTGCGCCCCCGCGATCAGCTTCATGACCGACATCTGGTGAAAATGGATGCCCGTTTGCCGGCTGTGGCGTTGCTTGGCGCCCAACAACTGGCTGCGGGAATAGCGAATCGTCTCTTCGTCAAAGTCCAGCAGCGTGAAATCAGCGTGGCTGGATAACGGCTGATCGGCGAGAAAGTTCTGGATCTCCCGGGCGGGACCGCAACCCACATTCAAAATGCGGATGCGCCGGTGTTGGCGCTGGACGCGGGCCGTTTCCCGGACCAGCCGCGACTGCATGTGGGCGATGCGGTTGCGGACGGACTTGGAAGCCCACTGGCTGACCAGCCAGAAATGCACCAACTTGGCGTAGAGCGAGGCTCCCTCGAACGTGTTGCGATGGATCATGTTCATGATCTCGTAATCGCCCGCGTAGCCCAGCGGCTTGTGGTAGGTGCGGTAACCGAACGGCGCGCACAGGAACAGCGGATGCAACAGCCGGCGCACCAGCAGTTGATGCGGGGCAATCTCGTCCGCCGGTATCTTTGCCGCGAGCTCCTCAAACCGCTCGTGGAGCATGTCGATGGTGGCGACCACCCGGGGAGCCAGGTCCTGCGCCACCTGCATTTCCACCTGCTGACGCGCCATCGGCGGGTGATTTTGGATGGCAATCTCGACATGCTCCGTCAGCAGCTTCAACTCAAACAAGTAATTCTGCAAATCCACCACGATGGCCTTGAACTCCGGCTGCACCCGCACCTGCTGTTGCCAGCGGGCAAAATGTGACGCGTAGGCACTCTGCACGTTGGCGGTGCCGTTGTCCGGAGTCTTGATCGGATTGGCAATGCCCGGTTCATCCAGATTCACTTCACAAACCCACACCGCTCCGGTATTGAGAATATTGCGAATGACCCCGCGCCCGGAATAAACCAAGGCGCCCTCCAGAAAAATCCTCAGCTCCCTGACCACCTGCGAAACCTGCAGCCAAAGCTCCGGCTGATGCGCCTCAAAAACCACCAGAAACCGCTCCAACCGCACCACCGCCGCGCTCAACTCCACCCCCTCCGGCGTCTTGAACAAAAGTGTCGCGCCGGGAATATCCCGCTTCATCACGGCAATGGACTCTGCTTCCGCCGGCTTGATCGTGGGTGAATAAGTGCCGGTGCCCGATCCCGAATTGTTGGCTGAACGGTTCATTGTGGTCGAATGGATAGCGGATTTTAACCGCCTTGGAAAGCGATACTTGGACGGCCCCGAACCGTCGGCACGCGGGGGCGCCGGCGCAGCCACCAAGTCTCCTTCGCCCCGGCTCCTGGCCGCCTAAAAATGGTACCCCACCGATACCGCCACCGCGTGGCTGATAAAACTGTAAGTGCCATCGGCCGTCTGGCCTGAGGCCGAGGCCGCACTGCCCGTCACCGTCCGTTCCGGACCGTAGCCAAACTGGTAGGCGATGTCGAAATCCAGATGCCGGTATTTCCGCCCCACACCCACACTGAAGAAATGCCGGTCCTCATCCGCCACCACCGGCAGATAATGGGACGTGGGAACCGTATTCTCATTGAAAATATAACCGGCACTCAAATGCCAGCCGTTGTCCAGATAACGGGTCACGCCCAATTCGTAATACCAACTCGACTGCCAGTCAAAGGTCAGCGGAATGTCCTTCGGAAAAATCGAAGCCAGCGCCGTCGCTTGCTGAATCGTGACCGTCCCCATGCTCTGCCAATCAATGTAGTCGGCATCCACTTCCACATTCCACTTGGGCGTGGGGCGATAAGACACGCCGCCCTCGGCCTTCAGCGGAAACTGAAAATCCGTCATCGCGTCGGTCCGCGCCGCAAAGGCCGGATAAGTCGCCGCCGCGGCTTCCTCATTATAGGCTGTGGTATAGCCGCTTAGGTTCATCTTCGCGCCGGTCTGCATCGCCGCGCCGAAAGACAATTGCTGGATCGGCTGCCACAGCACACCAAAATTGCCGGACACCCCCCAGCCATCGCCCTGAAACCGGAATTGATCATAATTCTGGTTCGGCCAAAGAATCCCCTGCCGCCAATCCAGGTTCGCATAATTGGCGGAAAGGCCGGCGCCAATGGACAGGGAATCGCAAATCTTGTACGCCACCACCGGATTGATCGCATACTCCGTAAGCGACGCCTGCGTGCCGGTGGTCCGGAAACCCGTATTGCTCGGCCAGCTACTGCTCAAGCCGGACGGCGCATAGACGCCCAACCCCAGGCTGAAGCCATGCTCGGCATTGCTGTAGCTGTAGAATAACTGCGGCACACCGCTGAACGGGTCCCGGTTCCCATACGTGGCCCCGGTCTCCGGATTCTTATACTGCGGCTCCAGGTCAATCCCGTAGAACCCCGCCTCCACGTTGTTGCCCGCCAGTTGCGTCAAACCGGCCGGATTGTAAAAAATGGCCGAGGGATTATCGGCCGTGGCGGTCACCGCCAAGCCCCTGCCTACCGCAAAAGCATCCTGGTCAGGCAGATCATAACCGGAAGCCAGCGCGGATCCGGCCGTGGCGGATAAGACCATCACCGCGTATCCATAGTTTGGACAGTATGTGTGTTGTTTCATGGGCAATTTGGGCAACTTACTCTCTGCCGGCGCGATGATGCAGCTTTTATGCCGCTGACATCCAGACTATTCTGTCCGACGACTGCGTGGCCATCGCCCCGGGCCTGACTTAGGACGCCCCCTTAGGAACTCCACCCTTTGCCAACCGGTTGGGTGCCCCGTTTCAGCACACGCTTTCCAATTGTCCCGGGCTCGAGATTGTTATTTTGGCACGGCGGTCTTGCCCAAGAGTCCGTGGTGCAGCTTGGAATGGCGGTAGCCGTAAAACACATAGATGACCACCCCGATGGCGATCCAGACAATCAGCCGGGCCCAGGTATCGGCCGGCAGGTAGACCATGAGGTAACCGCACGAGGCCACGCCGAGCGGAGCCACGAGGCCGACCAGCGGCACGCGAAAGGGCCGCTTCAGATCCGGGTCGGTGTAGCGCAAAACCAAGACCCCCGCGCAGACAATGGCGAACGCCAGCAGGGTGCCGATGGAAACCAATTCGCCCAACAGGCCGATGGGAAAGAGGCCGGCAATGAACATGGCCACCACGCCGGTAATGATCTGGGCCAGCCAGGGCGTGCGAAACCGGGGATGCACCGCGCCAAACACCGGCGGCAGCAAGCCGTCCTTGGCCATGGAATAAAAAATGCGCGGCTGCCCGAGCAGCATCACCAGAATGACGGAGGAAAGCCCGGCGATGGCGCCAATCTTCACAAAGTACTCGAGCCACGCCAGCGACGGTCCCAGGGTGTTGATGGCCGCGGCGATGGGCGCGGATACATTGAGCTGTGTGTAATTGACCATGCCCGTCAGGACGAGGGAGACCAAAATATAGAGCACCGTGCAAATGGCCAGGGAACCGAGCAGCGCAATGGGCATGTCGCGCTGCGGTTTCTTGCATTCCTGCGCCGCCGTGGAGACGGCATCAAAACCAATGTAGGCAAAGAAGATGACGCCCGCCGCGCGCACCACGCCCCCCCACCCAAAGTGATCCGGCCCGATCGAGGGCGGCACGAATGGATGCCAGTTGGAGGGCTTGATATAACACGCGCCGATGATGATAAAGGTCAGGATGACAACCAGCTTGAGGGCTACGATGGCGTTGTTGAAATTCGCGGATTCCTTGATGCCAATGATGAGCAGGATGCTCACCGCGCCAATAATGACCATCGCCGGCACATTCAGCACCGCGCCGGAATTGGTCCAGCCATGCACAAAGAGATCCCAGAGATTCCACCAATGGGCATCGGGCGAGGCCACGTGGTCGTACGGTGCCGAGGTGAACGCGGCTGGAATTACAATGTGCAAATCCTTTAGAAAAGAGACCACGTACCCGGACCAGCCCACGGCCACGGTGGAGGAGGCAAACAGGTATTCCAAAATCAGATTCCAGCCGATAATCCAGGCCACGAATTCGCCGAGGGTCGCGTAGCCGTAGGTATAGGCGGAGCCGGAGAGCGGGATCATGGAGGCAAACTCGGCGTAGCAAAGGCCGGCGAAGGCGCACGCCAGACCGGAGAGCATGAAGGAAAACACAATGCCGGGGCCGGCATATTGCGCGGCCGCATGGCCGGTGAGCACAAAAATACCGGCGCCAATGATGGCGCCGATTCCGAGGGCGGTCAGATTGACCGCGCCCAGTGCACGTTTCAAACTTTGGTCGGCATTGGCCTCCGCCTGCAGTGCGGCGGCCGATTTGCGTCGAAATATGTTCATCCTCGGCGTTCCTCTCGTTTTTGGGCCGTTAATTGGCGCTTTCCGTAAGGGTAAGTCAAGCAAATGCGACGACCAAGCGAGATAAATCATCAAGAGCGGTGGAGGGCCACCACACTCCCCGACGCTGGCGCGTTCGCCCAACTCCATGCAGTCGCGAAGCGTCCCGGTCCGCGCCCGTCCCCGGGCGCTGCGATGTGATTTTGAGCCAGCCATCCCCCAACCGCACGCCCCGCAACGATCAGCCGCCCCATCACCCCTCGCTCAATCATCCAGCGGCCGCAACGACCGCACGTCTCAGCGGCCGGGACGGCCGCGCGCCAGCCCGCAGCAGCCGCGTGCCGGCTTATTTATTGAACAGGCCGCCCAAGCCTTTCTTCAGTTTATCCACACCGCCCGTGACATTGGTGGTGTTGAGCAGCGCGCCTTTCAGGTCCTTCGCCACGCCTTTGGCCAGATCGGTGGCCGTCGTTCCCAGGGTCTTGATGGTTTGCGTCGTGATGGCACCCAGCACCTTCTGGGTGAGTTCGCCCGCCGTGATGCCATCGGGGCCCTTGCCCAGGTCGGTCATATGGATATCCGGCAATGGCACGGTGATTTCCTGGTTGACCAAGCCCGTCAGGTGGGCGTGCACCTTGGCGCCGCTGATCAGCAGGTCGTCCACTTCCAGCTTCTTGCCGGCTTTCTTGCCAGCCGGGCTGGTCGCGGGCGCATTGGTGGCGGACGCGGCGCCGGGACCATTAGCATTGGCCATGATCTTGGTAAGATTGTTTTCGCCAAAGGGATTGCCTTCAAACGTGATTTCCGGCGCCTGGATTTCAATGGCATGGATGACAATCTTATCGCCCAGCACGGACCGGGGCTCGAGGCTGACGCTGGCGCTGCCCACGCTGATGGACTGGGCCGCCTGATATCCTTGCGGGTTGCCCACCACCAGGCCCTTGACGCCGGCGGAACCAGCCAGGAGCGAGACGCTGACGTGATCCACCGTCAGGGTGGTTTGGGTGATCTTGGGACCCACCGTTTCCATGGCCGCCTTGGCGATGTCGCCCAGGCGGGCGCCGACGATCAGGAGGGCAATGACCCCAAGGATGACCAACCCCAGGAGGATGCTTAAGGCGATTTTTATTTTCATGGTATTGGAGTTTTGAACTGCGTCACCAGGCGGAGCCGGCGGCCAGGTTTTACGGGCGGCGCCTCCTTTGGGCGCAGCCGCGATCTGCCGGATCCCGGATGAAAAATCAGGCCAAAATCAGGGAACGAACGTGTTCGGCCAGCTCTTGGATTTGATAAGGTTTGGTTAAAAATTGGTCAGGCTTCACGGGCGCCTCCGCAAACACGTGCTCATCCACCGTCCCGCTCAGCAGGATCATTTTCTGCTGTGGATTCAGCCGGCGGCACTCGCGAATGAGGTCCATTCCGCTCATGCGCCCCATGGCATAATCGGTGATCACCACGGCGGGATGCGCCGCGGGAAATTCCCGGAGCGCCAGCTCGGGATCGCGAAAAGTGCGGACTTGGTAGCCCAACGGCTTCAGAATGGCCTCGGCCAACTCCAGCAGCATGGGCTCATCATCCACCACAAATACGGTGGGGCTGGCAGACTTGGTCTTGGAAACATTCATGATCGGAGGCAGCGCCTTAGGACAATTTATCACCGGATCGTATCTGCGGGCAAGCCCGAACTGGATTAGAAACAAAATTGATGCAAACGTATTGCACACCTCCGCGGGCGAGGGTAAGATGGGCGCGGCATGTATTCGCCATGCAAGGAATCGCTGTCATGAAAAAAAATCCAGCATCCGGACCCGAAAACCCTAAAGCCGCCGGCAAAGCCGAGCGTTCCCCGGTGGCACGCCCAAGCGAGCCAGCAGTGTCTCCGGCCGGCGCGGAACCACCCAAAGCCAAGCCCGCCCAAACGGCCCGCAAACCCTTGCTGGACGTAGCCGTCGACACCGTCAAGAAAATCCTCCACTCCTCCCCTTCCGCCCAACCTTCCTCCCCGAAAACCGAGTCTCCCAAGCCTGCCAAAAAAGCGGCCGCCGAAGAGACCAAAGCGGAGAAAGTGGAGGTGGACGCCACCACGGTGGTCCGGCGCACTTACACCCGCAAGAAGAAGCTCGACGTACCCCCGATTTTGCTCGAGGGCGACGCGCCTTCGGCAACGACGGTCAGCGGACCAGGAGAAAAATTTTCGCTGGGGGCCACCCCGCCGGCCCAGAGTTTCTCGGGCGGCGAACTGCCGCAAAGCTACGGCACCAAGAAACTCTTTCTGACCGCCCGCGACCCACATTGGCTATACGCCAACTGGGATTTGACCACCGAGCAGCAGAAGGAACTCAATGCCGCCTCCACGGACGGGCATCTGATCCTGCGCATCTATGCCGGCAAGATCGAAGGTCATCCCACCTACGAGATTCATGTGCACCCGGAGTCGCGCCATTGGTTTGCGCACGTGGAGCGCGCGGGCAATTCCTACGCCGCCGAACTGGGCTATTATTCGGCCCTGGGCCAATGGCTGCGCATCGCCGTTTCCAGCGGCACCCTCACCCCACCCGACGCCGCGTCCACCGATTCCGAGGCGGAATTCGCCACCATTCCGTTTGAATTTCCGTTCGCCAAATTGATGCAGATCATTGAAGAGGCCGTGCGCGACAATCTGCCCCTGGCGGTGGCCATTGAGGAACTGCGTCGTCACGGTCATCCGGATCTGCCCCGTTTCTCCTCCTCCGGTTTTTCTTCCGTGGCGCCCTCGCCCTCCAGCCAGCCCAGTCAGCCCGGCCAGCCGCGCGTGTGGACGACGGAACAGGAGCGGGCCCTGGCAGCGGTGATCAACATCGATCAAACGCGGCGCATTTGGATGGGGTCGCTCGAAATCACCGAACTCATTCGCCGGCGGCTTTCGCAGGATGTGGCCTCGCCGGTCACGGCGTTTGGGGCGGCGTTCCCGCCCGGCGCCGCGCCGGCGCCCGCCAGCGCGCCAGGCATCAGCAGTCCCTTCGGCGGCAGCCAGGCCCGGTCGCAAAACGGTTTCTGGTTCAACGTGAACGCCGAACTGGTCATCTACGGCGCCACCGAACCGGCCGCCAAAGTCACGCTCGGCGGACACGAAATCACTCTGCGCACGGACGGCACGTTCAGTTTCCGGTTCGCGTTGCCGGATGGCAAATACGATTTATCGGCCGTGGCGATTTCGCCGGACGGCACGGATCAGCGGACGGCGGAACTCAATTTCAGCCGGGCCACCCGGTTTCTCGGCGAGGTCGGGGCCACGCCGCAGGATCCCACTTTGAAGCCGCCGTTGCCCGGCAATGTCTGAGGTCATGGACGCGCCCCCTCGAGGAGCCTTGACATTGGTCCGGTTGATTGGCACGGTCGGCTTGCTCGTCAGCTTGTTGGAACTGGGCTTGTATTGGGCCCAAGGCTTGGCCGCTGGCCAGCACGCCCAGTGGCGGATCCTACCCGTATTGCTGCGTCTGATCCCGGCCGTCGTCGGCTTGGTGATCCTGATCCGCGCGCGGGCGATTGCCGACTGGGTGGCGGACAAACTGGATTTATAACCGCCCCCTTGATTCATGCCCGGCTATCTGTCATTGATTCTGCACGCGCACCTGCCGTTTGTACGGCATCCGGAGCACGAGAAATTTCTTGAGGAGAGCTGGCTCTTTGAAGGCATCACCGAAACCTACCTGCCGCTCATCCACGTGTTCAACGGCTGGCTGCGCGATGGCTTGCCGGCCCGGGTGACGGTCTCGCTGTCCCCCACCCTCTGCTCCATGCTCCGGGACCCGCTGCTCTGCCTGCGGTACGCGCGGCATCTGGACGGCTTGATCGACCTCGCGGAAAAGGAAATCCACCGCACGCATTGGGACCGCGCCTTTCGCGACCTGGCCTGGATGTACCACGATAAATTCGTGCAGGCGCGCGAGATTTGGCGGCAATATGAAGGGGATCTCGTGCAGGCGTTCCGGATGCTGCAGGATGCGGGCACCCTGGAAATCACGACCACCGCCGCCACGCACGGACTCCTGCCGCTGTTGCGCAACCACCCTCCCTCGGTGCGCGCCCAGATACTCACCGCGCGGGACCATTACCGCGGCTGTTTCGGCCGCGACCCTTCGGGCATCTGGCTGCCCGAGTGCGCTTACGCGGCCGGCGTGGAGGATTTTTTACAGGAAGCCAACATCCGCTGGTTTGTGCTGGATACCCACGGGCTGCTGCACGCCACCCCGCGCCCGCGCTACAGCACCTTCGCCCCCATCTACACCCCCAACGGCGTGGCCGCCTTCGGCCGTGATTTCGATTCCTCGCGCCAGGTCTGGAGCAAGGATGAGGGTTACCCCGGCGATTGGCGCTACCGCGATTTTTACCGCGACATCGGTTTCGACCTGGATTTCGATTACGTGCGGCCGCATCTGCCGTCGCCGGACAACCGCGGATTTACCGGCATCAAGTATTACCGGATCACGGGAGCCGGCGAGAAGCAGATTTACCAGCGCGACCACGCGCTGGCCACGGCCAGCGAGCACGCCCGCCATTTCTTGGATGAACGGGTCGCCCAGGTCCGCAAGTTGGAAGGCATCCTGGACCGCCCGCCGATCATCGTGGCGCCGTACGACGCCGAACTCTTCGGCCACTGGTGGTATGAAGGGCCGGAGTTTCTGGATTTTCTGGTGCGCAAGCTCTGCACGGAGCAGCAAGCCGTGCTGTCGCTGGTGACACCCGGCGGCTACCTGCGGCTGCACCCCACCAACCAGATTGCCACACCCGGCGCCTCGTCGTGGGGCGAAGAGGGCTATTGGCGCGTCTGGCTCAATGAATCCAACGAGTGGATTTACCCGCACCTCCAGGTGGCGCAGGACCGCATGACCGAATTGGCGCACCAATACCCGCAAGCCCAAGGCCTCGTGGCCCGCACCCTGAAGCAGGCCGCCCGGGAGTTGCTGCTGGCCCAGGCCAGCGATTGGCCCTTCATCCTGCGCGCCAAGACCAGCCCCGACTACGCCCGCCGCCGCGTGAAAGATCACCTGCTGCGCTTCATCGCCCTGCACGAACAGCTCACCGTCACCGGCATCAACGAAGCCTGGCTCAGCGAGATCGAGGCGCGCGACAATTTGTTCCCGGACGTGGACTGGAATTATTGGCGCTGAAAGTCTTCGGCGGCGCGGCCGTGAGCTGGCCAGCGCGAACGACCGGTCGGCCGGGGGCGACGCCGCTTACTCGCCCCAAATCTGCTTCAAATGGGCCACGCCCTCGCGCACCTGGGCGGGCGAAAGCCGCGGACTCAACTCAAACACCTTGATGTGCTCGGGCCGCACATACGGCTGCAACGCCGCATAGTTGATGCAGCCCGTGCCGGGCGGACAATGATCGCGCGCGGGATATTCCACATCGTGCAGGTGGAATCCCGCCAGGCGCTCGGCGCGCTCGGCGAGAAACTCGGCATGCTTGATGAAGCCCAGGTTCTCCTTGATTTGCGCGTGGCCCACATCGTGCCAATAATAAACCGTGGGCGCCGGAAATTCCTCCAGCAGCGACTGGAAGTCCGATTCCACGGGCAATTCCTCCACGGCCTCCCGGATTTCAATGCCGAACTTCAGGTTGCGTTTTTCGGCCTCCTTGACCAGTTCCCGCAACACCTCGCGCGAATGTTCGTAAAAGCGGTCCTTGTGGGCCTGGCGCGCGGCTTCGGCGGTGGCGGTGAGTTTCAGGAATTCCTTGGTGCCCCCCTTGCCGCGCTCCAACAGTTCCTCGAGCTTGCTGCCGTAATCCTTCAATTCCATCCGCCCGAAATGCAGCACCACCAACTGCGCCTGCACCCGCGCGGCAAATTCCAGCGTGTTGATCGTGTGCTTGTAGGCCAGTTGCCGCTCGCGTTCGCGGTCGGAGGAAAACTCGAACAGGTTGGGAGACGGGCCGTTGACGCCCACCGGCAGCGGGCAAAAATTGTGCAGCGTGGAAATCTTCATCTCTCCCGCCTGGACGGCGTCGAGAATCCCCGGCACCAAACTGAGCCGGATGCCGTGACTCAGTTCGGCATATTCAAACCCCAGGTCGCGAATTTCGCGGAGCATGACCCGGCCATCCGTGTGGCGGCCGGAATTCCAGCAAGTCGACAGCGAATACATGACGGTCTCTGCTTACGGTGTTCCCAACGATATTCGACACTCAAACAAGACGAAGCGTTGAATCGTGAGACGCCCGGCGGGCGCGGCAACGGTCCAACGCTTCGACGAAACTACCTAATCGTCCGCGTGGCGCGCGGCGAGCATGGCGGAGAATCGGGCAACCTTTTCCTTGCGCCGACGCACGGCGCTGGGCTTCTCGTACTGGCGCCGATTGCGTACGACTTTGAGCGTGCCTTCGCGGTCGACTTTTTTCTTCAGCCGCCGCAACGCACGATCCACAGGTTC
>CAYTJG010000081.1:1062-21158 GCA_964437865.1 uncultured Bifidobacteriaceae bacterium | reverse complement strand
CAAGCCGAAAACGTGTTATTCTCCCGCATCCAACTCGCTTTTTAAACAGCCCAAGATCCCTCATGAAATTTCTGCTTTCCATCATCCTCCTGTCGGCGTTGGCCTGGTCGGCCGCCGCTCGGGAAATCGACCTGCTCAATGTCTCTTACGACCCGACCCGTGAATTTTACGTCGAATACAACGCCGCCTTTGCCAAGTATTGGCAGGCGAAATCCGGCGACACCGTCAACATCTCCCAGTCTCACGGCGGCTCTGGCAAACAAGCCCAGGCCGTGGTCAACGGCCTGCAAGCCGATATTGTGACCCTCGCTTTGGCCTACGATATCGACGCCATCGCCCAACAGGCAAAGCTGCTGCCGGACGATTGGCGGCAACGATTTCCCAACGACAGCACGCCCTACACCTCCACGATTGTCTTTCTTGTCCGCAAGGGCAATCCCAAGCACATCCAGGACTGGGATGAGCTGGTGAAAGACGGCGTGTCGGTGGTAGTGGCCAATCCGAAGACCTCCGGCGGCGCGCGCTGGGCCTACCTGGCCGCCTATGCCGATGCCTTGGAAAAGAGCCATCACGATGACGCGGCGGCGCGCGCCTATATCAAACGGTTGTACAAAAACGTGCCCGTGTTGGATTCCGGCGCGCGCGGTGCCACGGTCAGCTTCGCCAAGAACGGCATCGGCGACGTGCTATTGGCCTGGGAAAACGAGGCGCACCTGGCCATCCAGGAGTTCGGGTCCGACCAATTTGACATCGTCACCCCGCCGCTGAGCATCCTCGCCGAGCCGCCGGTGGCCGTGGTGGACAAGAATGCCCGGCGTCATCACACCACCGACGTGGCCACCGAGTACCTCAAATATCTTTATTCGGACGAGGGCCAGGAAATCGCCGCCCGGAATTTTTACCGTCCCCGCAATGCCGCCATCCTGCAAAAATACGCCACGAACTTCACCCAATTGAAACTGGTGACGCTGAAGGAGGAATTTGGCAGTTGGGCCAACGCCCAGAAAACCCATTTTGCCGACGGTGGCGTTTTCGACCAAATCTATCAAAAGTGACCCAGGAAACCGAACCAAACCCCTGCCATGATCATCACTGAACCAACCCTCTCGCGGGTCTCTCTGCGCCGCCAGCCACGCCGCTCGATCGCCGAGCTGCTGGCGCCCTTGGAACAGATTGCCGTCCATTCGCCCAATCTCGTAGCCAACCACGACGCCCGGTTTGAGACACACAGGGAAACATACGAGCTGCCTCGTTATCTCTTTGTGGGTCCGCGCGGCGGTGACACGCCCATCCGCGTGGGGATTTTTGCCGGCATCCACGGCGATGAACCGGAAGGCGTTTATGCCCTGATCCAATTCATCAAATTGCTGGAGGCCAAACCCGATCTGGCAGCCGGCTATTACCTATCCATTTACCCGGTGTGCAACCCGACCGGTTTCGAAGACGCCACGCGTCATTCCCGCTCCGGCAAGGACCTGAACCGCGAGTTTTGGAAGCACTCGAGGGAACCCGAAGTTCGCCTGCTGGAGGCGGAATTGGTTTCCCGGTCCTTTCAGGGTCTCATCTCACTCCATACCGACGACACCAGCGACGGTTTTTACGGCATCGTCCGGGGCGCCACCCTCACCAAACACCTGATCGAACCGGCGTTGCAAGCTGCAGAAAAGCTCCTCTCCCGCGACGAACGTCCCATCATCGACGGTTTCCGGGCGCGCAATGGCGTCATCCGCGACGCTTACGAGGGCATGCTGACCGCCCCGCCCCGCATCAAGCCACGCCCTTTTGAGATCATCCTCGAAACGCCGCAAGCTCGGCCGGAGTATTTGAAAGAAGCCGCCTACGTGGCCTCCTTGCAGACGATTCTGGCGGAATACCGCAAGTTCATTGCCTACGCCCCGAACCTTTAATCCAATTCCCGAGATCACTAAACCAAAACTGAAAGTTTTATGTCACGCATCTATAACGACATCACTGAAACCATCGGCAATACACCCCTCGTGCGCCTGCAGCGCATAGCCAAGAAACACGGCGCGGTCGCCGACGTCCTGCTCAAACTAGAATTCTTCAACCCCCTTTCCAGCGTCAAGGACCGCATTGGCGTGGCGATGATTGAAGACGCACAGAAAGCCGGCAAAATCAAAGCCGACACCATTCTGATTGAGCCCACCAGTGGCAACACCGGGATTGGGTTGGCGTTTGTGGCGGCGGCCAAGGGACTGCACCTGATTCTCACCATGCCGGAAACGATGAGCATTGAGCGCCGCAAATTGCTAAAAATCCTCGGGGCCAAACTGGTCCTGACAGAGGGCGCCAAAGGCATGAAGGGGGCCATCGCCAAAGCCGAGGAATTGCACCGCGAGATTCCCAACAGCATCATCCTGCAGCAGTTCTCCAATCCGTCCAACCCTGCCGTCCACCGCCGGACCACCGCGGAAGAAATCTGGCGGGATACGGACGGCAAGGTGGACTTTGTAGTGGCGGGTGTGGGCACCGGCGGCACCATCACTGGCATTGCCGAGGTGATCAAGCAGCGGAAACCCAGCTTTAAGGCCGTGGCGGTGGAACCCACCAAATCGCCCGTCATTTCCGGCGGGCAGGCCGGGCCACACAAACTGCAGGGCATCGGCGCGGGCTTCATTCCCGACAACCTCAACACCAAGGTGATCGACGAGATCATCCAGGTGAACGAGGACGATTCCGGGCCCATTTCAAAACAGGTCAATGCGGAGGAGGGTATTCCGATCGGCATCTCGAGCGGAGCGGCCGTCTGGGCGGCCTTGCAGATCGCCAAGCGCTCGGAAAACAAGGGCAAGACCATTGTCGTCATCATCCCGTCCTCGAGCGAACGCTACCTCTCGACGTGGCTGTTTGCAGACATTGGCACCGAATCCGATGACATTAGCCGCTTGCTAACGCCGGCCTAAAAGGTTTTCCTTTTCGGCGTTACAAAGTGGCCATCCGGATCTTTAAATCCAAAAAGGTGCGCGTGTTGCCGGGCTTCGGACTGACGCTCGGCTTCACGCTGTTGTACCTTGGACTGATCGTGCTCATTCCACTCTCGGCAGTGTTCTGGGAAACCAGTTCACTGACTTGGCCGGCGTTCTGGCACACCATTACCCTGCCGGAAGCGGTGGCTTCGTACCGCCTGACATTTGGGGCGTCGTTGGCCGCGGCGCTGGTCAATGCCGTGTTCGGCTTCATTCTCGCCTGGGTGCTGGTGCGCTACCAGTTTTTTGGCAAACGGCTCGTAGACGCGCTGGTGGATCTGCCGTTCGCGTTGCCCACGGCCGTGGCGGGCATCACCCTGGCCTCGTTGTATGCCCGAGCGGGCTGGCTCGGGCGTTGGCTCGAGCCGCTCGGGATTCACGTGGCCAACACGCAGTTGGGCGTTTTCGTGGCGCTGACGTTCATCGGTCTGCCATTCATCGTACGCACCGTGCAACCCGTACTGGAGGATCTGGATCCCGAACTGGAGGAAGCCGCCGCCAGCCTGGGCGCCAACCGCTGGCAGACTTTCTGGCGGGTCATCCTGCCCATGCTGACACCGGCTCTGGTCACGGGCTTCACGCTGGCTTTCGCCCGCGCATTGGGCGAATACGGCTCGGTCATCTTCATTGCGGGCAACATCCCGTTGAAGACCCAGATCACCCCCGTCGTCATCATGGGCGAGCTGGATATGTTTGACTATGCCAAGGCCACAGCCATCGCGGTGGTCATGCTCGTGGTTTCCTTTGTCCTGCTGCTGGGCGTGAACCTGCTCCAATGGTGGACCAACCGCCACAACACCACCAACCTGGCCTGAAAATGAACCATTCAATTTCCACCCGATCCTCAACCTTCACCGCCCCGGCCACGCTACCGGCACGCGGCGGTTGCCAACGGGCGATTGCCGGGGGAGTGTTTCCTTGAAATGACCCCGGGCACCAAACAACGCCAGCCCAACAGCGAATCGCCCCTGGTGCGGCGCCTGCTCATCGGCGCGGCCATGGTCTTTTGCAGCCTGTTCCTGTTCCTGCCCCTCGCCTCCGTCTTCCTCCAGGCCTTCGCGAAAGGCATCGGCTTCTATTTTCGGACGATCAGCGATCCACTCACCATCAGCGCCATCAAACTCACGCTGCTGGCGGCAGTGATCGCCGTGCCCTTGAATTGCGTTTTTGGGGTGTGCGCCGCCTGGACGATTGCCAAGTTTGATTTTCGCGGCAAGAACATCCTGCTCACGCTCATCGACCTGCCTTTCTCCGTTTCGCCGGTGATATCCGGGTTGATTTACGTGCTCGTCTTTGGCGCCCAAGGGTGGCTGGGCCTTTATTTGAATGCCGATCATCCCGCCCTCCCCTGGCTGGCCAATTGGCTGAACGACCACAATTTCAAGATCATCTTTGCCGTGCCCGGCATAGTGCTGGCCACCATTTTCGTGACGTTTCCCTTCGTAGCCCGCGAGCTGATTCCCCTGATGGTCGCCCAAGGGCGCACCGAGGAGGAAGCGGCGCGCGTGCTGGGGGCCAGCGGCTGGCAGACGTTCTGGCGCGTCAGCCTGCCCAACATCAAATGGGGCCTGCTCTACGGCGTGATTTTGTGCAACGCGCGCGCCATGGGCGAATTCGGGGCGGTCTCGGTGGTGAGCGGCAAGATCCGCGGCCAAACCAATACCATTCCCCTGCATATTGAAGCCCTGTACGATGATTACAATTTTGCCGGCGCCTTCGCCGTGGCTTCACTTCTGGCGCTGCTGGCCTTGGTGACCCTGGGCATCAAAACGTGGGTGGAATATAAAAACGCCGCCTTGCAAGTGGGCGAAAAAACAAACCTCGCAAAACCGTTGATCACCGCTATTCAGCCTCACACATGAGCGTCGAAGTTAGAAATGTCACCAAGAAATTCGGCAGCTTCACCGCGCTGGACAACATCAGCCTCAAGGTGGAGTCCGGCGAATTGGTGGCCCTGCTCGGCCCGTCCGGCTCGGGCAAGACCACCCTCTTGCGCACGATCGCCGGGCTGGATTTTCCCGATCCAGGCCAGGCACAAATTCTGTTCTACGGCGAGGATGTCACCACCATTCCGGCCAGCGAACGGAAGGCGGGCTTTGCCTTCCAGCATTACGCCCTGTTCCGGCACCTCAGCGTCTTTGAGAACATCGCTTTCGGCCTGCGCGTGCGGCCCAAGCAGACGCGTCCCCCGGAAAAGGAGATCCGCGCCCGCGTGGAAAAGCTGCTGAAGCTCATCCAGCTCGAACCGCAGGCCAAGCGCTTTCCCTCGCAGCTTTCGGGCGGTCAGCGCCAGCGCGTGGCCCTGGCCCGCGCCCTGGCCGTGGAACCCAAGGTGCTCCTGCTGGACGAACCCTTTGGCGCACTCGACGCCAAGGTGCGCAAGGAACTACGCCGCTGGCTCCGCCAGTTGCACGATGAGATTCACGTGACCACCCTGTTCGTGACTCACGACCAGGAGGAAGCCCTGGAAGTGGCCGACCGCGTGGCCATCCTCAGGGATGGCCACATTGAGCAGATTGGCACGCCGGAGGAGATCTACGACCATCCCGCGTCGCCATTTGTCTATGATTTCCTCGGCAACGTCAATCTGTTCAGCGGCCGGATGAAGGACGGCGCGGTGGTCATTAGCGGCACCGAGTTGGCCACATCAGACACCGGCGGAGAGGTTGAACCCGAGGCGATCGCTTTTGTGCGCCCCCATGACGTGCGCATCACCCGCGAAGTCGGCGGCCCGAAGACCTTTCCCGCCTTGATCGTGCGCTGCAACGCGGCCGGTCCGGTTGCCAACTTGGAGCTGGAACGGCTCAACGGCGGCGGCCAATTTGCCGCCCAACTAAGCAAAGAGGAGTTTCAACAACTGCAGCCCAAGGCGGGGGAGCAGGTGTACGTGGAATTGAAGAAGGTCAAAATCTTCTCCGAGGATTATTCGATTTAACCCACGGAACGGCCCACCAACCGCCCCTAGCTGGTCACACCTCTCCAGCGTTCTGAAAATGGGCACCTCAGCGCCTGTGCGAAAACACACACTGTGTGAAAACGCAAACGTGTACAAAATCGAAACACCGCCCGCGCCAGCGGTCAAATCAGCAGCTTTCATCAGACTGCCGACCCGGCCTTGAAGCATCAGGCCGTTTCGCCTCAAATTTTCGCCGCGAACTCAGGCGCCATCCCGGCCGTCCGGAGTCAGTTTGAGCACTTCGGCGCGCATCTCCTTGCCCGCCTTGAATTTGACCATGGCGCGGGAAGGAATGGGCACATCGGTTTCCGGCCGGTTGGGGTTCCGGCCCACGCGCGCCTTGCGGATCTTTACGTCAAACACACCGAAGTTGCGCAATTCCACCTTGTCTCCCTTGGCGAGCGCTTCGGCAATGTAGTCCAGCGTCTTCTGCACCACGTCAAAAACCTGGGTTTGAATCAGCCCGGTCTCTTCGCTAATGCGGACAACCAGATCGCGTTTTGTGAGGGTCATAATGTTCTTGGTCCTGAACGTTTTCCGATGTTTTTAGTGTTTCCAATGAACGAATGGCTCGTTCAACAATGATTAACGACTCGATTTCAATTTCCTACGACAATTGACGAAGGGCAAGGGAAAACCTGCATTCGACAAACTTTTCTGAGTTAAAAGCAGGAACCGTGCCCTGCCACGGCAAAAAACACCATTACGCAAAAAAAGCGGGCACCTGCCACCCCCATCCGTGCAAGCCACGATTTTCACCCATCGCTCTTATCCTAAACAATAACCCATAATTATGCCCTAAGTCGAGAAAAAAACGATCACCAGTCAGCGTTAAGGCTTTGCGGCTGGGGTGTCTACAACGACCTCCGCCCCCCCAATCCTCCCTCCCCCGGTGGATCTGCGTTCCCCAATCCCCCCAAAAAAGACTCCGCTTCGTCCATGGATTCAAATGAACACAGCCGCGACAATTCTGTCGATGGATAGACTTTGTTGTTTCTAATGAGGACTGCTATTTTGATTTTGTGAACGACCTGACTCTCAGTCTTTTGGCCGCCGTGCTTGCCACGAATCAGCCACAAGCCGTCAGCAACTTGGTGCAGCAAAGCATCGGGGTTTCCGTGCCTTTGGCAACCACCAATGACCCGGTGGTTCAGGAGTTGCGCGCCGTGATGATCGATGACGACACCGCCCTGGATGAAGTGCAGGCGTGGATGAACACCAACCAAATTGCCCCGGGGGACACCAACGGTCTCGCGACGCTGCATGCCAAAGTGCGCGATCGGCTGGATGAAGTGAGACAGCAATACCAAAGTTTTCTACATAACCATCCCGACAACGCGCGCGGCTTCCTGGCGTACGGCAGTTTTCTGCACGACATCAACGAGGAGGATGCGGCCAAAGCGCAATACGAAAATTCCCGGATACTGGATCCCAAAAACCCGGCGGTATGGAATCAGCTCGCCAACTATTATGGTGAGTTTGGCGGCATCACCAATGCCTTTGCCGATTACACCGAAGCCATCCGCCTGGACCCGGACGAACCGGTGTATTACGAGAATTTTGCCACCACGGTTTACCTGTATCGCAAGGACGCCCGCGATTATTATGGACTCACCGAACAAGGGGTTTTTGACAAAGCCCTCGATTTGTATCGCGAAGCGATGAAACTGGACCCGGACAATCTGGTGTTGGCCACGGACTACGCCGAATGTTACTACGGCATCAAGCCCATGCGAACGAATGATGCGCTGACGGCTTGGTCGGATTGCCTGAAGCTCTGCAAAGACGAAAACGAACGGCAAGGAGTGATGGTTCATCTGGCGCGCATCAAAATTGCGGTGGGCAGGTTTGACCAGGCGCAAGCTGACCTGAACACCATCACCAATGCCGCGTTCGAAGGCATGAGAAAACGATTGGAGAAGAGTTTGGTTGATCACAAGGACAAGCCGCCGGAACCTGCCTCCGCGACCACCCCCCCGGTCACGCCGGCCACGGCATCGCCCACCGCGCCCCCGCCGGCTCCCGCGGTGCCGGCACCGCCCGAAATGCTCCCGGCCACCGTGACTAATCTGGAAGCCGCGCCACCGGGTTTGCGCCCGGCAGGGAACTGAGACGCCGGGCGGACCACGGGGCGGTCAGACGCGCGGCCATCCCCGGGCGCCAAGCGGTGATTCTGAATCCGCGGTCACGCCGTCACCAGACGGAAAGTCCCGGAACAAACGGCTGCTTAATCATGCCGCTCCCAAAGTTCCGTTGGCTGATCCGGCCGGTGGCCCGGCCGGATTTTCGACTCGTAAACTGAGGCTGGATATAATAGAGTTCTTAAAATGAGCTTCTACGATAAGTTGAAATTTGATGCGCAGGGCTTGATTCCGGCGATCATTCAAGAACAGAAAACCGGCCGCGTGGTCATGATGGCTTGGATGAACCGCGCTTCGCTCGAAAGCACCGTGGCCACGGGTAAGACCCATTTTTGGAGCCGCTCGCGGCAGAAATTCTGGATGAAAGGCGAGGAGAGCGGCAATACGCAGACCGTAAAGGACATTGCCTTTGATTGCGACGGTGATTGCCTCCTGATCCAAGTGGAGCAAAATGGTCCGGCTTGCCACGAAGGCTACAAGTCGTGCTTTTTCCGGTCCATCGAGGGCCAAGGCGGGACCTTCAAGGTCACCGAACCGCAAATGCTCACGCCCGAACAAATGTACGGAAAAAAGAAATGAACGGCACATCCAAAACTTTAATCTGGCTCACCCTGGCCACCCTCTGCGCGGCCTCGGTGGGAACGGCGGCACTCTTCCCGGTGGCCATTGGCGGACGCTGGGGATATACCGATGAAACGGGCAAGCTGGCAGTGAACCCGCAGTTTGAACATGCCACGGATTTTTCCGAGTCACTGGCGGCCGTGCGGTTGGCGGGCCGGTGGGGCTATGTGAACGCCAGCGGCAACCTGGTCGTCAATCCGCAATTCGACCGGGCGGGCGCCTTCCGCGAGGGACTGGCGGCCGTGGAGATTGGCGGGCGGCACGGTTACGTGGGATTGGACGGCAAGTACGTGATCAATCCCCAGTTCGATGAGGCCGAGGCTTTTTCGGAAGGGTTCGCCGCGATCAAATTGGATCATCGTTGGGGCTTTGTGGACCGGACCGGCAAGGTCGTCATTGCTCCGCAATTTGAAGAGGCCGGCCAATTTCAAGCCGGCCTGACCGCCATCAAGCTTGGCGGCCAGCACGGCTATGCGGACACAAACGGCCGAATCGTCATCAACCCGCAGTTTGAGCGGGCGGAGGGGTTTTCCGAGGGCCTGGCGGCGGTGAGATTGGGCGGCCGGTGGGGTTTCGTGGACAAGACCGGCAAGCTGGTCATTGAACCACAATTCGACGAAGCGGGAGCTTTTGTCAAAGGCCTGGCGCCGGTGAAACTCGGCAAGTTTTGGGGCTTTATAGACCCCCAAGGCAAATTTGCCATCAATCCGCAATTTCAAGAGGCCGGGTCGTTTGCCGAGGGTCTCGCGCGGGTCAGGGCCGTTGGCCGTTGGGGCTTTGTGGATACCCAGGGCAAATATGCGATCAACCCACAATTCGCTGACGCCCTGGATTTCAATCACGGACTGGCGCGGGTGAGCTTGGGCAGCCATTTCACGGGCGCGTTTACCGGCGGCCTGAAGTTCGGCTACGTCTCAACCGAAGGCCGGTATATCTGGAACCCGAACAAGTAGACTGTCCCGCGGGGACGGTAAATTGTTTGTTTCCCGGCCTCAGATTGTTCATGCTGAAGTCATGTATTCGCCAACGCTCGAAGCATTTCAGGAACTCGCGGCGCAGGGAAACCTGATTCCCGTGGCGCGCCGCATTCTGGCCGACTTGGAAACCCCGCTCTCGGCCTACCACAAAATCCGCGGCACCGGCGAGTCGTTCCTCTTTGAATCCGTGGAAGGCGGCGAACATGTGGGCCGCTACTCCTTTGTCGGCTGCAATCCCCGCGCCGTCATCCGCCAGGATGGCAGCGACGTGCGGATTATCGAGAATGGCCGCGTCACGGAAAGTTTCGTGGTGGGCCGCGACGTAAAGGACGGGTTGGAGGTGGTGGCGCAGGTGATGAAGAAGTTTCGCGCGGTGGCGGTGCCCGGCCTGCCTCGCTTTACCGGCGGCGCCCTGGGATTCATCGGTTATGAGTTCATTCACGATATCGAGCCCGTGGTGCCGCGGCCGCCCCAGGACGAGCTCAAGACGCCCGTGCTGTACTTCGTGATTGCCGACCAGTTGCTGGTGTTTGACCGGGCGCAACAAACCATCACCGTACTCGTCAACGCCATCCTGGAGGACGCCGGAGACCCGGCCGAAGCCTATGAGAACGCCACCAGCGAGATTGACCGCATCCTGTCACTTCTGGAGCAGCCGAGCCAGCATCAGCCGGTTACGCTGCCAGATGACGTGCCGGCCCTGCCTTTTGAATCCAACCAGACACCGGAGAAGTTCGCCCAGAACGTAGCGGCCTCCAAAAAATACATCACGGGCGGCCACATCATTCAAGTGGTCGGCTCCCAGCGTTTCTCGGCCCCCACGCCGGCCTCCCCGGTGGATATCTACCGGGCGGCGCGGAGCATCAACCCGTCGCCTTACATGTTCCTCTTGGAATTGAATGGGTTTGCGCTGGTGGGCGCCTCGCCGGAATTGCACGTGCGGTGTGAAAACAGCCGCGTCGAAATCCGGCCCATCGCCGGCACCCGCCCCCGCGGCAAGACCGAGGCGGAGGACGCAGCCCTCGAAAAGGAGCTGCTGGCCGATCCCAAGGAGCGCGCCGAACATGTCATGCTGGTGGATCTGGCGCGCAACGACATCGGCCGCGTCTGCGATTTCGGCAGCGTGCAGGTGAAAGACCTGATGGTGGTGGAGCGGTACAGCCATGTCATGCACATCGTCTCGCAAGTGGAAGGCCGCTTGTCGGCCGCCAAATCCACCTACGATCTGATGCGCGCAACGTTTCCGGCCGGCACGCTGAGCGGGGCGCCCAAAATCCGGGCGATGCAGATCATATCCGAATTGGAGCAAACCGCCCGCGGGCCCTATGGCGGCTGCGTTGGTTATTTTTCCTTCAACGGCAATCTGGACTGCTGCATCACCATCCGCACCGCGCTGGTCAAGGACGGGCGGGTTTATGTGCAGGCCGGCGGCGGTTGGGTGACCGATTCCACTCCGGAAGCGGAATTTCAGGAAACGGTCAACAAGTCCATGGCCATGCGGAAGGCCGTCGCCTTGGCGGAAAGCTTTTCCCAAGCGCAAAAGTAGGGTCGGCTCAGCCGGGATACCCCAGCCGGCGGCGGTTCTGCCAAAGCTCCGCCGGTTTGAAAATGCCGACCGGCGTGATGATGCCGGTAATCAGCTCCGCCGGGGTCACATCGAAGCCAGGATTTCGCGCGGGGCTGGTGGGATTGGCCACCCGCACATAGGCCCGGGCCCTGGCCTTCGACTTTTTGCCAGCCGCCGGCGGCTGGGCGAGCACGCCCCAAGCCCCCAGCACTTCATCCTCATGCCGCTCTTCAATGGGGATATCGAACCCGCGTTTGAGATTCCAGTCAATGGTTGAAAGCGGAATGGCCACGTAGAACGGGAGGCGATGGCGCGCGGCCAGGACGGCCTTGGTATAGGTGCCGATCTTGTTGGCCACCTCCCCCGTGCGGCCCAGCACGCGGTCGCTGCCCACAATCACCAGATCAATCTCCCCGCGTTGCATCAGATGCCCCGCGGCGTTGTCCGCGATGATGTGATGCGGGATTTCTTGCTGGGCGAGTTCCCAGGCGGTCAAACTGGCGCCCTGCGATCGAGGCCGGGTCTCATCGCAAAAAACGTGAAAACGCCGGCCTTGGGACTGGGCGGCATAGAGCGGAGCCGTGGCGGTGCCGATGTCCACGAAGGCCAGCCAACCGGCATTACAATGCGTCAAAACATTCATGCCGTTGCGGATCAGGCGCGCCCCCTGGCGGCCGATGGCGGCACAATGCCGCACATCCTCGTTGGCAAATTCCTCGGCCGCCGCCAGCGCCAGCGCTTGCTGCTCGGCGACGCTGCTGCCCGGCGCCATCGCCGCCCGCACCTGGCGGAGCGCATTCACCGGATCCACGGCCGTGGGACGCGCGTCGGCCAGGGTTTGGACGACGGTCTGGACGTGCGCGGAAAAACGCTTCAAGTCACGGCCGCGGAAGGCCGCCGCGCCCTGGGCCAACCCATAGGCCGCAGTGGCACCGATCGCCCCCGCCCCCCGCACCACCATATCCTTGATGGCTTGGGCGGTGGCGCAAAAATCACGCGCCGCGACAATTTTGAACTCATGCGGCAGCAGGCGCTGCTCGATGAGTTGCACGGCGTTCTCGCGGGTGTCAAAAGTAACCGTGCGGCAAGCGGTCGAGCGGCCATGAACAGTGACATTCATGGCGGGTTCAGCGGGACTTGGCCTTCAATTGCCGGATTTTGGTCTTCAATTCGTCAAACGCGGGATCGGCGCGAAGCGGTTTGAGGTCGGGATCTTTCGCCAGCCAGTCGAAATCGCGGTAGCCCAAGTCGATGGCCCGTTCCAGAGACCGGATAGCCTGATCCATTTCCCCGGCCAGCGAGTAGCTACAGGCCAAATTGTAGAACACCAGCGGATTGCCCGGTTCCAACCGCGCCAACCGCTCGTCCACCTTGAGTCCCTCGCCGATCCGCCCCCGCTGGGTATAATGGTCCCCGAGAATCTGCAACGCATCCACGTAGTTTGGATCACGGCGAACCAAACCTTCGATAAACTCGATCTTGGTGTCCAGATCCCGCTCCTCAATACGGTTGAGCTTTTTTCGAACAGAATTTTTTGCCGGCATACAACGCCCAAAGTTTTTCTCACTTGCACCTCCAAGTCAAGTGGTGGCGCGCAAATTATTTATTGACCTTTTCCGCAGCCATCGCCTATCAGTATGCCCGTCAGTCAAGGTAACATGAAATGTTTTGTCACCGGCGCATCCGGCTTTATCGGGTCGAATCTTGTGCATGAACTCCTCGCGCGCGGCCACCAGGTGAAAATCCTGGTCCGCGCCGGCAGCGACCATCGCGGACTGGTGGGTCTGCCAGTGGAACGTGTGACCGGCGACCTGCTGGATGGCCCGCTGCTGCAGCGCGAGCTGGCTGGCTGTGATTGGTGTTTTCACGTGGCGGCCAGCTACCACTTATGGATGCGCGATTACGCGCCGATGTACGCTGTCAACGTGGAAGGCACGCGCAAAGTCCTGGAAGCGGCCGGCCAAGCCGGCTGCCAGAAGATCGTTTACACCAGCACCGTGGGCTGCATCGGCCTGCCGGCGCAAAACCAGGGAACCGCCATTCCCGGCACCGAAACCGAGGTGGCTTCGCCGGAGAACTTGAGCGGCGATTACAAGAAGTCAAAATTCCAAGCCGAAGCCGTGGCCTTGGAATTACAGCGCAAGCAAGGACTGCCGATCGTGATTGTCAATCCTTCGGCTCCCGTGGGTCCGGGCGACATCAAACCCACACCGACCGGACAGATCATCGTGGATTTTCTCAACCGGCGCCTGCCGGCGTATCTTGAGACGGGCTTGAACTGGGTGCATGTTCGCGACGTGGCCATCGGGCACATTCTGGCGGCGGAAAAGGGACGGTTCGGGGAGCGGTATATTTTGGGGAACGCCCAAGGAAACTGGACGATGCAGCAAACGCTGGCGGTGTTGGGCAAGCTCAGCGGCTTGCCCGCCCCCAACCGCAAGCTGCCCTATTGGCTGGCGTTGCGCGTAGCGGAGATCAGTGAGGGCATCGCTTATTTCACGGGCCGCGCGCCGCAAGCCACACTGGCCGGCGTGCGCATGGCCAAACACAAGATGTGGTTCAGCCCCGCCAAGGCAATCCGCGAACTGGGCCTGCCGCAAACGCCGCCGGAGCAGGCGTTTGCGGACGCAGTCCAATGGTTTCGCGCCAATGGGTATGTGAAGCGGTAGGCCGGTGTCGCCACCGGCCCAGTCCGACTTACTTGGCCGTATAGTCCGGGTACACCGGCTTGAACATCTGGGAGCGAATATAGCCCCGCAAATCTTCGGGACGCGGACAGGTGTTCAACTTGCCCGCGAAAGCCTCTTCGGCCACCGCCACGGCAATGGCTTCGGACACCTCGTGAATCCGGCGCAGCGAAGGATAGACACGGCCTTCGGCCAGTTCTTTTTCATTCAGGAGACTGGCCAGGGTGCGCGCCGCCACAATAAACATGTTGTCGGTCACCCGCCGCGCTCCGGTGCAAACAACCCCCAAGCCCACGCCGGGGAAAATATAGGCATTGTTGCCCTGCCCCGGCACCAAGGTCTGGCCGTTGAGCTTCACCGCCGCAAACGGGCTGCCGCTGGCAAAGATCGCCCGCCCGTTGGTCCACGTATAAGCTTCCTCGGCGGTACATTCCGCCTTGGAGGTGGGATTGGACAGCGCGAAGATCACGGGACGCTTGCTGACTTCACCCATCAGGGTGACGATTTCCTTCGTAAAGGTCTTGGCCTGTCCGGAAACACCAATCAGCATCGTCGGCTTGATGGCCTTGACGGCCGAAAGCAGGTCCGCACAGGGAGCCTGCTCATGGGCATAATGGAGCTTGTGCTCGGTCAACTGTCCGCGACCCTTGACGATAAGGCCCTTGGAATCCACAAATGAACAGCGTTTGCGCGCTTCGGCCAACGACAGCCCTTCGCTCACAAGCACATTCACGATGTTCTCGGCAATTCCCAGGCCGGCTTCACCCGCGCCGAGGAACAACACCCGATGCTCGGCCAATTTACCGCCGGTCAGGCGCAAGGCGCTCAACACGCCGGCGAGGGCCACCGAACCAGTGCCTTGAATATCGTCGTTAAACGTACAAGCGCGGTCGCGATAGCGTGCCAACAGACGGAACGCGTTTTGATTTCCGAAGTCTTCGAATTGCACCAGAACGCTGGGGAAGAGCTTCTGCACGGCCACCATGAATTCCTCGATCAAATCGTCGTATTCCTGTCCGCGAAGCCGCTTCTGGCGCAGTCCGATGTACAGCGGATCGGCGAGCATCGTCTCATTATCCGTGCCCACATCGATGGTGATCGGCAGGCATTGCGTCGGATGGATCCCAGCGCAGGCGGTGTAAAGGGACAGTTTGCCCACGGGGATACCCATGCCCGAAGCGCCCAAGTCGCCCAAGCCAAGGATGCGTTCGCCATCCGTAACCACGATGACCTTCACATCGGTGGTGGGCCAGTTGCGCAAGACCTGCTCGACGTTACCCCGGTCCTTGATGGTAATATAAAGTCCGCGGGAACGGCGGAAGATGTTGCCGTATTCCTGGCACGCCTTGCCGACGGTGGGCGTGTAGATGATGGGCATCAACTCCTCCAGATGATCCATGACCACACGATAAAAGAGCGTCTCGTTGCGGTCCTGCAAGCCCACGATCTGGATATAACGCTCCAGGTCGCTGGATTTGCTTCGGAAATTGCTCATCACGCGGCTGACCTGTTCCTCCATGGTCTGCACGTGCGGCGGCAGCAGGCCGCGCAGGCCCAACTGGTCGCGCTCAGCCTCGGTAAAGGCGGTGCCTTTGTTGAAGATGGGGTTATGCAGCCAATCGACGCCTTTGCCAGGCAAGGCGCGATTGACTCGAATCGTCTTTGGCTTCTTAGAAGTGGTCATTTTAAAGTCAGATACAACTACGCGCTCACATTAGCAACTTGGTTGTCAACATGCTGGCCGTTATTTGCTAAAACCTGTGTTTTTATTGCGGACAATTCCCGGTGACATTCCGCCCGCGCCCATCCCCCCCTTGACGACCGTCCGGTCTCCTGCCCGCCGGCCGCCCGGCCAAACCGGTGCCCGCCCGGGACCGGCGCTTGAAAAACAGAGTTTCATTCCCGCAGCGCTTTTGGCTAAATGCGTCCGGTGAAAATCATCGGCATCATTCCCGCCCGCTTTGCTTCCACCCGGTTTCCCGGAAAACCGCTGGCGCTCATTGCCGGGCAACCCCTCATTCAGCGCGTGGTGGAGCAATGCCGGCGTGCGCGTTTCCTCAGCGACGTCGTGGTGGCCACTGACGACGAGCGGATTTTCGCGGCGGTGAAGGGCTTTTGCCGGGTGGAAATGACCCGGGCGGATCATCCGAGCGGCTCGGACCGCATCGCCGAGGTGGCAGGCCGCATCGCCAACGACGCGGTAGTGAACATCCAGGGCGATGAACCCTTGATCGAGCCGGCGGTCATTGACGCGGTGGCGGGCGCCCTGGAACGGGACGAGATGTCCACGGCGGCCACGCCGATCCGGCACCCGGACGAATATGAGAACCCCAATGTTGTAAAAGTCGTTGTCAACGCGGCCGGTCGCGCGCTATATTTCTCCCGGCGCACGATTCCCTTTTTGCGCGAGGCCGCCAACCGATCGATTAGCGAGCAGTTGGCGGCGTTTCCTTTTTTAAAACATCTGGGAATCTATGGATTTCGGCGCGAGACGCTGATGCGCCTGGTCCAATTTCCGGTGTCGCCGCTGGAGCAGGCGGAGAAGCTCGAACAGTTGCGGGCGCTGCACCATGGCATTGGCATCGCCGTGGTGACCGTGAATTACGACAGCGTGGGGGTGGACGTGCCGGCCGATGTGGCGCGGGTGGAAAAGTTGCTGGCGGCGGCACGCGGCGCCTGAACACAAGATTTATCAAATGAAATTCATATTTGTAACCGGCGGTGTGGTGAGTTCGCTCGGCAAAGGCCTCACGGCCGCCGCCCTCGGTACGCTGCTGGAAAACCGCGGCCTCAAGGTCGCCCTGCAAAAGTTCGATCCCTACCTGAACGTGGATCCCGGCACCATGTCCCCCTACCAGCACGGCGAGGTCTATGTGTTGGATGACGGCGCGGAAACGGACCTGGATTTGGGCCATTATGAACGGTTCACCAACGTCAAATTGACGCGGCTGAACAACCTGACCAGCGGGCAGGTGTATCAAACCGTGCTCAACAACGAGCGCGAAGGCAAATATCTCGGCAAAACCGTGCAGGTGATCCCGCACGTAACCGATGAGATCAAGAACCGCATCCACGTGCTCGCGGAGAAATCCAAGGCGGACGTCATCATCACCGAGATCGGCGGCACCACCGGCGATATCGAGGGGCTGCCGTTCCTGGAAGCCATCCGCGAATTTGCGCTGGAGGTGGGCTACCACAATGCCATTTTCATGCACGTCACCTACGTGCCGTTCATCAAGGCGGCCGGTGAACTGAAAACCAAGCCCACCCAGCAATCCGTGGCCAAGCTGCGGGAAATCGGCATCGCGCCGCATGTCCTGGTCTGCCGCTGCGAACGGCCGTTGGACAAGGACCTGCGCCACAAGATTTCGATGTTCTGCAACGTGCCGGACGAAGCGGTGATCGAGGAGAAAGACGTGGACCATTCGATCTACGAAGTGCCGCTGATGCTCCAGCGGGAGCGGTTGGACGAGCTGGTTTGCCGGCTCCTGCACCTGACCACCCCGGCGCCCAACATGACGCACTGGCAGGAAATCATCCGCAAACTCATTGCGCCGCAGCACCAGGTGCGCGTGGGCGTGGTGGGCAAATACATCGGGTTGCAGGACGCCTACAAGTCGGTGTACGAGGCGATCATCCACGGGGGCGTGGCCAATGATTGCGGCGTGGAAATCGTGCAGGTGGATGCGGAGGAGATCGAAAAGCACGGCGTGGAGAAGACGTTAAAAAGCCTCCATGGCATTCTCGTGCCCGGCGGCTTTGGCGAACGTGGGATCGAAGGCAAGATCCTGGCCGCCCAATACGCCCGCGAGCACAAAATTCCTTATCTGGGCCTCTGCCTGGGCATGCAGATCGCCACCATCGAATTCGGCCGGCACGTGCTCAAGCTCAACCGGGCGCATTCCACGGAATTTGATTCCACCACCCCCAATCCGGTCATCGCCATGCTGGACGAGCAGAAGCGCGTGACGAAGAAAGGCGGCACCATGCGGCTGGGCGCCCAGCCCTGCCAGCTCATCGTGGGCTCGAAAGCCGGGCAGCTCTACGGGTCATTTGTGATTCACGAGCGCCATCGCCACCGCTACGAATTCAACAACGCCTACCGCGAGCGGTACGAAAAGGCGGGCTTCCTTTGCACCGGCCTCTCGCCGGACGGCAAGCTGGTGGAGGTGATCGAACTGAAGGACCATCCGTTCTTTCTCGCGAGCCAATTCCATCCGGAATTCCTCAGCAAGCCCCATCAGCCCCATCCGCTATTCAAGGCCTTCATCGCCGCCGCACAACTGCAGACGCACCATAAGCCGCTTTAGCTGGAGCGTTCGCCGTTAGGCAATTTTTGTGTTCACTTTAAAAATACAGATCATTTGGCCAGACCTACATTGCTAATCCTCCAATGAATGCGCGCAAGGGTGTTTTTGTGGTGGCGACAGTCGTAGCGTCCACTTGGTTGCTTTGGCTGATCGACAATGGCCTGCAATTGGGCTGGCCACCGATTGTTCTGCGCAACTGGCAGGAGTTTGGCCTCTGGACAATGCACGGTGCATTAGTCACGAACCCCGGCGGCTTCGAGGCCACCACCCAGCCTGACATCTACGGTGGCATGAGCCCCTTGTATCTGTATCCGATCTACTTTTGCATTCAAGCATTCCGCTGGACCGGGCTGGACACTTTGCCCTTCCACGCCCTGCTGGCCCTGTTGGTCTTTTGGGGAATCTGGTCGCTGATGCGAAAAAACACGGCGGCCATGATCGTCGCCGCCATTGTTCTTCTAACCCCCGGATATGGTCGCTGGCAGAGAGGCATCGATCCCAATGCCATTTCGGTGTTATGTGGCTTTCCCTACGCTGTCGTGGTCATTTCCTTGTTGAAGCAGGCCAAACTGGGTCTGCGGGAGATCCTGCTCCTGGCGGTGTTAACTACGATATTCGTGGCCTTGAACTGGACGACGGCTTGGTTTCTGGCGCCATTTGGCATTTATCTGCTGCTCGATCCGCAATTGCGCCAGCGACCGGTGCTGATTTATTTAACGCTCACCGCCATCGGTTCGATTTTGTTTGTGGGGTGGTCCATGCACACCCGCTATCCGGTGGCTGGCGTCGCCGCCGATGCCCAGCCACACCGTGGCATCCTCGGCGGCTATACTTGGGGAAATTATGGCTATTACGAAGGTCTGGGCACCGTCCGTTTTTTTCTCCGGCTGTTTTTTGTAAACGTGGTGGGCCTGCTACCCTTGATCATCTGGTGGTTTTGGCGCACCGCTTCCTGCATTTTCAACCGCCCCCGTCAGGGGTGCCTTAGCGCATTGCCCCTGCTCATGGCCCTGCTCGTTCTGATCGCCATGCGAAATTATTTCTGTCACCACCCTTGGATGGCTTCACCAGTCGCAATCACCGGACTCGTGCTTTCGCTGGCTCTGCTGGCCCGCCAGGAGGGCCAAGAGCAGCCTTCAACCAGTTTTGCGTGGGGAACCGCGATCACCCTCGGAGCTTTGGTTTATGGCTTGGTGGTGCTGGCCGTGTTTCGAGCCAACGCCCATGACGAGCATGCACTCATTCGCCTCGTGCGCCACAATGTCCCCAGAACCGAGGGCGTGGCAATCATCAAGTCTCTGGACCCAGCCACAGCTGCGCTACCCAAAATCCTTGGTACTGAGCTAGACCGTCGCCTCGTCCGGGTGGACACTGTAAACGACATTCCACGCGACACTCCTTTTACCATCCTGTCCTCCCACCCAATCGATGGTTTGCCCCTGGTCGCTGAAAGCCCCACCAATGCCAATGCCGGCCTCGCCGCCGAAGCCGCCGACTGGTTCAACCATACGATTTCGCGCCGAAAATCGACGGACCGAATTGAGTTTCTCCCCCATTATTTTCTCTACCGGCCGGCGCCATAAGCTATACTCAGCCGTCCAGCCTTCAACCCCATGAACCGGCAAATCAACCAAGACACTGCTGGCAGCAAGCCATTGGTCTCCGTTGTCATACCCATGCTCAATGAGCGGGAAGGCCTGGCCATGTTGTTCGAACGGTTGCAAAAGGCAATGGCCCCAGTGCCGGTAGAATGGGAGGTGATTGTCGTGGATGACGGCAGCACGGATGGCACCGGCGAAGCCGTGCAGGTGGAAATCCAGCGGTTTTCGCGCTGGCGCCTGCTGGTCTTG
>CAYTJG010000081.1:0-1052 GCA_964437865.1 uncultured Bifidobacteriaceae bacterium | reverse complement strand
TCGAACAGCGGCAACGTCTACAGATGTTCGACGGCCGGAACTTCGGCCAGCAGCCCGCTTACCGCGCCGGCTTGGACAATGCCCGGGGTGATGCGATCGTTCTTCTGGAAGCCGATTTGCAAGATCCCCCGGAACTGATCCCGCAGTTGATTGCCAAATGGCGCGAAGGTTTCAAGGTCGTCACCGGCAGCCGCGTCAGCCGGGAAGAACGCGGCCTGCGCCGGGTGTTTTTCAACCTGTTTCATCAGCTTTTTCATCGCATGACCGGCCGCATGATGCCGTTAAACAGCGGCATGTTTTCGCTCGTGGACCGGGTGGTGGCGGACCATCTGCGCGCCGCCCGGGAAACCAACCTGTTTCTCCCGGCTCTCAAGTGCTGGTATGGGTATCCGCAGACCACCATCAGTTATGCCCGCCAGAGTCGCGCCGCCGGCACCCCCAAGCAGTCGTTCCGTAAATTATTCCGCTATGCCATGGACGGACTCTTAAGTTTTTCCGACCTGCCGCTGCAGTGGATTGCCGCCCTCGGAGCGGTCCTGTGCCTGATAAGTTTGGGTTATTCTGCAATCCTAGTGATCGAGAAATGCCTCCAGATCTTCGGGTTCTTTCCGTCCCTGCGGGTACTGGGGTTCACCACTCTGGCTGTAGCCATTTTCTTTTTCGGCGGCCTGAACCTCTTCGCGCTGGGCGTCGTTGGCCAATACCTCGCCCGTATCTATCGCGAAATCAAGGGCCGTCCGCTGTATGTGGTTGAGCGCCTGATGACTTCCGCGGCCAGCGAGACCGAGACCGCGGCTGGCGCCCCCGACATCGACCGCCCCCCCCAAACGCGTTGAGCGGCAACCGCGCCACACCAGACGAACCATCAGAGGCTTTCAGCTGAATTTACAGCCCAATGAATACAGGCAACGCCGCCGACGCCACCAAACCGCCGCTAAAATTATTTTCAGTGGTGATTCCGGCACTCGATGAAGCGGCGTCGTTGCCCGCAACGATAGAGCATCTTCACGTCGAGTTTTCGCTCAATAATATTCCACACGAAATCGTGGTGG
>CAYTJG010000080.1:0-21517 GCA_964437865.1 uncultured Bifidobacteriaceae bacterium | reverse complement strand
GTAACACAGTTGTTCGTGGTCTCCGGTAGGCCGCAATACAGAGGCATGAGCGACTCAAAAATCGCATCTGTCACCACCTGTTGCGCATAGTCCCAGTCCGTCGGGTTCGCATCCGCCACCGTCATGATCACATAGTCTGGCCCCAGGTTGGTGCCGCCCACCGGCGGTGGGGGTGTCGGCGCATCCGTACAGCCGCTACGGAGCACGGCGGTTATGTATCCGTATGTAACCGTGCCGCCGGCGTGCGCGGTCAGTACTGCGAAACTGAACCAGAGGGCGGTGAAGAATCTCCCTGGTCTGGAAGTGAGGTTGACGATGCCTTTTAAACTCATTTTGTGTTTCCCTTCCGTTGCTTAACAAACACATCTCCAAATTACCCGTGAGTCCATCCAGCGTTCATGGGTTTCAACCCCCAACTTGCATCTGAAGAACCGATTCGTCAATGGGCTTTCTTGTGCGCCGGAGCCAATGACGCCAGCTTATAAAAGTCATAAAGTCGAGGAAAACCGTGGGATGTGTGATTCAGCCTTGGTCCGGTTGCGCTTTAGCGGCTAAGGATTGTTGTTAGTGCCTTAAAACCAGATGGAAAGCAAAAAACAGACTCATAATAGTGCCATTGGAATGAGCTCGTGATTTCAATGCTTTTAGAATGACCCTTTGGTAACAGACCAACTGCATAACCGTACATAAGGAGAACACCCCATGGCACTCACAATCGCTTCCAGCGTAATGTATGACCATAAAAATCAGCCTGAAGAAAAGTGAGGGATGACCGAAGGTGGGCGTCCGGCGGGACGCCCGAGGGGCTCAAGTGGAATTCAAGTGGACTTTTCTGGAAACGAGATGGTCTTCGGTGGGACAGTGCGGAACGATGCGGGAGTAAGTCGAAGGACTGCCCGGGCCGCGTCCGGAATTCTTTCCGTGGATAATCAACGTTAGCCAACCTGAGAGGTGAAATCATGTTTGAGGTTTTCAGCAAAAACTGGATGGGCCAACCGGGATCCAAACCAGATGACAGCCGGAGCGCAAGCCTCACGGCAACTGACAGAGGTGAGGCGATGAAACGCGGCCTCCCCAAGCGGGGGGGAGTCCGGTTGTCGGTCTGCGGGTTGCGCAAGAGCTACCAGGGAAACGAAGTACTTAAGGGCATAGATTTTGAGGTCAACCCTGGAGAAATTCTGGTCATCATGGGGCCGAGTGGCGGCGGCAAATCAGTGTTGCTCAAACAACTCATCGGTCTGGAGCAACCGGACCAGGGGGAAGTTCTGATCGATGGGCAGCCGGTCGTGGCGCCGGACCTCACCAACCGCTACCGGACGGCCATGGTTTTCCAGTCCAGCGCGCTGTTGAACTCAATGACCGTGGCTGAAAACGTCGGTCTCTATCTGGACGCGCATCATTTGAAAACGCCTGGCGAAATCGCAGCGATCGTTGCCCGTGGACTCGAGCAAGCCGGCCTGCGAGGCATTCAAAATAAAATGCCTGACGAACTCTCGGACGGCATGCGCAAGCGCGTGGCCATCGCCCGGGCGCTAGTCGTCGAACCGCACTTGATTCTCTATGACAAACCCACCAGTAAGCTGGATCCGGTATCGTCGGTGAACGTCGCCCGGGACATTGTGGAATTTAACGACCGCATCCAGGCCACCACTCTGGTGGTCTCCCATGAACGTGACTTGGCCTTTGGGATTGCCCACCGCATCGCGCTGCTCGCGGCGGGCCGCATTGTCGCCATCGGCACGCCCGACGAGATCAAGTGCCACCCGGACCCGCAGGTGCAGCAATTCTTAAACGTCAGCATTTTCAACCATCCCTCTGCCTCCGCCCGTTGGCAAACGCAGGTAACAGTCACCCCATCGCCTCGCGCGAGGTCGCCAGCCTGAGGGATGGCAAGGAGTTTGCGTTTGCCGGGAATTGCCATGCAGCCACAGGTTAAGCCGGAACCACGTTCGGCGGGAGAATGAAGAGCAGCCACCCAGCACAACGCGGCTGACGCTGCAAAAAAATGGCTGATTGAGGACGGAGGATGGAAAACACCGGACCGCCAGGAGTCGGTTTGTGTTGGCGGTCAAGGCTCGCGCCATTTTGGTCAGGACCAGATCATATTCGGGTTACACCCCATCGAAACAGAGCGGCCTAAAGCGTAATGTGGTTTCCGAAGCGAAAGGAAATGAAGTGCCATCATAAAATCGTAGTCCAATCATATATCACTTATTCCGAGCAGTTTTCGCCTTTGCGAACGGCCTCGGTGGTGGCATCGGCTGCCGGTGGTTCGGCATTGCTTGGTGATGCTTGGGATCGCTACCTCACGCCCGTTTCTATGCTGATTCCAAAATTCGCCAAGAGCATTTAATCACATTTATGAAAACCTTGTTTACCGCCGACGTGACTTCGCTCGGGGGCCGTTCGGGAACCATACAGTCAGCGGATGGGCTGTTGGATGTCACCTTGGGAAATCCTTTGGAAAAAGGCATCGAGAAGCGGGGACCCAATCCCGAATTGCTCTTTGCGGGCGCCTATTCGGTGTGCTACCACGGCGCCTTGTGCAACGCGGCCAAGCAGTTTGGGCCACCCATCGCGGATTCCAGAGTTCGCGCCTTGGTAAGTCTGATCGAGGATGACCAAGGTGGCTTCCGCCTGGCCGTGGAACTCCACGCCCAGCTCCCGGGAGCCGACCGTGCCCTGGCTCAACGCATCATGGACGAAGCCCACAAAACCTGCCCGTATTCCAAAGCGCTGCGCGGCGACACTGCCGTCACGCTGGTGGTGGACGGGCCGGCGGAGCCCACGAGCGAGATATGCGGACTTCCTCGAGGCAGATTGGCCGCGAGAGAACAAACAAAAATTCAGCCCAATTTATGAAAAGTAGAAAAAGTCGGTTGCTGCTGTCGCTGACAGGTTTGAGCACGCTCGTTGTGTTGAACTTGGCCGGGCAATCATCCCGACCGGCACCGCCGACCATGCTGCGGATACAATCCAGCCCGTCGCCCTCCTTGCCTGATCAACCCGGCTTGTCGGCAGTCACGCCACCGAAACTACTGCCGGTCATTCCCGATTCCGCGGCGCCAGAACTCGTAATGCCCGGGGCAGCGCAACCGGGACCGTTCATTCCAGCGGCACCACCCGGAAAACTCGCCACCAATCGTCCGCCGATGTTCACCAATCATCCGCCCGCGTTCGCGACCCGCTCGCCCGTGTTCACTAATCACCCAGTCAAAATTTTCCCCCTCATTTTCGAACAACCAAAATCCACCAATGAAACCCACCGTCTATAAACTTATCGAACTCACCGGCACCTCCAACACATCCATTGAGGATGCGGTGGCAGGGGCTATTACGCGGGCGCACAAAACGCTCAAGCACTTGTCCTGGTTTCAAGTGGTCGAAACGCGGGGCAACATCGAAAAGGGAAAAGTGCGTCACTGGCAGGTGACCATCAAAGTCGGCTTCGCGCTGGAAGATTGATCGCCATCCGACAACATAGCGATCACGACAGCTTCGATGTTCCTTTGCCCGATGCTAAGGAGACATCGTTGTGGGATGTCATGAAAGGCGATGCCACCCTCTTCATGCGCGCCGATCAAGTGGAGGCGGCTTGGCAATCGGTCATGCCAGTGTTGGAAGAGTGGGAGGCGGCGTTGCCGAGTGATTTCCCGAATTACGCCGCCGGCACGTGGGGGCCGGAGGATGCCCAACGTTTGTTATCCCAAGGTCATAGTTGGCCATCACCAACCGAATTGGTGGAACGCCGTCCAAAAAAGGGAAAGCCTTCCTGAGACGAAGCGATCTGGAATCTTTCAAAGCCTGAAAATTCTTGTCCTGGATCAACAATGAATGTCCTGTCCCTGGAAAACCATCGCAGAGCCGGTGGCAACTCACCGCGGAGGATCGGATGCCTGGGGTGAAGACCCTATACCGCACTCACAACCAGTGAGGTATTCTTTCACCACGATGTCTCAAAGGGGCATGATGCTGAAATGTGCGGCACGTCACGGCCATGAAGAAATAGTTGTCGGCAGCTTGATCGCGTCCTCGCCTGCGAAAGCAGGTTGGCGGGCGAAATCAACGGCGGCAACAAGCATGAATCAACCAAATTATGAAATCCATTATTACACTGTCGGCGATCACCTTTCTGGCGGCCTGCGCGTTAGTGGGCTGTAACCAAAACACACCCGGCAGTTCAACCGACACCTCGACCACCAACTCCGGTTTGAGCGGCACCAGCGGCCCGACGGTTACAACCAACATTGTGTCGGGCGTCAACAGCGTGCCGGTTATAAGTACTAACTTGCCAGCCACCAACAGTTTGCCGGATGTGACCACGAATTTACCGGCCAGCACCAATCAATAGTTGATGGTTTGGCATTTTGGCTGACGAAGGCGCGTTATTGAAACGCAGCCTTTGGGCTTGGAGCTACAGCTAAGGCGCTGGTGGCATTAACAGGTTTTGTGTTTCGCCGTATGGAGACGACAGATTATGAACTTGCATCCAATCATCTTTGCCGACAGGCCGGCGGCGGCCAAATCTCCAGCGCAACCGTTGGTTGCGGGGAATGGCAAATCCGGGAGGACTTGCGGCAATGCCGCCGTTGAGGTCAAACCCGCCATCCAACCGGTATCCGAACGCTTCCCAGCGTTGGAGGAGCAGGAAATTATTCTAAAATATTTTGATCCGATTGCCAGGGAAGTGAAAGTGGCCGGTAATTTCAATGACTGGTGTCCCGTGGTCACGCCGCTGGAAAACACGGGAGCCGGTGAATGGGTTGTATCGTTGATGTTGAGATCGGGCCAATATGAATATCGTTTCGTTGTTGATGGGGAGTGGCGCGAGGATCCCCAAGCGTCCCAACGGATCGCCAATCCGCATGGCGGCTTCAATTCTGTTCTCCTGGTGCCACTGTCTGTCCGGATGTCCATTTTGTGAGCGTGAAAGCCCTCATCCCGCCGCTTATGGGAATGTTGTGGGTTGGCTTTATTCTGACCGGCTGTCGATCGCCGCAATCCACGCCGGTGATTGCCAGCAGCCTTTCAACGCGAAACAATTGCTATAGCCTGTTGCATCAACTGCTGGCCGAGCAAAAGGATGTCAGTTTGCTGCGATTCATAAAATCCGAGCAATCCGACGTTAAAATACTGGTGAAGCGTATCGCTACGACTTCCGGAACGGGAGCGGCGTTACTCGAGAAATTTGCGCAGGACGATCCCACGATCCGGCTGGACGACCTCCGCCTCCCGCCGGGTGAGCTGGCCACGCGCGCTTCGATTGCGTCCGACAAGGAGAAGGAATTATTAAGCCAACATGGTGACAAATTTGAGCTGACTTTGCTGCTGACTCAGACCGAGGCGTTGAGCTATGCCTGGCATCTGGCGAAAATTACCGCTGAATGTGAGCCGCAACCCGATCGCGCGCGCGCGCTGGTTGGCGTCAGCGAGGATATGCAACAACTCTATCACGAAGTATTCGTGCTGCTGCTAGCGAAAAAAAGCTCCCTGGTAACGAACTCCGGTGGGACGCACCCGTCGGAATGAAACTCCGTCGTGAAGGCGGCCCAACGCATTGTAAGATGCCTGAGGAATGAAGGGGTGGAATTTGCTCTCGGCGTGCCGGGCAAGGAGCAGGTGAGGACGAGGCGCGGCGTGTTGAAAAAGGTTTCCGGTTCCAGTCCCCAAGGCATATAGGGTGTTCACCCCATTGCCCGGCAGGCAAATCAACGAGACACTTCCAAAGTCCTAAATATGGTCTGCCAAACCAGTTCCATTGCAGGAAAAGTGCCTAATCTATGTGGAATCTGGAACAAATTCTGACGGGACGACCGAGGCCCAGCGAAACGCCCGAGGTTGCGACGGAAGACCTGCCTTTGCATGGCGAATTGTTGAGCCTTGATTTGCTCAAGCAATCCGCCCGCAACCTGGCCCAGAACCGTCGCGTGGAAAGCGGCTGTGGACCAAATCTGTTGCTGCCCCGGCTGGCGTCGAATGAAGCAATCCTGCGCGATTACAACGAGCGGACCTTGCGCGTGGAAAAGACCCGCCATATCACCCCAGCCGCCGAGTGGTTGCTGGATAATTTTCATTTGCTCGAGGAACAAATCCGCACGGCGCAGCGTCACTTGCCGCGGGGCTTCAACCGCCAATTGCCGCAACTGCTCAACGGCCCGTGGATCAACTTTCCGCGCGTGTATGAAATTGCCGTGGAGATCGTCTCCCACACCGACGGACGGATTGACGCGTTGCATCTGACGAGTTTTGTGGTGGGGTATCAGGAGGTTGTGCCGTTGAAGCTGGGCGAACTCTGGGCGATTCCCATCATGCTCCGGTTGGCGCTGATTGAAAATTTGCGGCGCGTCGCGGTGCAGATGAATGTGGAGCGAAAGGACCGGGACGCGGCTGGCAACTGGGCGGATAAAATTCTGCAAGTGGCGGAGAATAACCCCTCCCATTTGATCATTGACGTGGGGGAAATGGCGCAATCCCAGCCCTCGCTGAACCAGGCGTTCGTCGCTGAGTTTCTGCGGCGCATCCAGGAGAAATCGCCCTCGGTGAAGCTCGCGGTGGGCTGGATTGAAGAACGCCTGGCAGAAGATGGCCAGACGGTCGGACAATTGGTGCAAAGCGAAAGCCAGTACCAAGCGGCCACCCAGGCTTCCGTCGGCAATTCGATTTGCAGCCTGCGCTTCCTCGATACCTTGGACTGGCAAGAGTTTGTGGAAGGCCAGAGCGTGGTGGAAAACCGGCTCTGCACCGATCCCGCCGGGGTTTATGCACAGATGGATTTTGCGACGCGCGATGCTTATCGTCACACGGTCGAACGCATCGCCCGCTGTAGCCAGAAAACCGAACTGGAAGTGGCGACGCTGGCCGTTGACCTGGCGCAAAAAAATTCCACCCTGCCGGATACCCGGCTGATGCACGTCGGTTTTTTCCTTGCCGGCAAGGGGGTGAAGGAGCTGGAGCGCACCGCGGCAATGGCCATTCCCCTCCGCAGCATTTTGCCGAGAGTCGCGCGGAAATTTCCGCTCACATTTTATCTCGGTGGCATCTTCCTCGTGACGCTGGCAGTGACCATTCCACTGTTGCAGTGGGCGGTCGCGCTGGGATTATCCGCCTGGATGTCATGTCTGGTAACGTTGCTGTCACTGCTTTGTGCCAGCCAACTGGCCGTGTCCCTGGTGAACTGGTTCGTCACCATCTTTGTCCAGCCCGCAGCCTTGCCGCGCCTGGATTTTTCCAAGGGCATCCCGCCGGCGGATGCGACGCTGGTGGTGGTGCCGACAATGCTCACGAGCGTGCGCGGCATCGAGACCTTGTTGGAAGCGATCGAAGTCCGCTATCTGGCCAATTGCGATGACCAGGTTTACTTTGCGTTGCTGACGGATTTTTGCGACGCCGCAGAAGAACACCAGGCTGGCGACGATGATCTGCTGCGGCGGGCCGGTGAAGGCATTCAGGGCTTGAACCAAAAGTACAAGAGTGACCGGCCTTGCATCTTTTACTTTTTCCAGCGTCCCCGCCGCTGGAATGCGATGGAGAAGATCTGGATGGGCTACGAGCGCAAGCGCGGCAAACTTTCGGATTTGAATCACTGCCTGCGTGGTGGCGGGGTGGCCTGTTTCTCAAAAATTGTCGGCGACCTCGCCGTGCTGCCGCACATCAAATATGTCATCACGCTGGACACCGACACGCAACTCCCGCGCGACGCCGCCCGGCAACTGGCGGCCACGATGGCCCATCCGCTGAACCGCCCGATCTACGATGCGGAAAAAGGACTGATTGTCGAGGGCTATACCATCCTGCAGCCTCGCGTCGCGGTCAGCCTGCCAAGCGCCAGCCGGTCTTGGTTTGTAAAACTGTTTGCCGGCGATCCGGGCATTGATCCGTATACCCGGACCGTCTCGGATGTTTACCAGGACGTTTTCCATGAAGGCTCCTTCATCGGCAAGGGCATTTATGACGTGGACGCGTTCGAACGCGCCGTGGGGGGCAAATTTCCTGAAAACCGGATTCTCAGCCACGACCTGTTGGAGGGCAGTTACGCGCGCGCGGGGCTGGTGAGCGACGTGCAACTGTTCGAAGAATTTCCCTCGCGTTACAGCGCGGACACAAGGCGGCGTCATCGCTGGATGCGCGGCGACTGGCAGATTGCAGCGTGGCTGCTGCCGCGCCTGCCGGGCCTGGACGTGCGGCGCGTGCAAAACCCCCTCACGGGACTGTCGCGCTGGAAGGTCTTTGACAATCTGCGTCGCAGCCTGGTTCCCTTTGGATTGGTATTTCTGCTCCTGCTGGGCTGGCTGCTCTTTCCCAAAGACGCCGGGGCCTGGGGCTTGACGATCCTCGCCATCATTGTGCTGCCGTCTCTGCTGGCGGTACTAACGGAATTCTTGCGCAAGCCGAGGGACCTGCCGTTTTACTTGCATCTCAGCAATGTCGCCCGCACCTTGGGACGGCAGATGGCCCAGGTGATCCTGACAGTGGCGTTTCTGCCCTATGACGCCGGCATCAGCCTCGATGCCGTGACGCGCACGCTGTGGCGGCTGATGTTCTCGCGCCGGAACCTGCTGGAATGGACGACCTCCAGCGATTCCGAAGGTGATGACAACAATACCCTGCTGAGCTTCCTTGCCGCGATGAGTTGTGCTCCGCTGGTGGCCATCGCCTCCTCCGCGTTGTTTTATTTCCTGGGCGATCCGCCTTCCTGGATTGTCTTCGGCTTCCTTGCGCTCTGGCTGGTTTCGCCGGCAGTGGCGTGGTGGATCAGCCAGCCCATCGAGGAAAAGAGCGTTGAATTCTCCAGCGAGCAAGTGGATAAACTCCATCGGCTGGCGCGCCGGATCTGGAATTTTTTCGAAACCTTTGTCACCGCCGAAGAAAACTGGCTGCCGCCGGATAATTTTCAGGAATATCCGCATGTCGTCATCGCGCCCCGCACCTCGCCGACCAACCTCGGCCTCGTTTTGTTGAGCACCCTGGCGGCGCATGATTTTGGATATCTTTCCATGCGGGGTTTGACGGTGCGTCTCGCGCGCACGTTGGAGACGGTGGAAAGGCTCGAACGCTACCGCGGGCATTTTTACAACTGGTATGACACGCACACGCTCAAGCCGTTGGCGCCGCTGTATGTTTCCACCGTGGACAACGGCAACCTCGCCGGCCTGCTGCTGACGCTGCACTCCGGATTGCAGGAACTCACGGACCAAACTTGGAGCGCGGCGCGAATCATGGCCGGCCTGCGCGATACGCTCGGCGTTTGGCGCGAACAGCCGCGCAGTCCGGGAGCGCCGGTGAATTTTGAGGCCCTTGGGAAATTGCTCTTGGGGAATCCCGCCTCGCCGGCGGAAACCATGCAAATACTCGACCAGGCGATGGCCGCGGCGACGAAGCCGGCCAATGCAAAAACTAAACCAAATGACGAAGGTGAAGCCTGGCGAAAGATTTTTGAACAAAACTGTCGCGAACAGCGCGAGGAAATTCTCGCCGGTGTTCCGTGGTTGAATTTGGACGAGTTGCTGCAACTTGGTTTGCAGCCGGACCAGGCGCCGGAATGGCAGCGATTCCGGGACCAGCTCAACATGCCGATGAGCGTACGCCGGCTTGCCGACGAAACCGAGAACTGGCTCGTTAAACTGGACGAACTCCGCGATGCCGCGCGTGGCTCCCCGGCAAGCTCCGGGTTGGAAAAGCGGTTGTCTGACTTGCGCGCCTTGCTGGGGGCCGCCGGACTGAACGCCGTGGCGCAACTGAACGAATTGGAAAGTCTGGCGCAACACTGCGATGATTTGGCGCGCATGGATTTCACGATATTATATGATCCGGCACGTGAGCTCTTTTCCATCGGCTACAACGTCAGCCTGCATCGACTCGATACGAGTTGTTACGATTTGCTGGCGTCCGAAGCGCGGCTCGGAAGTTATGTGGCCATCGCCCTCGGACAGATCGAGCAAAACCATTGGTTCCGGCTGGGCCGTTCGCTGACCACGGCCGGTGGCAAACCCACGCTGATTTCCTGGAGTGGTTCGATGTTTGAATATCTCATGCCAATGCTGGTGATGCCGACTTACGAAAACACCTTGCTCGACCTGTCGTGCAAATCCGCCGTGGCCCGGCAAATTCAATACGGCAAACAACTCAAGGTACCGTGGGGCGTCTCGGAGTCCGGCTACAACTTGCGGGATGCCGAGGCGAATTATCAGTATCGGGCTTTTGGCGTGCCGGGCCTGGGCTTCAAGCGAGGACTGGCTCATGATATTGTCATCGCCCCCTATGCCACGGTGATGGCCTTGATGATCGCACCCGAAGCAGCCTGTAAAAACCTCCAGGCGTTGCGTCAGGAAAATGGAGCGGGCAATTTCGGCTTTTACGAGGCGTTGGATTACACCGCCGCGCGCGTGCCCACCGGCCAGACGCATGCCACCGTGCGTTCGTTCATGGCTCATCACCAAGGCATGAGCCTGCTTTCGCTGGCCTACACTTTGCTCGATCGGCCCATGCAGCGGCGCTTTATTGCCAATCCGTTTTTCAAATCCGCCGAGTTGCTCTTGCATGAGCGCGTGCCGCGCGAAACTTCCGTGCTCCATCCGCACGAACTCGAAGCCAGCCGCGAACGCGAAGCCACGCCGGTCGTCGAAAACACGATGCGGGTCTTCACCGACCCGAATGTGGGTCCACCGGAAGTCCATCTGCTTTCCAATGGCCGCTACCATGTGATGGTCACGAATGGCGGCGGTGGCTACAGTCGCTGGAACGACATCGCGATGACGCGCTGGCGCGAAGATGCCACGCGCGACTGCTGGGGAACATTTTTTTATCTGCGCGATGTGGACAGCGGTGCCTTCTGGTCGCCCACGCACCAGCCCACGTTGGAAACCAAGACGGGTTACGAGGCCATCTTCACACAGGGCCGCGCGGAATTTCGTTCGCGCCTGCACGAGATTGACGCCCACACCGAGATTGCGGTTTCGCCCGAGATCGACGTGGAAGTCCGCCGCATCACGTTCACCAATCATTCTGACGAGGTGCGCACCATCGAAGTCACCAGTTATGCGGAAATTGTCTTGAACACGGCGGCGGCGGATCTGGCGCATCCGGCCTTCAGCGATCTTTTCATTCAAACGCAAATTGTGCCGCAGCAGAACGCCATTCTCTGTTCACGTCGTCCCCGCGCCTTGCACGAAAAATCACCCTGGATTGGTCATTTGCTGT
Organism: uncultured Bifidobacteriaceae bacterium; assembly: GCA_964437865.1. Taxonomy (GTDB): domain Bacteria; phylum Verrucomicrobiota; class Verrucomicrobiia; order Limisphaerales; family UBA11358; genus UBA11358. The sequence continues at coordinate 10,321 of CAYTJG010000080.1, read as the reverse complement.
TGGTTCACGGCCATGAGGTCGGAACGGTTTCGTTTGAAACGGACCGGGCACAATTTATTGGCCGGGCGGGCAGCCTGAACTCGCCGGCCGCGCTGAAAAACTCCGCGCCCCTGTCAAACTCTGAGGGTTCCGTGCTTGATCCCATTGCGTCCATTCGCCGCACCCTCCGGCTTGAACCAAAGGAAAGCGCCACCGTCACGCTGGTCTGCGGCCTCGCGCCGACCCGCGAGGAACTTCTCGGCCTCGTCGAAAAATACCAGGATCAGACCATTGCCGACCGGTGTTTTGAATTGGCCTGGACGCATGGCCTGATCATGTTGCGCCATTTAAACACGACCGAGATCGAAGCCCAGCTTTATGGCCGGCTGGCGGGCGCGTTGCTTTATAATCAGGCCGCGCGCCGGGCGCCTCCCAATATTCTGGTCCGCAATCAGCGGGGGCAGCGCAATCTTTGGAGTTTCGGTATTTCGGGTGATCTGCCAATCCTGTTGTTGTATGCCACGAACGTCGACCTCGTTGATTTGGTGCGGCAAGTCGTGCAGGCCCACGCTTACTGGCGGTTGAAAGGCTTGCCGGTGGACCTCGTGATTTTGAACGAGGACGATTCGGTTTATCGCCAGGCGTTGCATGACCAAATCCTGAATCTCGTGGCCGCCAACAGCGCCACGCCCTTGCTGGACAAGCCCGGCGGTATCTTTTTGCGCCGCGTGGACCAGTTTTCCCCGGAGGACAAGATTCTGTTGGAAACGGCGGCCCGCATCGTATTGCACGATGATAAGGGCTCATTGCGGGAACAATTGTCACTCCGGGTGCGGCCGGAGCCGCTGCCATCCCAACTGCGCATTCGCTTGCGGCCGGAACTTGAAACCGCTTGCCAATTGCCGGAGCGGGACCTGGTTTTCTTCAACGGACTGGGTGGTTTCACGCCCGATGGACGCGAATACATCATCACCCTGCCGCCCGGAGTTGCCACGCCCGCGCCATGGGTCAATGTGCTGGCTAATCCAACTTTCGGCACGCTCATTTCCGAGAGTGGCGGCAGCTATACTTGGAGCGAGAATTGCCACGAGTTCCGGTTGACACCCTGGAACAACGACGCGGTGACCGACGCCAGCGGCGAGGCCTTCTATCTTCGAGATGATCAGACTGGGAGGTTTTGGTCTCCCACCCCGCTGCCCGCGGGCGGCGAGTCACCCTATGTCGTCCGCCACGGATTTGGCTATAGTGTCTTTGAACACACGCAGGCGGGCATCTCCTCCGAGCTGTGGTTTTATGTTTCCATCAACGAACCGGTGAAATTCGCCGTGGTTAAAATAAGGAATAATACCGAACGTCGTCGCCGGCTGTCACTGACCAGCTATTCCGAATGGGTGTTGGGCGAGTCGCGGCAAAAATGCGCCCTGCACGTGCTGACGGAAATTGATCCGCAAACCAGCGCGCTGTTTGCGCGCAATCAATTTAACACGGAATTTGAGGGGCGGGTGGCGTTTGCGGGCAGCAGCGAATTGGCGCGTTCCCATACCGGCAACCGCACCGAGTTTTTGGGACGCAATGGAACCCTGGCGCAACCCGCGGCGCTCCGGCGTTCGCGGCTCTCGGGAAAAACCGGCCCGGGTCTCGATCCTTGTGCCGCCCTGCAGGTGCAGGTGGAACTGGAGCCTGGCCAGGAACGGGAAATTGCCTTCATACTGGGCGCGGGACAGCATGTGGAGCACGCGCGCGATTTGGCGCGGCGGTTCCAAAATCTCCAAGCCTGTCGCGATGAACTGCAGAAGGTTTGGGACTTTTGGGGCCATGCGGTCAGCGCCGTACGCGTGGAAACGCCCGAACCCGCTTTGAATCTGCTGGCCAATGGCTGGCTGCTTTACCAGACGATTTCCTGCCGGCTGTGGGCGCGCACGGGGTTTTACCAATCGGGCGGCGCGTTTGGTTTTCGCGATCAGCTTCAGGATGCCATGGCCCTGGTGCATGCGCGTCCGGACTTGCTGCGCGAACAATTGCTCCGCGCCGCCGCGCATCAGTTCCGCGAAGGCGACGTGCAACATTGGTGGCATCCGCCCCTGGGTCGCGGCGTGCGCACTCATTTTTCGGATGATTATCTGTGGCTGGCTTGCGCCGCCTCGCGCTATGTTGAAACCACGGGCGACACGGGTGTGCTGGACGAGACGGTTTTCTTTCTTGAAGCCCGCCCGGTCAAGCCGGAGGAGGAAGCCTATTATGATTTGCCCAACCGATCGGCCGAGTCGGGAACGCTTTATGAGCATTGCGTGCGCGCCATCAAAAACGGCCTGAAATTCGGAGAACACGGTTTGCCGCTCATGGGCTGCGGCGATTGGAACGATGGCATGAATCTCGTCGGCGAAAAAGGCAAAGGCGAGAGCGTCTGGCTGGCGTTTTTCCTTTATGACGTGTTGAAACATTTTTCCCTGCTGGCCGCCCGGCGGGGCGATCTTGGTTTCGCCGGACGATGTGATGGGCAGGCAAAAACATTGCGCGAAAACATCGAAAAGAGCGGCTGGGATGGCCAATGGTATCGCCGCGCTTATTTCGACAGCGGCGAGCCACTCGGCTCCGCCTCCAATCCCGAATGTCAGATTGACTCCCTGCCGCAGAGCTGGGCCGTCATTTCGGGCGCGGGCAGCCAGGACCGCATTCGCACCGCGTTGGACGCCGTGGCGCACCGGCTCGTGCGGCGCGAGGCCGGGTTGATTCAACTCTTCGACCCGCCCTTTGACAAATCAGCCATGGAACCCGGTTATATCAAAGGTTACGTTCCCGGTGTTCGGGAAAACGGTGGCCAATACACGCATGCGGCAATTTGGACGATCATGGCTTTTGCCCTGGCCGGCGATTCCGCTCGCGCCTGGGAATTGTTTAAGCTCATCAATCCGATCCTGCATGCGCAGACGCCCCGGGACGTGGAGCGTTACCGGGCCGAGCCTTACGTGATTGCGGCGGATGTTTACAGCCTGCCGCCGCACACCGGCCGGGGCGGCTGGACCTGGTATACCGGTTCTGCTGGCTGGATGTATCGCCTGATTCTGGAGACCCTCTTGGGGGTGGAACTGGCCGTGGACGAATTGCGTTTCACGCCCAAGGTTCCGCTGGATTGGAAATCGTTCAAACTCGATTATCGCTATCGCGACGCCCTGTACCACATCACGTGCGTCAATGTGTCGGGTGGTTGGAAGGTGCCGCCGAAGGTACTTCTGGATGGCAAGGAACAGGCCGGCTCTGCGCTGAAGCTGAGGGGGGAGCGCCAGGAATATCTCGTGGAAGTGAAGTTTGAACTGTGAAATGACCTTCGCCGGCAAGTCGGGTTATACCTTATCGAAAAGTTCGGGCTTCACGCGTACGTTGAGGGTAGAAAATGACGGCAAATGACTGCCGTCATGAAATGAAAGACACATTATGCATTTCTTACTTTTGCCCCTGTTTGCCAGTGCGCTCTATATTGGCGGCGGCTCGGTCGGACTCCTGCTGGTGATCGTCGTGGTGGTCCTGTTGCTCCGCTAAACCTCGAACCGATTTGCCGGAAACCTCACGCGGCCTCGCCACAGATGGCCTGATAACATTATGAAAGCACTATTCGCAGGGGACGCCATTTTTAAAGGTGCGCGTTCGGAAGCCACTCGCACACTGGAGGAACTGGGCGCCACCACCACCAGGAGCCTGAGAGGCGGCGGTCCAGCCTCAACGGGGTGCCGGTGGCCGGCGCAATCCGACCGGATCTACGCGCCGGGGCACGAGGTATCCGGGCTGATGAGATCCCAACTGGGCTGAATGCCCGGGAAGCCGCTTGTATGAATACCCTTTTGGAGAATAATCCCATTCGCCACACGCAGACAATCAAAGCCAAGCTGCATCAGATCATCAGTCACCTTCAGAATGACGTGGGAACGGTCACGGAGGCCAAGGCCCAGGAGCTTTTCGAGGCTTCTGCGGATGTGCTTGGCGCCTTGGTCGAAGCCTATGACGACTATGAGAAAAGCGGCAAGAGGCTGTCGCGAACTGAACTCATGGCGTCCCTCCCGAAACGGAGAATCGCCCATGCCTCAAGGCGATAAATCCATTATGCCTGCCTTAACCGCCAAACAAATCGGGGCGTGTTTAAACGCTGTGCCGAATTGGTCCCCACGCGCGCCAATCATTTGCCGCACCGGGGCGATGGCGATTTACGGGGATTTTTTACCGGGGGACCATAGGGAATTGTCGAGGAGCTGGATGCCGGGCTTGGAAAAAGCGATGCGCCGGGTCTTGTAGAGTTTGCCCAACGCCTGTTTAAAGGCCTTCTTGCTGACGCCGAAGTTTTGGCGAATGGTGTCGGGCGAGCTATCGTCGTCAAAGGCCAGCTTGCCACCGTTCATGTTCAGCGCGGTGATGATCAACTTTGTGAGCGGTTCCACACGTTGGTAACCCGCCGCATCCAGGCGCAAGTCAATTTTGCCGCTGGCGTGGACTTCGCGGACAAAGCCTTTCAGGCGGGCACCGATTTCCAGCGGGGAAGCGAGTTGGCTTTTGTAAAGCTGTCCCAAGTGGGTGTTGTCCACGATGGCCTGGAAACCCTCCCGCGTTTCGGAGACGATGAGCAAATTCACTTGCTGGCCATCACGGTAGGCGGGCGTGTCGCGGCTCACATGGCGGTTGAGCCGGGTGCTGGCGATGATCCGATCTGTCCGCGCATCGAGGCCCACGTAAACCACCACCCGATCCCCGAGGCGCAACGGAAATTCCTGTTCGCTAAAGGGGACGAGCAAATCCTTCTCCAGCCCCCAGTCGAGGAACGCGCCCACCTGCGGGTGCACATTGATGACCTTCAGGCAGGCGAAGTCACCCACCATGGCTTTGGGCGTTTCCGTGGTGGCTACGAGCCGGTCCTCGGAATCGCGATAGACAAACACGTCCAGCTTTTGCTGGGGAGCCAGCTTGGCCGGGATGTAGCGGCCGGGCAGCAGGATTTCGCCCAATTCCCCGCCGTCGAGATAAAGCCCGGGCTGGGATTCCCGAATGATGGACAGGAGGTTGCGTTTGCCAAGAATTGCCATGCAGACACAGATTAAACCGGAAACACGTGCGGCGGGAGAAAAAAAGCAGCCAGCGGGTGCAGCGCGACCGGCGTCGCCAAGAGCATAGATGGTTGAGGGGGAAGGACGGAGCGAAGGGCAAAGCATCAAGTGTGCGGCCAAACGTCTCCTCAAATTCCGAGTTGCCAAAACCGCCAAAGCCGCGATCCTTGGCAAAAAAGTGAATTTCAGCAGCCATTTCGCACCAGGGCGGGGGAGGCGTTTCCTCCGCCGTTTTCTTTCGTCTCAATTTTCTAAAACCAGCGGCAGCAGGTGAAAAAGGTCATCATTCATTCTGACGGCGGATGCCATGGAAATCCGGGGCCGGGCGGCTGGGCGGCGGTCCTGGAATATGGCCATCACCAGCGCGAATTAAGCGGGGGTGTGCCGGCGACCACCAACAACCGGATGGAATTGTGCGCCGCAATGGAAGCGCTGAACGCCCTCACGGAAGACTGTGAAGTAGAGTTCCACACCGATTCCGAATATTTGCGCAACGGCATAATGAGCTGGCTATTTGGTTGGAAACGGAATGGCTGGAGAACAAAATCCAAACAGCCGGTCAAGAATGAGGACCTTTGGCGGGCACTGGACGAAGCCCGGGCACGGCACAAAGTGGATTGGCACTGGGTCAAAGGCCATGCCGGGCATGCCGGCAATGAACGGTGTGATCAGTTGGCAAGCCTGGAAATTGAGAAGATCAAAAAGACGTTCAACCCGGCGCAGTTGAAGGCGCTGCTTGAACAATTCAAGCAACAGAATGGGGGGTAACGAGGCAGAGCCTCCGACCGGCAAGGCGACGGCTTTTGACCGCTCGATAACCTCATGGATTTTCTTGCCGGTCCGAGGCTCTGCCTTGTTAGCGGTGGGGAGATTGGATCCTCTGAGCGCGGGCGACCCTCCGATGTGCCGGGACATTTCCATGGTTCTCAAACGGGGCCGTAGATTGCCGGGGAGAGTATGTAACTGGATTCATCGGTTCTGGGGGTGAGCGTGTTCAAGATGTGTCAGCATGGCCACGATGGTGTCCAAAACCAAATCCAGATATTTGCCGACATCTTCGGCCAGAAAGCGCAGGATAAAATAGCCATGCTGCTGAAGCAGCGTATCTTTGCGTCGGTCGCGCCGGTACGCTTCGGGGTCCGACAGATGTTGAGCCCCGTCTAATTCGATCACCAATTTCTTGCTTGAACACAGAAAGTCCACCTCCATCTGTCCGGCGCCATTAAACGGAATCGGCAGCAGCAAATTCAGGCGAAAATGGCCGGTGGTTTCGGGGAGGCTCTCCAGTCGGCGGAAAAGGAAAGCCTCGCTGGCGCTCCGGGCGCGTGCCGCGCCTTCGGCTTCCGGCGACGGGTTCCTGGTCGCGTTGACGAACAAACCGGCCAGTGGGATATCAACACCATCGCGAATGAGCCGGCGGACGCTGGCGGCATAATCGTTCTTCCATTCCGGATCCACCGGCAGGGGAACCTCGACCGGCCACCCGGGAAGAGCGCTGGCTGGCAGCAGGATGGTGTAGCCAAGCGACTCATATCCCTGGCACCGCCGGTCAAACATTCTCGAAAGCATCGGCACATTCAGATCCGCATAATCATAGACCCGCACCTCGCGCTTGCCTTCGTGTAGCCGATGAAGTCGTCCCACATATTGGGCAATGGTTCCCCGCCATGAAACCGGTAGCGCCAAGAACAAAGTGTCCAGCCGTGCATCGTCGAAGCCCTCGCCGATAAACTTCCCGGTGGCCAGAATCACTCGTTTGGAATCATCAGGGATGTTTGCCAAAAGGGCCCGTGCGGCATCCTGCTCCTTTTTGGTTTGCCCGCCGCGCAACACAATCACCTGCGGAACCACCGAGAGCATGGCCGCCAGCTCCTCCAAATGCTCCGTTCGCTCGGTTAGGATCAAGGGCGAGCGGCCCTCGTTGACAGCGTTCAAAACGTCCGAGCAGATCATCTGGTTTCTGGCGGCGTCGTTGAGCAGGGCTTCATACAAATGATGAAACTCCATTCGCGGATCGGGTTCAGGCTCTGGCAATGGGCGGAAGGAAGTGGGCCGGACGTAGACGTGATGAGTGAACGGCCGCATCGCCGCCTGGCTTTTAGCGTTCACACGATGCCGCACCGGACCACATTGCATGAAAATGATTGGATGATGTCCATCCTTGCGTCCGACCGTGGCGGACAAGCCGGTGACAAACCTCGCCTTCGCCCGGCGAGCGACCAATTCAAAACTGTGAGCCGAAAGGTGGTGGCATTCATCGACGATGACCTGGCCGTAGTTCCCGATGCAGTCGTTCACCGTGCCTTTGCGAACCAGGCTTTGTATGAGTGCGACGTCTAATTTGCCAGTCAATTTTTTGCGGCCGCCGCCAAGTCGGCCAATCGTTTTCGCGGGAAGGTTGAGAAACGTGGATAAACGTTCGATCCACTGTTCGAGCAACTGCTGGCGATGGACCAGCACGATCGTATTGACCCCCCTTTGCGCGATCAGCCAAGCCGCAATCACGGTTTTGCCGAATGCCGTCGTGGCAGCCAGAACACCGGTGTCATGCTGCAACAAGGCATTCGCGGCCGTTTGTTGCTCGGGACGCAATTGACCACAAAAAGAAAGCGACAGCACTTGGCCGCCAAACCGCTCATCCCGAAGGTCCGGTTGGATCTTTAATGATTGCAGCAGCGCCAGCACGTCATCTAAACAACCTCGAGGCAGGGCAAAATGCTGGGCATGATCCTCGGCGCAGGCAATGACTCTCGGTTTGTCGTAGGTGGGGAGACGCATCGCTTGCGCCCGATAAAATTCCGGGTTTTGGAAGGCCGCCAACCGAATCAGCCGATTCCGCAGGGGCGGTGCGAGGTCCTGCTTGGCAATATAGATTTGGTCCGCCAGCACCAGTTCCAATCTTTCTGGCAAAGGCTCCTTGATCGGCGGGTCGGTATGCCGGCGTGAGGGCGGAGCTGTCCATGGGCTGGTATCGTCCTCATCCGGCATGGCCAGGCGAACGCCGATCACCCGCCCCTTGGATTCGGCGGCCTGTACCAAGCCCTCCACTTGCATCCTGCTCATGCGTTGCTGCGACGACAGGCACGCCCATTGGTCAGCGTGCGGAGTGAACTGCTCGTCCAGAAACACCGAATTTCCGCGTTGACGCGGCTCCTTCTGCAAAGGCAGAGCGATCAGGTTTCCAAAGCCGCCTTTCGGCAGCGTGTCCTGATTCGGGAATAGCCGGTCGTACGATTTGAGTCCGATTTCGGGCCGGTTTTCCATTGTCTCGGTCAGGACGTGGGTTCCCATTTTTCGCGCCAAGCACGCTGGTATGGCCTCTTCAAAGAAAAACCAAGCATGGGCGCCATTACCGGAGCGTGAACGTTCCAGCGCAACGGGCACAGCCAGCCGCCGGCAGGTTTCCAGGAAAGCACCCGCATCTTTTTGCCAATCGTCGCCGTCAAAATCCACCGCCAGAAAGAAACATGTTTCGTCGCAAAGCAGGGCGTATAAGCCCATCACAAAATTCCGTCCCAATGCGTCCCGACCTGACAAATGCCAGCCCACGGTCTCGTCGGTGACCGGAAAGAAGCGACGATTGGGGCAATCCGTGCATTTAATTCTGGGCTTTTCACAAATGCCACGTACCCATTCATTGGCACACGCGGGCGCGTAGCCGGCTTTGCCAGTCCGCTGGTTCTCAAACCGGCGCGGGTAAACGTCATCCCGGCCGCGGAAAAGAGAGCGAAACAACTTTATCTTGTCGGCCGGTGACGAGGTTTTTGTGACGACCGGATGCAAGGGGTTTTCCAGCGGTGCTGCTGTTGCCACAGCGGCCTTCGAGGATGCAGCCACGGTTGGTTCTATCTCCTGCACGCATGAGCTATACAGGATGCGCCCCGGCAAGGCGAATTCCTTCTGTCGGCGCCATCAGTCCAGTCGGACGCACGATTCCATTTCGCACATCTTGAACCGTACGCGGTCCACCTCGAGTTCAAGATGTCGCCAAGGGTTTTCCTCGATGCACAGCATTTCTTCCGCAAGGCGAAGTTTGCCTCGCAGCCGGATTTGGCCAACCAGCCATACCTCCACCTCATGCTGGAGCGGGAGATTGAGTCGGCGGGCCAATTCGACGGCTGCCAGCTTGCGCTCGGCCAGCCAGCGCGAGTAACCCTCGCTTGCGTCGCCGGTTTCGAAGTTGAATTCACCTTGCGTATTCATCCGCAGACATCTTTGGCGTGGACAGGACGGAAGCGATTTTATCCGGTCGCGCGCCCTCAGCAAGAAATGTTCTGGCGCGCGAGCCCATGACACACTATTTCTATGAATTCGTTCGAGTTTTGGGACCACAGGGCCAGCTTCCATCGTGGCAAGCTGCGGGTCTATAACCATCCTGGGTCAGACGAAGGTCCCTTTACGCCAGATATTGCCGTGGGTGAAACCGATGTGGCCCTCAAAGACACCATGGTTTTCACCTATGACTACGGGGATGATTGGAAATTCGAGGTGCGGCTGGAACAAATTGAAGCCAAACCATGCCGATCGAAACGAGTGAAAGTGATGGCGTCAGCCGGCAAGGCGCCGGAGCAGTACCCAGATTTTGAGTAGAGAGGAAAGATTTGCAGAACCAGTGAGGGTGCAGCATTATTCAATATCACGTTTGGCCCGGGTTCCCGGCGCGGTTTCGAGGAGGCTTTTCGAACCGCCAAGGCGACTGGGTGTTTGGTGACCTCGCTGCCTTGGGCGAGGCCAGCGAGCAAGCCAGGCTCCGATGCTCGGACCCCGGCGCCGAGCAAGACAACCCAACCGCGGGCGGCAGGAGTACAGGAAGTGCTGAAACAGGTAATTGCGATGACGGATGCGTTCTGCCAAGCGCGCCTCAATGAAGAATACCTGACCTTGTGCCGGAAGCTGGCCCAGAAGTTGGCGGGCAAGCGACCTTCACCCCTGCTCCAAGGCGAGCCTCGGACTTGGGCGTGCGGCATCATTCGCACCATCGGTTGGGTGAACTTTCTGGCCGATCGGTCCAAATCGCCGCACCTTAAACTGCCGGCGATCGACCAGGCCCTGGGAGTGGCGGAGAGCACTGGCCAAGGAAAAGCGAAGGCGATCCGGCGGATGCTGAAGATTCACCAATTCAAAATCACGCTACGCGGCGTCACGCCGCCGATTTGGCGCCGCATCCAGATGTTCGACGCACCGCTGGATAAACTCCACGAGCACATCCAGGCCGCCATGGGCTGGACCAACTCACACCTGCACCACTTTTTCAT
>CAYTJG010000079.1:16194-21618 GCA_964437865.1 uncultured Bifidobacteriaceae bacterium | reverse complement strand
TCATCATGGAGCTCATCAACAACATCGCCAAGCTGCACGGCGGCATCTCGATGTTTGCAGGCGTGGGCGAGCGCACGCGCGAAGGCAACGATCTGTACAATGAAATGATCGAGGCCGGCGTGATCAAGGTGGAAAAGGACGCCCAGGGCCATACGCGCAAGAACGAATTTGGACTGCCGATCATCGCGCCTGGCTCCAAGATTGGCTTGGTGTACGGCCAAATGAACGAGCCGCCCGGCGCGCGCCTCCGCGTGGCCCTGTCGGCACTGGCCGTGACGGAATACTTCCGCGACGAGAAGAACCAGGACGTGCTGCTGTTTGTGGACAACATTTTCCGCTTCTCGCAGGCCGGTTCCGAGGTATCCGCGCTGCTGGGACGCACGCCCAGCGCCGTGGGCTACCAGCCCACGCTGGCCGCCGAAATGGGCGACCTGCAGGAACGCATCACCTCCACCAAGAAGGGTTCCATCACCTCGTTCCAGGCCGTGTACGTGCCGGCGGATGACCTGACGGACCCGGCGCCGGCGACCACGTTTGCGCACCTGGACGCCACCATTGTGCTGGAACGTTCCATCGCAGAACTGGGCATTTACCCGGCGGTGGATCCGCTGGCCTCCAATTCCCGGGCTCTCGCGCCAGACATCGTGGGCCAGGAGCATTACGAGACGGCGCGCGGCGTGCAGAAAGTGCTCCAGCGCTACAAGGATTTGCAGGATATCATCGCCATTCTGGGCATGGATGAACTTTCGCCGGATGACAAGCTCACCGTCTACCGGGCGCGCAAGATCCAGCGCTTCCTGAGCCAGCCGTTCTCGGTGGCCGAAGTGTTCACCGGCCGGCCGGGCAAACAGGTGCCGGTGGCCGAAACCGTCCGCGGCTTCAAGGAAATTCTGGAAGGCAAGCACGACGACGTGGCCGAGCAGAATTTCTACATGAAGGGCGGCATTGAAGAAATCAAGGAATAATGGCCGCCACGCTCCAACTCGAAATTGTAACGCCGGAGGCGAAGGTTTTCTCCGAGGCCGTGGAGATGGTCTCGCTCACGGGCATCGACGGCGAAATGGGCATCTACCCCGAGCACATGCCCATCATGACCCAACTGGTCGCCGGTGAGATCGTCGCCCGAAAGAGCGGGCAGGACATTTTCCTGGCGGTCGGCGACGGGTTCGTGCAGATCACCGGTCAGCGCGTAGCCATCCTCACCGACATGGCCATCAGGGCCGACGATATCGATGAAGCCAAGGCGGAAGAGGCGCAACGCAAGGCTGAAGGCCGCCTGTCCCAAAAGCTAAGCGACGAAGAGGCCGCCTTGGTTCGTGCTGCGGTAGTCCACGCTACCACGCAGCTCAAGGTCAAACGGCAGCACAAAAAGTAGGTCTCAAGCCGTAAACGACCGGATTTCCTCCTTGAGCTGGCTTTCCGCCAGCAGCCAGTTTTCCACTTCCCGCCCTTGGGGCCGGCCCTGTTGCTCCCAAATCGTATAAGCACGGGCGGCAATCACCTCCGAGGTGATGGTGCGGCGCGCCGGCACTGGGGTGGAAGCAGCCGGTCTTTTGGCCGGAGCGGGAGCTGCAGCCGGAGCGATTGGCGCTTTGGCCTGGGCAACAGCGGCCACCTTGGCGGTGCGTTTCTTCGCCGGCGGAACATCAAGACCTGCGGCTGGGGGGGCAATGGAGATGGTTTTGGGGCTGGCAATCTTCGTCTTGGTCGTCTTGCTCGTTTTCATTGAATATGTCTCTCTCTCTTGTTTGATTCGTTGGGCTATCACCGGTGGTGGCGTCCTGCTGCGGACTGCCTGATGCCGGCGTCCTCTCCTTCTCGGCAGGCTAGCGGATGGTCCCGCATCTGTCCAGTTGCAAAGCAAGACTGCAAAGCAAAAAAAACAAAAAGAAAGACGGCGCGGAGGAACTCCGCACCGCCTTATTCATTCCCCACAAAATCGGGATCAACCGGCAATCACGCCAATTTCGACCGGCTCCACATTGACGCCATTTTTTCCCAGCCAAATAATGGCACGGTCCACTTCGGCACGCGTCCCCTCCAACTCCAGACAAACGATGCCGATTTCATCCGTGACACTCGCCTGGCGGATGTTGGTGGTAATTTTGAATTTGTGACCTGCCTCCCAGATGAAAGGCTTCTTAATAAGCTTGGGTGGGTACATCAGCCACAGGCGCTGATGCACTGGCGCGGCGGTCCGGCGGGCGGCGGTCTTTTTCCGGGTGGGCATAAATCGAATCCTAGCCCCCAGCAATGGCCGGGATGATGCTGATCTCATCGCCGTCCTTGAGCGGGGTTTCACGGTTCTTGAGAAAGCGAATGTCCTCCTCGTTAACGTATACATTCACAAAGCGGCGCACTTCACCTTTGTCGTCCACCAACCGCTCGCCGATACCGGGGAATTGCGCCTGCAATTCCGCGATGGCCGCGCCAATGGTGTCGGCATTGACCTCCACCACCTCTTCGTTATTGGTCAACTTGCGGAGCGGCGTGGGAATTCGGACTTTTTTTGGCATATAATCAGTTTCAAGGTTGAATTTAACAAAAAACTCACTGGTTCGGCAACAGTGGATTACGCCCCCACCTTGGCCATCTGCTCCAGCAGCGCCTCGAACTCGCGCAGGCTGGGTTTGATTTCACGCGCCTGGCCGCAATGGCCTTGCATCGCTTCGAGCGTTTTCAAGCCGTTCCCCGTCACGCACACCACGGCGGAGGAATCTGCCGGGATCTTGCCGGCGGCAATCAGCTTCTTCGCCACCCCCACCGTCACCCCGCCCGCCGTCTCGGCAAAAATACCTTCCGTCTCGGCCAGCAGCCGGATGCCCTCGCGAATTTCCTCATCCGTAACGTCCTCGGCGCAACCGCCGGTGTCGCGCATCACCTTGAGCGCGTAAAAGCCATCCGCCGGCGTGCCGATGGCGAGCGATTTGGCGATGGTATTGGGTTTGACCGGCTTGAAGAAATCCAGTCCGGCCTTTTGCGCGGTAGAGATGGGCGAACAACCGGTGGCCTGCGCGCCGAAAATCTTCGGTGCTGTGTCAGCCACCAAGCCGACTTTTGCCAACTCCTGGTAGCCTTTGTGAATCTTGGTCAGCAGGGAGCCCGAGGCCATGGGGACCACGGTGTGCGGCGGCGTGCGCCAGCCAAGCTGCTCCGCGATCTCGTAGGCCATGCTCTTGGAACCCTCCGCGTAGTACGGCCGCATGTTCACGTTGACAAACGCCCAGCCAAATTTGCCGGCAATTTCCGCGCAGAGGCGGTTCACCTCGTCATAATGGCCCTTGATGCCGATCACCTGAGCGCCATAGATGAGGGAATTGAGGATCTTGCCCTGCTCCAAATCGGCGGGGATGAAGACAAACGCCTTCAACCCGGCGCTGGCGGCCTGCGCGGCGACGGCATTAGCCAGGTTGCCGGTGGAGGCACAGGCCACCGTTTCAAACCCCAGCTCTTTCGACCGGCTCAAAGCCACGCTGACCACGCGGTCCTTGAACGACAGCGTGGGATAGTTCACCGCGTCGTTCTTGATCCACAGTTCGCGGATGCCGAGCTGCTTGGCCAACCGGTCGGCCTTCACCAGCGGCGTAAAGCCGGCTTGTGTGCCCACGGTGGGCTCCTGCGCCACCGGCAACAATTCGCGATAGCGCCACATGCTCCGGGGGCGCGCGGCAATCGCCTCGCGGGTGAGGGTTTTCTTGATGCGCTCATAATCATAAGCCACCTCCAGTGGACCGAAGTCAAACTCGCAAACATGCGTGGCGGTGAGCGGATATTCGCGCCCGCATTCGCGGCACTTGAGGGCCTTCATGTAACCATGTTTATCACTCATAATGATTCAACTTTGGCGGCGGCTTGCAAACCGCCGGCCTGGCCATCAGGCAACGGCTTCGCCGTGGCGACACCCTCCCGGGCACCGCCCCAACAAGGCAGGGCAACAAAAAAGCCCCGACTCATGGCGAGAAGGGGCGACAAAACGTCCAAGGTTCTTCTCATTTTCCCCAAGCTAATGATGCCTGGGCTGGAATTGGCACCTGTCATTGAAACCTAAATTCAATCGGTTGCCGTGGTGTCATCGGGCCAGTCCCTCAACCACTCGACATGAGTCCGTTACATCAACGGATGCGGATACAATGATATTAAGTTCGTTTGTTGTCAACAGCTTTTTCCCTGATTCTGCGGCGGGCGGGCGCTTGACTTGCGCCCAGCCCTGCGCAAGGTTGCGGCGTTTGCCAACACGGGAAGACACACCGATCCAGACCGAGGCGCCACCGCGGGAAATTGTCCAGGTGGTGGAGCACCTTTTTCGCACGGAAGCCGCCAGAATGGTCGCCACCCTGGCCGGCATCTTTGGCGTGCAACATCTGGCGTTGGCTGAAGACGTGGTGCAGGAGGCGCTCGTCCGGGCGCTGCAAGCCTGGTCCTTCCACGGTCTGCCCGCAAATCCCTCCGCCTGGATCCTGCGCACGGCGCGAAACCTCGCCTTGGATGTGGTACGGCGCGAGCGGATTTTTCGCGACAAGGAACCCGAACTGATCCGCTTGACGGAGGAAAAAACGCCCGTCCCCGACGGGGCTGGGCTGGGCGAACCCGAAATTGCGGATGATCGCCTCCGGCTGATGTTTGTTTGCTGCCACCCGGCCATCGCACCGGCGGCGCAGGCTGCGCTGGCGCTCAAGACCCTTTGCGGATTTGGGGTCTCCGAAATTGCCCGGGCGTTCCTGACCACGGACGCCGCCATTGCCAAGCGGCTCACCCGCGCCCGGCAGCGCATTGCCGAAGCGCGCATTCCGTTCGAGATCCCTGCCGGACCGGATTTGGAGCGCCGCTTGGACGGCGTTCTGCGTGCGCTTTATCTTGTGTTCAACGAAGGGTACAAGGCATCCGCCGGCGACCAACTGGTGCGCGATGAAATATGTCAGGAAGCCATCCGGCTGGCCGAACTGTTGGCGGTGCACCCGGCCGGTGACCAGCCCAAAACCCACGCTTTGTTGGCGCTGATGTACCTGCATGCCGCACGCACACCCGCGCGCGTCGATGACGCGGGCCGCCTGCTCCGGCTCCAGGAACAGGACCGCACGCGCTGGGACCAGCGCCGCCTCGCCCGCGGCATGTTCCACCTCGCCCACTCGGCGGCTGGCGGCGCACTTTCCGAGTATCATTTGCAGGCGGCCATTGCCGCCGCCCATGGCCGGGCGCCGGATTACAACTCCACCGACTGGCCGCAGATCCTCGCGCTCTACGACCAATTGGTACAACGCAATTCTTCGCCCGTCATCGCCTTGAACCGGGCCGTGGCCCTGGCGGCGGTCGCGGGACCACTGGCCGGCCTCAACGCCTTGGGCCGCATCCGGGAGCACGCCTCGCTCGAGCGCTACCATTTATTTCATGCGGTGTCGGGCGATTTCGCTTTCCAATTAGGCCGCC
>CAYTJG010000079.1:9056-16094 GCA_964437865.1 uncultured Bifidobacteriaceae bacterium | reverse complement strand
GGAACCGCTGCCTCCGGGCTGCGCCTCCATCGACCCGAACTTGATCATGCACGCGCAGTTTCAAATCGGCAGCACGATCGTCATGGCGGCCGATGGCCGCGGCGCCCGGCAAGCCAAGTTCGAAGGATTCGCCCTCTCGCTGACGGTGCCCACGGAAGCCGAAGCGGAGCGCGCCTTCCACGGGCTTGCCGACGGGGGGCACATCGAAGCGCCGCTGGCCCGTACCTTCTTCGCCGCCAGCTTCGGCATGGTCACTGACCGATTCGGGCTGCTTTGGATGGTGATGGTGCCAGCCTCCGGCACCCCGCCCACCAACTGCAACGACCACGGTGTCCAAAACTCCGCGGCTCATTCGTCTATATAACGACCGATACAACCGACCAATGAAAGGACCCATATGACTGACAAAAATGCTTACCTCTTGATCTTTCGCGGTAACGACTGGCAGAAAGGCCTCTCGCCCGAGGCGATGCAGAAAATCTCAGACCAATGGATGGCCTGGTTCAAGGGACTGGCCGACGAGGGACGGGCAGTGGCCGGCAACCCGCTGGAACCGCGGGGCAAGATCGTCTCCGGACCGCACGGCCAAGCAGTCATCGACGGCCCCTTTGCCGAATCCAAGGAAGCGGTTGGCGGCTATTTCCTGCTCCAAGTGGGCAGCTTGGAGGAAGCCGTCGCCATTGCGCAGGACTGCCCGGGCCTGCCTTATGGCGCCAAAATCGAGGTCCGGCCCGTGATGGACGTATGCCCCATGTCCACCGAAGGACAAGCCCGATTGCGGTTGGCAGAAGTCGCCGCCTGAAAACACCCGGGTAGGCATAGAATCAACTTCGCCGGGCGGCGCCTCGGCGCTGCCCGGTTCCTAAACAAGGAGTCTCAGCATGAATCATATTATCAACCCTTCCGTGGCACGCTCGTTTGTCATCTCCCACTTGTTCCACGCGTCACGGGAACGTGTCTGGCAAGCCTGGTCCGAACGCGAGCAACTCAAGCAATGGTTCGGGCCCGCCGGAATCACGATTTCGAAGGCCACCTTGGATTTTCGGCCCGGCGGCAGCTTTCACTTCTGCATGCACACGCCCGACGGCCGGGCGATGTGGGGCAAGTTCGCTTATCGCGAAATCAGGGCCAATCAAAGAATCCTCTGGATCAACTCCTTCTCGGACGAGGCGGGGGGCCTTGCGCGGCACCCAGCCAAGGACAGGTGGCCGCTGGAATTGCTCACCACGATCACTTTGACCGAGGCGGGAGAATACACCAAACTGACGGTGGAATGGCTTCCGTACAACGCTTCCGAAGAGGAGTGCCAGACATTTGAAGCATCCCGCGACAGCATGCAGCAAGGCTGGTCCGGCACCTTTGGCCGCCTCACCGGCCACCTCGCCAGCCGTTGAAGGGCCGGTCTCACCTCCCAGCGGGATCCCGCCTACGGCGCATCAGCTCTTGGGCGCCGGTTCGGCCAGGAGTTTCTGCACCACCTGTTCCACATAATCCGGCTGCAAACCGATAATGCGCACGATGCCTTTGCGGTCCACGATTGCGTAGGTCGGATAGTAATGCACGTGCCAGGCGGACTGCGACTGGAGGCTGGCGTCTTGGGCGGTGGGATATTCAATCCCCCGCGCCTTCACCGTCTCCTCCATCTTCTCCTGGCCGTTCTTGGAGGTGCAGGCGCCCACAATCACCAATCCCTGATCCTTGTATTTTTTAAGCAGTTCATTGTTGTGGGGGATCGCCGCCATGCACGGCCCGCACCAAGTCGCGTAAAAATCCACGATCACCACTTTGCCTTTCAGATCGGCGGCACTGACCGTGCCATTGATCCAGTTGGTCAATGCCAGCGCCGGCATCGGCTGGCCCTCCAGCGCCGCGTGATCTTCGCGATTGGCCGCCTTTTCATCCCAGGTCCAGGCGTCGGGAAACTCGCCCGCCAAGCCCGTCAGGACAAAGCACAGGGTAAACGCGGGAACCAAAAGCCTCCGCCACAACGGCAAATCAATGGTATGGGATGTCCTCATAGTGAAAGAATGCGTCGGTTTCGCTTGCCCTCGCAAGCCATTTTTCCTGAATATAGCACAAACTGGCGAACATGAGTACGGATCCGTTCAAGCGCAAAGCAGCGCAAAAGCTAGCCGGACGAATCTTGGGCTTCGCGGCCGCCGGCTACGCGCTGGTGTGCCTGACCGTGACCGTCTACCAGCGACACATGATCTACGTGCCCCCGCGTTTCCCAGCGGAGCGCGTGGACCAGGCCGCCGCGGAAAACCATCTTCAGCGCTGGCACAACGCAGCTGGCCAGCCCATCGGCATGGCGCGGCTGTCGCCTAATCAGCCAGCCATCGGAAAACTCCTGGTGGTTTACGGCAACGGCAGTTGGAGCGTCGGCTGCGCCCGCTACGCCGATCAAATCCAACAAGTGGCCGCCCTTGACGTTTATCTGCTGGAATATCCCGGGTATGCCGACCGCCCTGGATCACCCAGCCAACCGGTACTTTTTCAGGCAGCCGACGAGGCAATGCGATTACTGGCCACCAACCAGCCGGTTTACGTTCTTGGCGAATCCCTCGGCACCGGCGTGGCTGCCCATCTCGCCGGCACCTTCCCGGATCAGGTGGCCGGTCTCATCCTGTTGTCGCCCTACAACCGCCTTACCGGGGTGGCCCAGCGGCGCATGCCTTGGCTGCCAGTCGGTCTGTTGTTGCTAGACCGATTCCCCGCAGAGGATTACCTGCGCCAGTATCATGGGCCTGTGGGTATTTCCGTGGATGGCGGCGATAACATTGTGCCGGAGGCATTTGGCCGGCGGCTCTACGACGGTTATGCCGGTCCCAAACGTCTCTGGAGCTTCCCTCATGGCGGCCACATTGCCATCGATGAAGCCCCGGCCCAGTTTTGGACCGAAGTTCTTGATTTCTGGCGTAGCCAGCCCGGCTCCCCAATGGCGGCGTTGCCGGCTCAGTGATCCCCCCATACATTGGACCGGTTTTCCATCATTGCAGTTTTATGCCGCCGTGGTATCTGTAACCTTATGCCGCACCGCCGCCGCCGACAACCGAAGCACCTCGCGCGGTCCGCCTATCCCCACGGTGGCCAAACAGAATTTCGAGTAAAAAGGAGCATTGCATGAAAAAAACACAACGCACCCCCATCAGCCGCCGTCACTTTATCCAAACCTCCGCCGTCGCGGGCGCCGCCCTCCTCGGATCCGTTCCCGCCCTGCGATCGTTCGCGGACGCGGTCGCGCCGGCCGGTACGCCCGCCCGCACCGCAGTGGACCAGGTGCCGCTGGGCAAGACTGGCCTGCACATCTGCCGCCTGGGCATTGGCACCGGCACCGACGGCGGCCGCACCCAGCACGCCCTGGGCAAGAGCGGATTCATTGATCTCATCCACTATGCCTACGACCACGGAGTCACCTATATCGACGCCGCGCAGGCCTATGCCACCTTCCCGTGGGTGGCCGACGCCATCAATGGCTTGCCCCGCGAGAAATTATTCATCCAGTCAAAGATCATGGGGGTGCCTGGCGATGCCCTGGCCACTATCGATTATCACCGCAAGATCTTCAACACGGATTACGTGGACAGCATGCTGGTCCATTGCATGATCAACCACGATTGGACCGACGAATGGAAACGGGCGATGGACGGGTTCAGCGAAGCCAAGGAAAAGAAGTGGATCCGTGCCAAGGGCGTCTCGTGCCACAGCCTGCCGGCCTTGCGCACCGCCAATGCCTCGGACTGGAACGACGTCCATCTGGTCCGCGTGAACCCTCAGGGCCAGCGCATCGACGGGCTGGCCGAGGAAGTCCAGCCCGAGGGCAATCCCAAGTATGACGTGTCGCCGGTCATGGCGGAAATCAAAAGCATGCACGCCAAGGGGCGCGGCATCATCGGCATGAAAATCATCGGCGACGGCGCCTTCGTCAATCCCGAGGACCGCGAGAAGTCCATTCGGTTTGCCATGGCCTGCCAGGATATCGACGCCATCGTGATCGGCTTTACCAAGAAGGAACACCTGGACGAGGCGATCGAACGGATGAACCGCGCGCTGAAGGAAGTCTGAGAGTCCAAATGGGCAATCTGAGTTTATTTGAGTCCTTTCAGGTTTGCGTTTAGAGTGAGTTGTTGTCTTGAGATTTTATTATGCACGTTCCCGGCTTGAGTCGTTGTTTTGCAATATGGCAATCGGGCCTTGCAAGAAAGTTCAGTACGCCAACCATTATTGCGGCAGCGTGGCTGGTGGCGCCGGCGATTTTATCCGCATCGGCCTACGGGGCCGTGCCGCGACAGGTCGTCAGCGGCCATGTGCCCAAGATCACCCAGCAGTTGCCCTCAGTGGGAACGCTCGACCCAAATAACCATCTGGAGTTGGCCATCGGTCTGCCACTGCGCAATCGCGAGCAACTCACCAACCTGCTCGCAGATGTTTACAATCCCGCCAGCCCGAACTTTCACCACTATTTGACGCCGAACCAGTTCACAGCCTCGTTCGGCCCAAGCCAGGAAGATTACCAACAGGTGATTGAATTCGTGATGGCGCACGGGCTGGTGGTCACAGGAACCCACCCAAATCGCACGTTGCTGGATGTCTCCGGGTCGGTGGCCGATATTGAGCAGGCTTTTCACGTCCATCTGCGCACCTATAAACACCCGGTTGAAGCGCGCACGTTTTTTGCGCCTGATGTGGAACCGTCCCTGGACCTCAACACACCCGTGCTGGCCATCAGCGGTCTGGATAATTATGTCAAGCCGCGTCCGCATCTACACCCGGCGATCACGTCTTCGCGGCCCGATGTTCGGCCCTGGGGCGGGGGCGGGTCGGGCGGTGGAGGTGGAGGCACTGGCAGCAATACCGGTCCCTTCGAAGGCTATGATCTCCGCAACGCATATGCCGCCGGGGTTTCACTGGACGGCTCTGGACAGTCGCTCGGGCTGTTCGAACTTTTTGCTTTCTCCGCCCAGGACATCGAGGATTTCGAAGACGAAGCCGGCATCTCTCCCTACGTCGATGTGGAACCGGTATTGATTGATGGTGCCAGCGGCGATGACACCACCGTTGACTGGACGGATGACCCTGGTTATCTCGATTATTCGTTCGAGGTCACAGGAGACATTGAAATGGCGATTTCCATGGCACCGGGGTTGAGCAGCGTGCTGGTCTATGAAGGTCCCACGCCGACGGATGTGCCCCCCTTGGGGACGAATGATGTGCAAGACGCGTCCACCACTGCCCAGATTAACGACGTACTCAACCGCATGGCGACGGATGACTTGGCCGCGCAATTGAGCTGCTCCTACGGGTTCGATATTAATCTCTCGACAGTGCAAATATTCCAACAATACGCCGTGCAAGGGCAGAGCTTCTTCCTAGCCAGTGGCGATGGTGGTGCGTATCCGGGGGCCATTGACGAACCAGCCGACGA
Organism: uncultured Bifidobacteriaceae bacterium; assembly: GCA_964437865.1. Classification (GTDB taxonomy): domain Bacteria; phylum Verrucomicrobiota; class Verrucomicrobiia; order Limisphaerales; family UBA11358; genus UBA11358. The sequence goes on along the minus strand of CAYTJG010000079.1, from coordinate 10,669 downwards.
TCCCTACATCACGGTCGTGGGGGGAACAACTTTGACAACCGCCTCGGACGGAGCTTGGGCGTCGGAAACCACCTGGCTCACTCCGGCTTCTAACGATGGGCTCGGAGATATCACGCCCGCAGCCGCCTCCGGCGGTGGCATCAGTCTTACCTATGGCATCCCGGCCTGGCAACAGGGCATCAGCATGACGGCGAACCAGGGCTCCACCACCATGCGCAATATACCAGACGTCGCCCTCGTGGCTAACAACCTAAATATCGTGTGGGGCAATGACTTTATTGGAGCTTCCTCCGACTTCCCCGAGGGGGGCACCAGCCTGGCCACTCCCCTCTGGGCCGGTTTGGTGGCGTTGGCCAACGAACAAGCCGCCGCGAATGGCCAGTCCGCGGTTGGTTTTGCCAATCCGGCTCTTTACGCCATTGCCAAGAGCACCAACTACCAGGCTTGTTTTCATGACATCACCACCGGCTGGAATACCAACAGCTCCAGTCCAACCAAATACAAGGCGGCTACCGGCTATGACCTGTGCACGGGCTTGGGCACGCCTAACGGCAGTAACCTCATCACCGCCCTGCTGGCTCCTCCGGCCGAAACCCTGCTCGTCACGCCGCCGCTGGGCTTCACTTCTTTTGGGCCCGGTGGCGGACCGTTTGCCGTTAACTCTCAAACTTACACGCTGGAAAACACTGGTTCGAGCTCCTTGAACTGGAGCCTCGTCAACACCTCCAGTTGGCTTACCGTTTCTGCCACCGTCGGCAGCCTGAAGGCCGGCGCCAGCACCACGGTCACCGTCAACCTCAACGCGGCGGCAACCAATTTATTGATTGGCAACTTCAGCGGCAACGTTCCGATTTTCAACCGGACCGCCGGCACGGTCCAGAACCGGGAATTTGATATCTATGTTGGAAATGGCGGATTTGAAACCGGCGACCTTACCGATTGGACCCTGGTCGGCAGCTCCGAGCTGGTTTTTGCTTTGGCCGCCGACGACGTGGACGTGGCGGGAACGGCTGCCTTGCCCGGCCAACCCGACGGGCTGTTTGTGCATTCGGGACTTTATGGCGCCTACCTTGGAGAATGGGCTTGGGATGGTTACCCGGCCGTCGGTTCACTCTCTCAGACCGTGGCCACAACGGCCAATCGACCATACCTGATATCCTTCTGGCTGACCTGTGTTCCCGACATCAATGGGAATACTACGAACAACGAGTTTATCGCGGAATGGAACGACTCGCCGCTCTATGCCCAAACCAACCTGAACGCTTTCGGCTGGACCAACCTGCAGTTCGTCGCTGCCGCTACCACCGCGAGCACAACACTCGAATTTGATTTCAATGACGTCCCCGGAGCATTTGGGTTGGACGACGTCACCGTGGAACCTGTGCCTGCACCCGTTCTTAATACCACAGCCTTTTCCGGCGGCACCATCGCCTTCAGTTGGAATGCCTTCGTGAATGTCTCCTATGTGATCGAATCCACGACCAATCTCGACAAGTCCGACTGGGCCGACCTTGGCGCCTCCATCCTCGCGACTAATAATGTCATGCACGTTTCCATCCCCACTGGCAATGCTCCGCTGAGATTTTATCGAGTTGCCATTTCGCCGCCGTGAC
>CAYTJG010000079.1:0-8956 GCA_964437865.1 uncultured Bifidobacteriaceae bacterium | reverse complement strand
TTTTCCGCTTTACAATACCGTCCGCGTGGTCAAGCTTTTCCTCATGGAATGGATAGGCTGCCGTCTGCCGAACATGGCGGTAACACGGGCGATTTAATGACCTGCGGATAATCTACTATCGTCGCCAAGGTTAATCCGAACGAAGGTTGGGAATACTTTTCGTTCAATACACCCCCAGAAAATCCACACAATGAAGTTACAAAAGTTAAACCATCTGCAACGAACGTTCTGGTGCGCCTCGGCGATTTTGCTCGTCACCGCCTCCCTGGCCATGGCCCAATCGGCGCAACGCAAGCTGCTTCCCGGCCATGTGCCAACGGTGGTTTCCAGCCTCCAACCCATCGGCCGCTTGGACGCCACCAAGAGCCTGAAACTGTCCCTCGGCCTGCCCTTGCGCAATCAAGCAGCGCTCTCAAACCTCCTCGCCCAGATCTACGATCCCGCCAGCCCCTCGTATCACCATTACTTGTCGCCGGATGAATTTACGGCCCAGTTTGGCCCCACGGAGCAGGACTACGCCGCGGTGGTGGCTTTCGCCACGAACCAGGGTTTCCACATCGTGGCGCAGCATCCCAACCGAATGCTGTTGGAAGTCAGCGCCATGGTGCCGGATATTGAACGGGCTTTGCAGGTTACCTTGCGAACCTACCAGCACCCCACCGAAACACGCACCTTCTATGCGCCCGATACCGAGCCATCCATCGCTGCGGATGTTCCAATCTCAAGCATCGGCGGCCTGCAAAACTACGCCCGGCCGCACCCCGCCCAATTGCGCCATAAACCGATCACCTCCCGGGCCCATAACCGGGAGTTGCTCGGTTCCGGCCCCAACGGCGTGTTGGGCGGATTCGATTATCGCGCGGCTTACGCCCCCGGCGTGTCCCTCAATGGCAGCGGCCAGCAGGTTGGCTTGTTGGAATTTGATGGCTATTACGCCAGCGATATCGAATCGTATGTGTCCCAAATGGGGTTGAGGAATGTGCCCCTGAGCATTGTCCTCCTCGACGGTTTTTCCGGCACGCCAACCACCGGACAGTACAGCGGCAACGGCGAGGTGGCTCTCGACATTGAAATGGCCATCTCCATGGCCCCCGCCTTGTCGCAAGTGGTGGTTTACGAAGCGGACCCGAACAACGGTTTGCTGAATGACATTCTCGCCGCCATGTCCGAGAATACAGCGATCAAACAATTCAGCTGTTCCTGGTCGTCGGCCACCCCCACCTTGGCCGAGCGGACCAACATGGATAATTACTTTGAGAAAATGGCCGCCCAAGGCCAGACCTTCTTCTGCGCTTCCGGCGACAGCGGCGCCTATACTAACGACGTGGCGATCGACGTGCCAACTGACGACCCGTATGTCACTTGCGTTGGTGGTACAACGCTGGGGATCGCGGGTCCGGGTGGCCCCTGGCTCAGCGAAACCGTTTGGAATCCCGGCTACGGCCCTGGATCCGGCAGCAGCGGCGGCGTCAGCGATTATTACCCCATCCCCGCGTGGCAGAAAGGCGTGAATATGTCCACCAGCGGGGGGTCAACCACCTACCGGAATATTCCGGATGTGGCCATGGTGGCGGACAATATCTTCATCGTGGCAGACGATGGGTATAATGAAGTAGCCGCCGGCACGAGCGCCGCGGCTCCCTTGTGGGCCGGTTACGCGGCGCTGGTCAACGAGCAAGCAACGAACAACAAGGTGGCCCCGATTGGCTTCCTCAATCCGGCGCTTTACCGCATCGGGACTAACGCCGCTTTCACCTCTTGTCTTGATGATGTGACCGTGGGCAACAACACCAATGGCAATGCCAAACAATATTTTGCCGTTTCCGGCTATGATTTGTGCACGGGTTGGGGCAGCGCCAACGGCAGCAGTTTGCTGGTGGCCCTCACCCAACCGGACGGATTCCTGGTCACCCCTGGCCGCGGCCCTGTGGGCAACGGCCCGGTCGGTGGTCCGTTCTCCACCTCCGCCCAAACCTTCTTGCTCACCAATAACGGCACGTCGTCCTGCAACTGGTCGGTCGGCAACACTGCCGCTTGGTTAAATGTCTCGACCACTAGCGGCACCCTGACACCCAGCGGCGCAGCCACCAGCGTATCCGTCGCCATCAACAGCGCCGCCACTTCATTGGCGGCGGGCGTTTACACGGCCAATCTGACGTTCACCAACCTAACCAGCGGCTTGACGCAGGTCCGCCAGTTCACTTTGCAAGTGGACCAGAATCTGGTGCTGGATGAGAGCTTCGAATCCGAGGAATTCAGCTATTGGACGCTGACCGGCGACGAGTATGTCTACGAAGCCAATTTTGTAGACGACGGTACGTACACTTATTATTCGCCCGAAGATGGGGACTTTTTCGCCGCCTTTGGACAGGTGACCACACTCGCCTATCTTTCCCAGACACTGCCCACGCGTTCCGGCGAGGCTTACCAACTCTCGTTTTGGCTGGCCAATCTGGCGGGGCAGAACGGCTACACACCCAACCAGTTCCAAGTGCAGTGGAACACCAATGGCAGTGCTGCGCACACCATTTTCAACCAAGTCGACATGGGAACATTTGACTGGAACAACATGGTCTTCACCGTAGTGGCCTCCACCAACATCACTACCCTGCGCTTTGGTTTCCGTAATGACAACGGCTTTTTCACGCTCGACAATGTCACGCTGACGCCCCTGGGAGCACCGGCTTTTCAATCGGCTTCCGTGACCGGCGGCACCATGCAATTGACTTGGACCGGCGTGAGCGGTCTGCAATACCAGGTGCAATATGTAACAAACCTGACGCAGGCCAATTGGGTCACGCTCGCCAGCGCCACCGCCACCGGCAGCACCATGACCACTACGGACACGGTTGGCACAAACACGGCCCGGTTTTATCGGATCCTTGCGCCCTGATCGCTGCTAATTCAGGTGCCGCGTCGGGTCTCCCCGGCGCGGCGCCCCAGCTTGGCCAGAAAGAAAGCAATTCGACCCATCGCCGCTGGCCTCGGCCCTTGATTAATCCCGATCAGTTTCAATAGGCTTCACTCCCGGCCTTGGCGGGGACCGCCAGGACCGGAATGATCATCCCCATTCGCGCCGCGTCCGAGTCCCCCGCCCTGATATTCCTGTTCCCGCAATTCCAATTCCGTCAACAATGCCTCTTCACTGCCATATTGCTTAAACTCAAATGCCCGTAAAAACATTCCCTCCGGCGGCACGGAAGACTGAACCTTGGTCAGGGTTAAAGTAAAGCTTGGCGCGCCTTGCAACGAGTGAATCGCCACTGGCAAATGCCCATGTTCAACGTCACTTTCCAGTTCCCACGACAGGCGCTCGCCGTTGGTGCTGGTGGCGGTGGCTATCACTTTCTCCACCAAATGCCCGTCCAGTCGTTGCGGGCTGCCGCCCGCCGCTTGCATCACGAAGTTGCTGATGCCAACCACACCACCCAGCGGCGCATAGCCTTGCAAGGCCTCGCTGGAAACATATCCCTTTCCGGCGGCCGCATCCCAAACCACGGTAAATGCACCGCCACTGCCAGCTCCCCCATGCGTACCTCCCAGCGTCACCTCAATTTCTGCTCCCCGCACAAACAGCAGCCCCAAGGGCTTGGCCGGCGCTTTGCCGTGGTCATCCAATGACAATTGGTATTCGGACTGAAAACCAGACGCGTTGGTCAGCAATAGGGCCGCCGGACCGGTGATGATGGAGGTTAAATTCGGCAAAATCTTCGCTTCTGGATTGCGCGCGCGTTCTCCATGAGTGTGCGCGCAGCCACCAGTCCCAGCCAGCATCGCCGCTGCCAAAATGGAAACCACCCGGCCAACCAACCGGGAAATCGCAACCTCATTCTTGCCATTCGACATGCCTGATTGTTCAGATATCGCGGGGCGGATTGCAAACCATTTTCCACCGGCCCGGGCGCCCTCGTGTTCGCCCGTTTTTTCGGCTTGGTTTTTTGCCAAAAATTGTATAATTAACCCTTCGGTCTCCAATGCGCGACAATCCCGCATTTGAACCGTTTACCTGATGACAAAGATTCTTTTGCTCGGCGTCGGCCGCTGGGGTGCCAATCACTTGCGCAACCTGAACAATTTGCCGATTGAGTTGTACGTGGCCGAAACCGGCGAGAAGCAGCTCGAACCGGCCCGCAAACTCGGCCTGCCCGCCGAACGCCTCACCACCAACTACAAGACGTTCATCGACAAGATCGACGGCGTGGTCGTGGTAACCCCCGCGCAATCCCATTTTCCGCTCTGCCAGGAGTTTCTGGAAGCCGGCAAGGACGTGTTCGTGGAAAAGCCAATGACGCTGGCCAACGAGGATTCCCGGCAACTCATGGAACTGGCCGCCCGGCGCGGCCGCATTCTGCAAGTGGGGCACATTCTCCGGTTTGACCCCGCCACCCTCTGGCTGCGCGACGCCATCCACAACGGCGATTTCGGCCGGGTGCAGATGATCCGGGGCCACTTTGGCGGCTTCAAGCGGCCGCGCAACGACAGCGGCGTCATGTTCGCCGATGGCATTCATTTCGTGGACCTCTTCAATTTCCTCTTGGGCGGCCTGCCGCAAAGCGTCCTGGCCATTCACCACGATTTCATGGGCCGCGGCATGGACGATGTCTCGCTGCTCTCGCTGGAATACGATACTCCGCGAGGCAAGACCTGGGCCACGGTCGAGAACGACTATTTCATTCCCGGCAAGTTCCGCGAGGTCATTGTCTGCGGCGATAGGCAGAGCGCGGTCTGCGACTACAACGTGGCGCAATACAAGATCAAGACCTACGAAAACAAACACGTGGCCGACGGCAAGGATTTTAAGGGTATCGAAGGCGCGGTGAAGCAGATCGAATGTCCGCCGGAGGAGCCGCTGCTGGCCGAATTGCGCGCGTTCCTCGATTCGATCAAGACACGAGCCACGCCCCGCGCGGATGCGGCTTCCGGCTACGACGCCGTGCGCGTGCTCAACGCCGCGCTGGAATCGGTCAAGACCGGCCGGGCCGTGACGTTGAAATAAAACTCAATCCGCGCCGGGCGCAGGTTGACAAATTTATGAGCAAAATACCGTTATCCAAATGTTTCGTGAACGCCGAGGTGGAGGAAGCCGCGTTGCGGGCCATCCGCTCCGGCCAATACATCCTGGGCAAGGAAGCGCAAGCCTTCGAGGCCGAACTCGCCGCCCACACCGGCACCGCCCAATGCGTCCTCGGCAGCTCGTGGACCATGATCGTCTATCTTCTGCACCAGCTTCAGGGTGTGGGACCGGGCGATGAAATCATCGTGCCCAGCCATACGGCGTTTCCCAGCATGGAACCCCTGATCCACTTGGGCGCCCGCCCCGTGTTTGCCGATATTGACGACACGTACGTCATGGATCTCAACCACGTGGAATCGCTCATCACGCCGCGCACGGTCGGCATCATCGGCGTGCACCTGTACGGCCACCCGATCGACAACGACCGGCTGCTGGCCATCGGCCGCAAACACAAGCTCTGGATCATCGAGGATTGCGCGCAGGCCCAGGGCGCCAAATACAAGGGCAAGACCGTCGGCAGCATGGGCGATTTCGGCGCCTTCAGTTTCTTCCCGTCCAAGAACCTCACGGTGCTGGGCGATGGCGGCTGCGTCTGCACGAACAAGGTTGATTATGCCGACCGCCTGCGGATGCTGCGAAATCACGGCCGCCAGGGCAAATACGACCACGAATTTACCGGCTACAATGTGCGCTTCAACGAAATCAACGCCGCCATCGGCCGCGTGATGCTGAAGCACCTGGACGGATTCAATGAACACCGCCGCCAGATCGCCGCGCGTTACGATGCCCGGCTCAAGGGCATTGTGCAAACGCCGCCCGTGCGCGAATGGGCCACCCCCGCGTACCACATGTATGTGGTGCGGGCCGAACGGCGCGACGAGCTCCAGAAATTCCTCAAGGAAAAGGGCATTGATACCGGCATCCATTACCCGAAGCCAAACCACTTGCAGCCGGCGGTGATCGGCCTGTTCCCGTACATCCCGAAACTGCCGCAAACCGAGAAGGCGGTGAAGGAAATCCTGTCGCTGCCCATCCACGGCGAAATGCCGCTGGACGACGCGGACAAGGTCAGCGACGCCATCGCGGCATTCTACGGCAAGAAATAATAACCGGAGCGTTTGCAACTCCCCCGCCGCCCCGGCGGGGGAGTTTTTTTGTCGTCGTGCGGCGCCGGAGTTTCGCTCGCTTTTTGAGGCTTTTTCAGGGAAATTGCGGCTGTGCCAGTTGTCATGCGCCAGTTCCCGGCGGCGCTACTTGCGCTCGCCACCGCCTTCCGCGCGCTTGCCGCGGATGGTCCGGTGGCGGAAATCGGCCTGACGAACGCCGCGCAGGTGCGCGCGCTCACCCCCTCCCAGTCCCGCGCCCATCCCCCGGCCCACCTGACCGGCGTGGTCATCAGCGAGGCCGAGTCCGAGGGCGACGGCATTGTGCTGCTGGACGACACGGCCGGCATTTACGTTGCGGGCCCGTTCAACACCCTCCGGCAACTGCACCGCGGCGATTGGGTGGTCATCGGCGGAGCGTGCGATCCGGGCGAATTCGCGCCGATTTTGCTGTTCAAAGAAGTCCGGCACCTGGGCCGGAAAACCGTCCCGGAACCGCGGCCGGCCACCTACGAACAAATGATCAGCGGCAGCCTCGACGCGCAGTGGGTGGAAGTGCCCGGGGTGGTCCGCCAATGCGCAGCGGCGGCAGCAAACCCGCACCGCTGGGAATTTGTGCTGGCCACCGGCGGCGGCCGGCTGAGCGCGGAGGTGATCACCACCAATTCCCTCCAATCGCTCGTGGATGCCGATGTCCGGGTGCGCGGCATCTGTTTCTATCAGGTCAACCAGAACCGGCAGCTCATCCGGCCCGAACTGTTTGTGCCTTACGAAAACTTGCTGCAGGTGGAGGCCCCGGCGCCGAAAGAGCCCTTCGCCATGCCCGTCTGCCCCATTGGCAGCCTCCTGCAATTCTCGCCCAATGGCAATTACGGACATCAACGGCATATTCATGGCGTGGTCACGGCCTGTGAACGCGGCCGGCAGTTGTGGCTCCAGGACGAAGGCGACGGCATCCGCGCCTTGATCCGCCAAACCAATGCGTTGGTCGTGGGCGATGAAGTGGACGTGCTGGGCTTCCCGATTCGCGGCGGGTATTCACCCGTGCTGGAAGACGCCGTGTACCGAAAGATAAGTTCCGGCCCGGCGCCCGCCCCGATCTGCCTCACCAATCCCGCCGCGGCGCTGGAACACGACGCGTGCCTGGTCCGGTTGGAGGGGGTCCTGGCAGATATCAAACCATCGATCGATGGATACATTCTCAAGTTAAGCGCCAATGGCGAGTCGTTCACCGCCGTGTTGGCGGGACGCGACATCCCGCTCATGGTGCCCGACTCGTGGCAGGTGGGCAGCCTCATGCGCCTGACCGGCGTTTGTTCGGTGGTGGTCGATGCGTATAGCTCCGCCACCAGCGGCATCACCCGGCCCGAGGGCTTCCAACTCCTGCTCCACTCCGCGGACGCGGTGTTCATCGTCAAACCCGCGGCCTGGCTGAATTGGGAACGGGGCGTCTGGCTGCTGGCCGCCACGTCGCTCGCCCTGGCCGCCATTGTCCTGGCCGTCTTTTTGCTGGCCCGGCGTCGGTTGCGCGAGCAGACGGTCCAACGGGAACTGGCGGAGCGCGAACTGACCGCCATCCTGCAGGAGCGCAATCGCGTGGCCCGCGAAATCCACGACACTCTCGCCCAGGGGCTCGGCGCCATCTCCATCCAACTCGAATTGGTGAAAGATAACCTCCCGAACGACACCCACGGGGCCAAGAACCATCTGGACCAGGCCAGCAAGCTGGTGCGCAGCAGCCTGGCGGACGCCCGCAGTGCCATCTGGAACATGCGCGCCCAAGTGCTGGAACAGGGCGATCTGGCCGGAGCACTCACCGGCGTCATGCAACAGATCGGCAGTGCCAACCGGGTCCGCTGCCAATTCAGCCAATCCGGCGAGGTGCGCCGGCTGGCGCCGCTCGTGGAAAACGGCCTCTTGCGCCTGGGCCAGGAAGCCATCACCAACGCCGTGCGCCATGGCCAACCCGCCGAGGTCCGGGTGGAGTTGGAGTTCGGCGCCAAGTCGGTGAAAATTGTGGTGCGCGACGACGGGATCGGGTTCAATGTGGCGCAACCCCCGACGAGCGAAAGCGGGTTCGGTCTGCTCGGCATGCGCGAACGCGCGCAACAACTGGGCGGGGAAATCACCCTGCGCAGCCAGCCGGGCCAGGGAACCGAAATCACCATTGAACTGCCCGTCCCGGGCTGACGCTCCTGGAACACATGAAAAAAAAGACCCCCATCCGTTTACTGATCGTGGATGATCATCCGGCGTTCCGCGCCGGGCTGGCCGCCCTGTGCCAAAGCGAGCCGGATTTGGAAGTGGTGGCCGAAGGTGGCGATGGCCACCAAGCCGTGGCTTTGTATCGCCAGTTCAAACCCGACATCGCACTCATGGATCTGCGCCTGCCCGGACTGGGCGGGGTGGAGGCCATCATCGCCATCCGCGCGGAGTTTCCCGAGGCCCGGGTCATCGTGGTCACCACGTATGATGGCGATGAGGATCTTTACCGCGCCATTCAATCCGGCGCACAGGGGTACCTGCTCAAAGACATGTCCAAGGCGGAAATCGTGGATCATATCCGGGCCATCCACGCGGGCCAATCGCGCCTCGCACCCCACTTGGCGGAACGACTGGCCGAGCGCCGAAAGCGGCGCGACCTGAGCCAGCGTGAATTGGAGGTGCTCCAACTCGTGGTCAAGGGCCGCAGCAACAAGGAGATTGCCGCCGCGCTCTTTCTTTCTGAGGAAACTGTCAAGTTTCACCTCAAAACTCTGTTCACCAAACTGGATGTGCAGGACCGCACCGAGGCCGCCATCAGCGCCCTTCGGCAAGGCATTGTCCACTTCGAATAGGC
>CAYTJG010000078.1:18511-21724 GCA_964437865.1 uncultured Bifidobacteriaceae bacterium | reverse complement strand
ATAAACCGGCAAATTTTGGCCCGGTCCGCCACCCCGCCGGAAACAGCCGGTTCTGTGCCGGAACTCGATTTTGATTGAGCCGGCCGGGGGAAATTCTACAATAAAACCGGTTTACGAACCCACTATCCAACCACATGAAAAGATTTCTGCCGCTCGCGATGCTTACCCTGGCCCTAATGCTGTCCGGTTGCGCCTGGGTGGGGCGCCACCTGCCCTGGCATCATAGCAGCCCAGCCACTCCCGCCGCCACCGCCACCGCCCAGCCCGAGAAAGCGCATCCCGCCAAATCCAAGAACATCGTCACCGCGGATGAATCCCTGATCGCCAAGGTGCTTACGGTGAACACGGTGGGGCAGTTCGTGGTGCTGAACTACCCCGCCGGCCACCTGCCCAAGCTGGACCAACACTTGTTCCTGTATCGCAACGGACTCAAGACGGCCGAAGTCAAGGTGGTGGGGCCGCAACAGGACACCTGTATCGTGGCGGACATCCTTTCGGGCGATGCCCAAGCGGGCGATACGGTTCGCGACCAGTGACCGCCGCGGGGCTTATTCGTCTGGTTTGGGAGACTTTTCGACGAGCGGTTGCACTGTCTTGGGCAGCGCATCCCGCTTGTAGGGCGAACAAAGATTGAAATATATTCCGCAGAGGGGCCGCTCGTTATCGTTTTGGCTCAGGATGATGGTCACGTCCTTGTCCAAGGCGATGCCATGGCGCATGCCGGCCGCCCTGGTATTATAAGCGCGTATGGCTTTTTGCAACAACGAGGCGAGCGACGCGGCAAATTCTTCCGGTGACTTGTGCAAGCAGACGACAAACCGGTCGTAATTGCTTACGGCCTCGTCAATTTCAGGCTGAAAAGTGTCCACGGTCATGCATTATCCTCTTGCTATCGGTCGATTCGTAAATATATAAAGCGCGGATTCACAGGGCCTGGATGCGCGGCACCCGGCCAGCGCAGGCGATACCGCTTCTGATGGCAGTACCGCGGACCGAAAATGGGACGGTCCGGCTGCTTAGACCTCGTCGGCGGGACGTTTCACCGCATAGTGACGCTCGCCAAACAGGGCGGTGCCGATCCTCACGATAGTAGCGCCTTCTTCGATGGCAACCTCAAAATCGCCGCTCATGCCCATGCTCAAGTGGGGCAGGGGGGCGCCTAGCGCGGCCTCGGCCCGGGTCTTCAATTCCCGCAGCTTCTGAAAGTAGGGCCGCGCCTTTTCGGGCACCGGTGTGTAGGGCGGAATGGCCATCAAGCCGTGGATCTCGATTTTGGGCAGGGCGTTGAGTTCGCCTAGATCGGCCAGCAACTGCTCCGGTTGGTAGCCAAACTTGCTGCCTTCGCCGGCCACGTTCACCTCCAGCAGGATGGGCATTGTCTTGGCCGCTTGCTCCGCCCGCTTGGCGATCTCTCGCGCCACCGCCAAGCTGTCCACCCCCTGGATCATCTCAAACAGCGCCACCGCCTCCCGCACCTTGTTGGATTGCAGGTGCCCGATAAATTGCCAGCGCGCCCGGGCCGGCCCCAGCGGGATCTTGGCTTTGGCCTCTTGGATCTTATTCTCGCCAAACAACATCTGTCCGGCTTCCACGGCTGCGCGGATGGCTTCCGGCGGGTGGGTTTTGGAGACTGCCAGCAGGGTGACGGTGGCAGGATCGCGGCCCGCCCGGGCACAGGCGGTGGCGATGCGTTCGCGGATGGCGGTCAGGTTTTCAGCAAAGGTCACGCCCAGATATTAACTCCAATCCGGCCCGGCTGAATACTCTTAAAAACAAGTGCCCGGGAGCGGCGCGGGAAAAAGCATTTCAGGCCGGTCCCCCGATCGCCGATATTATGTTACTTTGACTGCGCTAGGGTGGCGCGGTTCCCGGTGGCCCGACCAGGTTGCCATTATTAGGCGAATGATACGGAGGTCATGCTCCAGCCATGAAGCTGGCCGCGTACCGGCCGGCGCCCAACCGGTTAGCCTGTTCCCATGCGAGCAGGTTTCGCAGCGCGTGCGGTTGTGGAAAGAAATCCTGTGAGTCGAAAAATTCTCTTTGTTGACGACGATTTGAGCCTGCTTTCGGCGGTGGAACGAAGCATGCGTCGCCGTTTTGAACTGGTGACTGCCAGCCGTGGCGAGGTCGCCTTGGGGCGATTGGCGCTGGAAGGTCCGTTCGCCGTGCTGGTCGCGGACATGCGGATGCCGGAAATGAACGGCGTGCAGTTGCTGGCCCGGGTGAAAAAGGAGTATCCCGATGTCATCCGGGTGATGATGACGGGCAATGCGGATCAGGAAACCGCGGTCCTGGCCGTCAACGAAGGTCAGGTTTTTCAATTTCTCAACAAGCCCTGTTCGATGGAGATGTTGAGCACCGTCCTCGAAACCTGCCTCAGGCAATACCAACTCATTACGGCGGAGCGGGAGTTGTTGGAGAAAACCCTCAATGGCAGCGTGCGCCTGCTGGTCGATATCCTGGCCATGAGCGACCCGGTCTCTTTTGGGCGCGGGCAGACCCTGCGGGGCCACATGCGCAGCTATTTGAACGGGTTCGAACTCGAGAATTCATGGGAATTGGAAATGGCGGCTCTCTGTGGCTCGCTGGGCACCGTCACTGTGCCCCGCGCCTTGGTGGAAAAACAGCGGGCCGGTCAACCCCTGACCGATCAGGAAAACGAGATTCTCGGCCGCGCACCGCAAAATGCCGCCGACCTCCTCGGACACATCCCCCGGCTGGAATCGGTGGCCAGAATCGTTCGCTACCAGCAGAAGCACTACGATGGATCGGGCTTTCCCCAGGATGACGTTCGGGGTGAAGATATCCCGATCGGCTCCCGGATCTTGAAGGTGCTCACGGATTTGGCGGATTTGGAAACGCAGCACCTGCGTAAAGACGCCGCCCTCTCGCGTTTGCAGGAACGCGTGGGCTGGTATGATCCGCGGGTGTTGGATGCGGTCTTTGCCAGTTTTGATGTCTATTTGACGGCTGCCTTGGCGGGGCGGGTCGGCGAGGCGATCCCGGTCAAGGAGTTGAGGGTGGGCCAGACGGTGGTGGCCGACATTCAAACGATCACTGACATCACCATTGTTCCGGCGCATAGTCAGATCACGCCGGTGTTGCTGTTGCGGATTCAGACTTTTTCCCGGTACTGCCCCATTCAGGAGCCGATCTACATCGAGGCGTAGACCGTCCGTTCGTCCGGACGACTGCCGTGCGGCAGCGGTGAAC
>CAYTJG010000078.1:0-18411 GCA_964437865.1 uncultured Bifidobacteriaceae bacterium | reverse complement strand
CGGTTAAATGAGGCCATGAATTTCTGGCTCGTGAAATCCGAACCCGCCGCCTACGGGTGGGCGCAGTTCGTCAAGGACGGCAAGACCGCCTGGACCGGCGTTCGCAACTATCAGGCGCGGATCAACCTGCGGACGATGAAAAAGGGTGACTCGGTGTGCTTTTATCACAGTGTCACCGAGAAACAGATTGTGGGGCTTGCCCGGGTGGCCCGGGAGGCTTATCCCGATCCCACCGCGGCGGAGGGCGATTGGTCCTGCGTGGACCTTGAACCGGTCCAGCCGATGGCGCGGCCGGTTTCCTTGGAAGCCATCAAGGCCGATCCCGCGCTGCGGGAGATGAAACTGCTCAAGCAATCGCGGCTGTCCGTGACGCCGCTCACGCCGGCGGAATTTGGGCGGTTATTGGTCTTGGGCGGTACGAAGGTTTGAGGGGCGGCGGGGCGCCTGGAGCGCCAGCGAGAACGATGCTCGCCCGGTTGCCCCTCAGCGCAGATACGCGTCGCACCGGTCCGCCACCCCCCCCATTTTATGGGCGTTTTTTTTGGGCGAGCAGCCTTTTGTGTCATCCCCCAGGGTGGCGCCGTTCGCTGAATTTACTTTCGCCCGGCGGCTTGGTCTGATAGAAAACCTCTGTGCGCACTTTCCTTATTGTTGTGAGCCTCTGGCTGGGTCTGGCGGCAGCCGTTTCGGCGGCGGATACTTGGACCTTGACCGACGGCACGTCGGTCAGCGGGGACATCGTGAAGACCGATGACAACGGGGCCATGGTGCGTACGACGGGCGACACCTACGACACGGTTCCGTGGGCGCGATTTTCGCAGGATTCCCTCAAACATTTGGCGGACAATCCCAAGCTCAAACAGTATGTGGAGGTGTTTATTGAGCCCACCGCACCCGAACATCCGAGCAAGCCGCCCATTAAAGCGCCGGTCGTTACCCGCACCATCGAATCACCGGAGCAGTTGCATCCCTCCCTCCTTGGCGGTTTCGTGCAGTCCTCGCTCGGCTTGTTCATGTTACTCGTCATTTATGCGGCCAACCTTTATGCGGCCTTCGAGATAGCCGTAGTGCGCGCTCGGGTGGTTGGTTTGGTCATGGGCGTTTCGGCGGTGCTGCCCATTATTGGGCCCATCTTCTTCCTGGTGCAGCCCGTGAAGGCGCCGACGGCCGAGGAACAAGCGGCGGCCGAGGCGCCGCAAGTGCCCGCCGGTTCCACCGGCACCCTGCAGATCCCGGGCCAGGAAAACGTCGAGGTGGTCTCGGCCTCCTGGCAGGCGGCGCAGGACGAAAAGAAGTCGCAGCCGCAAATCTTCTCCCGCGGCAAGTTCACGCTCAATCGGCGCTTTATCGAGACCAAGTTCGCCGGGTTCATCGGCGAGCCCAAGGGTGAGGCCAAACTCTTTGTGATGGAAATCAAGACCGCGAAGGAGACCGTATCCGTACAGGCGATCAAACAGGTGGGGGCGGCGGAGGCGATTCTGGAGACACCCAAGGGCCAGGTGACCGTGCCCTTTGCTGATATTCTGGAAATCAAACTCACGCCCAAACCTGCTTGAAATACCGTATGCGATAACCTGGTCGCCCGCCTGCAGCGCCGCGCGCTCAAGGACAACCGCTTGGATAATGCCAACTTGGAGGTCATTCAAATCGTGATTTGCCAATGAGAATTGTCTTCCTGGGCACCGCGGAACTGTCCTGCGCCAGCCTCGCAAAACTGGCCGGCGCCGGTGATTTTTCCGTGGTGGCCGTGGTCACCCAACCCGACAAGCCCAAGGGCCGTGACCTAAAGCTCACCCCGTCGCCCGTCAAGGTGCTCGCGGCCCAGCTCGGCTTGCCCGTGTTGCAGCCGGCCCGGGCGCGTGACGAGCTCTTTATCACGCAAATGCGGGATTACCGGCCCGACCTGATGGTGGTCGTGGCCTATGGCCAGATCCTCCCGCAACGGTTGCTGGATGTGCCGCCGCAGGGCTGCCTCAACGTCCACACCTCCCTCCTTCCCAAATATCGCGGGGCTGCGCCCATCCAATGGGCCATCGCGGATGGCGAGCCGGAAACCGGCGTCACCATCATGAAGCTGGACGCGGGGCTGGACACTGGTCCGGTGCTTGCCGTCCGGCGCACGCCCATCCTGGCGACGGACGATTCGCAGGTCTTGCATGATCGCCTTGCGCAATTGGGGGCCGAGTTGCTCGTGGAAACCATTCCGCCCTATGTCTCCGGCCGGCTGGTGCCCCACCCGCAACCAGCGGACGGCGCCACCTATGCGGCCAAGATCAAGAAAGAGGACGGACGCATTGACTGGCACTGGCCGGCGGTGAAGATCTGGCATCGGCTGCGGGCTTTCACACCCTGGCCCGGTGCCTTTACGATGTTTCAGACGGGCGGCGCCAAGCCGCAGTTGTTGAAGCTTTGGAAAGCTGAAGTGGCCGAAAAAAACGGCCCGGCGGGAACGGTGTTGGCGGCGGACAAAGCCGGGTTGGTCGTCGGCTGTGGCCAGGCGGCGCTGCGCATTCTGGAGCTGCAACGCGAAGGCGGCAAACGATTGACCGCAGAGCAGTTCCTCGCGGGCTGTCCATTGTCGGCGGGTGCCAGCCCCTTCATTTAGGCCCCCCAAAATTTTGCCATCTAAAACTTTGAAGTCCGGAGACTTTTCGGCCACTATCGCGGCCGGCTGGCCATTATGATTGTCCTGGATAAACTGACCAAACACTTTGGCGCCCAGACGGCGGTGGATTCACTGTCGTTTGCCGTGCCCGCCGGCCAGATCGTCGGCTTCCTGGGACCCAACGGCGCGGGCAAGTCCACCACTTTGAAGATGCTCACCGGCATGCTCGAACCCACCTCGGGGAGTGCCACGGTGTGCGGGTTTGACCTCCGGCAGGATCCGATTGCCGTCAAACGCAACATCGGCTTTGTGCCGGAGTCGGGTGCGGTCTTCGAGTCGTTGACCGGCTTGGAATACCTGGAGATGGTGGCCGCCCTATACTGCATTCCCCCTTCGGCGGCCCGGGCGCGCATCAAACAGTTCATCGCCTTCTTCGACCTGAGTTTTGAGACCCTCACCGACAAGTTGCTCGGCGCCTATTCCAAAGGCATGCGGCGCAAGGTCGTGATCACTTCCGCCCTGTTGCACAATCCGCCGGTGGTTTTTTTCGACGAGCCGCTGGACGGCCTGGATGCCAATGCGGCGGTGGGCTTTAAGGCGTTAATACAGACCCTGGCGCAGGAGGGCAAGACGATTGTTTACAGTTCGCATGTGCTCGATGTGGTGGAGCGGGTCTGTCACCGGGTGGTGATCATTGACAAGGGCCGCTTGCTGCTGGACGGCAAACCGGAAGAGTTGGTGGCCGAATATAATGCGGGCACGTTGGAGAAGCTGTTCACCCAATTGACCGGCGGCGCCGAGTTGGAACGCCGCGCCGCCGACTTCGCCAAGACATTTCGCGAATGACCGCGCCGGGGAACATCCCGCCGATCCTGGCCGCGCCGGCGCCATCGGTCAACCGGGCGCTGCGGCGGCTGTTCCTGACCCTCTTCTTGCGCGGTCGCGGCATTCGCGGGCTGAACCGGCAGGGCGCCCCGAAATCCATTGGCCAGAAACTCGCGCTCAGCCTGTTTATTTACCTGATGATGGGGTGCCTGTCGCTGGTCTTCGTCGGGCAGCCGGTTTTCCCGCTGGCGGTGTACCTGCACGCCATGACGTTTGTGTTCCTGGGCATGTTTGTCGCCGCTTCGGCGGGCGAGATCCTGTTCAACAAGGAAGAGGGCGACATTCTCCTGCACCGGCCGTTGACCCCACGCGTTCTGTTGTGGGCCAAGGTGCGCGTCTTGATCGAAGTATCGCTGTGGTTGGCCGGGGCGTTCAACCTGGTGGGGCTGTTCGTGGGTTGGGGCGGGGGGGGCAACTGGCGTTTCCCCATCGTGCATCTGGTCGCCACCGTGCTGGAGGCGCTGTTTTGCACGGGCTGCGTGGTGCTGGTGTACCAGCTTTGCCTCCGCTGGTTTGGGCGCGAGCGGCTGGATTCCCTGATGACAGTGGCCCAAGTGATCGTCTCGATCGCCGCGATTGCCGCGAGCCAGATTTTGCCGCAATTGGCCTTCCGCCCGGGTCACGTGCTGAGTGTGGATCAGATATCGTGGTGGATTGATGTGCTGCCGCCGGCCTGGTTTGCGGGGGTGGACGATGCCTTCGCCGGCAGCGGGCTTGCCGGGTCATGGCTGCTGGCGGCCTTGGCACTCACGGCCACGGCGCTGGTGTTGTGGCTGGCCTTTGGCAAGCTGGCCAAGGACTATGAAACGGGCATGCAAATGCTCAACGAAACGGTTTCCCCCCGCATTAAACACCCCGGCGGGCGGCGCTGGCTCGATCGGTTGGTGGAGGTGCCCCCGTTGAGTTGGTGGCTGCGCGAGCCGGTGTCCCGGACCGCGTTTTTGCTGACGGCGGCGTATCTCGTGCGCGACCGCGACGTCAAACTCCGGGTTTATCCTGGTCTGGCGCCCGTGCTGATCCTACCGGTGATCTTTTTGCTGCGGAACTCGCACCGGGAGGCGGCGACGTTTCCCGGCGTGCCGTTTGCGGGTGCCTATCTGGGCATGGTGCCACTGTTAGGCATGCAGTTGTTGCAGTTCTCGCAGCAATGGCAGGCGGCCGAGGTGTTTCGCGCGGCGCCGCTGGCCGGGCCGGTGGCGCTGGCCGATGGCGCCCGCCGCGCCGTTTTGTGTTTTTTGATGGGGCCGATTCTGGTGCTGACGGCGCTGATTGTGTGGTTGATGACGGGTGACGCGAAGGATCTTTTGTTGCTGGTGCCCGGGCTGCTCCCTTTGCCGGTCTTTTCACTGATACCCATGCTGGGCGGCCGGGGCATCCCCCTCTCGCAGCCCATCGATGCGGCCAAAGCCGCCGGCCGCGGTCTCAAGGTGATGGGCGTGATGTTTTTGGCTTTCGGCATTGCCGGGCTGACCTCGGTGGCTTGGAGTTACGGTTGGTTTGGGTGGTTCGTGTTGGGCGAAGCCGGATTGGTGGCTGTCCTCTACGTGGTCCTGCGGGTCGTCCTCCGGCGGACCCAATGGCCGCAAGCTGAGTAAGACAAATAAGCGGAATCGATTTGCATCGACAAGCCAGTGAGGCGGACGATAATGATCCGCACTTAACTTTAGACACTATGAATCCACACAAATGTCTTACAACCATCATCATTGTCTCCCTGCTGGGCGGGGCCGCCTGGTCCGCTCCCGACCCGGTCAACGAGCCGTTGCCGCTGGTGGGAACCGATGCCCACGGGCACGCTTTTCCCGGCGCCACCGTGCCGTTCGGCATGGTGCAATTGAGTCCCGACACGGCGATTGACGGGTGGGACGGCTGTTCGGGTTATCATTACTCGGATACGGTCGTTCACGGCTTCAGCCATACGCATCTGGGGGGTACCGGTTGCGGCTGCCTGGGGGATGTGCTGTTGATGCCCACGGTGGGCGAGGTGCAACTGAAGGCCGGTTCGCCCGGGGCTGGGTACGCTTCCAAATTCTCGCATGCCAAGGAAATCGCCACGCCCGGTTATTATCAGGTGTATCTCGATACGCCCGGGGTTACGGCCGAATTGGCGGCCACCCTCCGTTGTGGTTTCCATAAGTATATCTTTCCGGCCTCCGGGCAATCACACGTCATCCTGGACTTGGAACACGGCGTGGGCAACAGTCCGATCGAAGGCGGGTTGACGATCGAGGGGCGGGATACCGTGAGCGGTTATCGCCTTTCCGATGGCTGGGGCGGGCATCGCGCGATTTATTTCGTGCTGCAATTCTCCAAGCCGTTTGCCTCCTACGGCATCGAACAGAACGACCAGCGGCTCGGCGCCGACGCGCGTGAGGCCAAGGGCAAGAGCGTGAAGGCCTTCTTTGATTACCAGACCACGGCCGGCGAGGCGGTGCTCGTCAAAGTGGGCATCTCCGGCACCAGCGTGGAGGGCGCCCGCAAAAACCTGGCGGCGGAAATTCCTGATTGGAACTTCGAGGGCGTGCGCCAGGCGGCGGCCAAACAATGGGGGGACATCTTCAAGGCGGTCCAGATCAAGACGTTTGATCCCCACATCGCCCAGACCTTTTACGCCAACCTGTACCTGACCTGCCTGGCCCCGGTTTTGTTCAATGACGTGGATGGAACCTATCGCGGTTATGACCACACCAACCATGCGGCGGCCGGCTTCCAAAACTATACGACCTTCTCCATCTGGGATATTTATCGCGCGGAATGGCCGCTGTTGACCATTCTCCAGCCCAACCGGGTCAACGACATGGTTCAAACGATGCTCGCCGAATACAAGGAACTGGGCCAGCATACCACCCCCATCTGGCCATTGTGGGGCAACGAAACCTGGTGCATGATTGGCTACCATTCCGCGGACATGATGGCGGCGGCCTACCTGTCCGGGTTCCATGGTTTTGATGCGGAAACCGTCTATCAAGCCATGCGTGATACCGCCATGCAGGATCGGCATGGCCTGGATACCTACAAGCGGCTCGGTTACGTGGCGTCGTCTCCGGGCAAGGAGGCCACCTCCTGCACGCTGGAATACACGGTGGACGACTGGTGTCTGGCCAAGATGGCGGAGGCCTTGGGGCATCAGGACGACGCCAAGCTGTTCTATCAGCGCGCGGCCAACTATTACAATCTGTTTGATCAGGGCACCAAATTCTTCCGGGGGCGCAAGGCCAACGGGGAATGGCGCACGCCTTTTAACGACCGTTCGCTGGTGGGCGATGAGTACACCGAAGCGGACGCCTGGCAATATGCCTTTTCCATCCAACACGACGTGCCCGGCATGATCGCCCTTTATGGCGGCGACCAGGGCTTTATCGACAAGATGGACACCTTGTTTACCACCGACTCCAAGATTTATACCAGCATCCCGGACATCAGCGGATTAATTGGCCAGGACTCGCAGGGGGATGAACAATGCCACCACGTGCCGTACCTGTATGATTACGTCGGCGCCCCCTACAAGGCCCAGCAACGGCTTCGTCAGATCATGTCCACCCTGTACGACGAAACGCCAGCCGGTCAATGCGGCAACACGGATTGCGGCCAGATGGCGGCGTGGTACATCTTCAGCGCCCTGGGCATTTACCCGGTGAACCCCGCCAACGGCATTTTTGCCATCGGCAGCCCGGTGGTCAGCAAGGCGGTGGTGCATCTGGACCGCAATCAATACCACGGGCGGAAATTCACGGTCGTGGCCGATAAGAACAGTGCGAGCAATATCTACATTCAATCAGCCACGTTGAATGGCCAGACCCTTACCCGGCCGTGGATTACACGGGAAGAGTTGGTCTCGGGCGGCACGCTGCATTTCGTCATGGGACCGCAGCCGAACCCGCAGTGGGGCAGTGCGGCGGCGGATCGTCCGCCGACCACCATGCCGGCGGGTTTCCAGTATCCGGCCCTGCCGACACCGGCGCCCACCAACCCGGTGGTGCAATTCCAGGTGCCCATCCGCATTGTCTGCGGCAGCGACGAGCCGGTCGGCGATTTCCAACCGGATCCCGAAATGGTTGAAGGTGGTGTGAGCCGGACGGACGCCAAGGTTGACACGAGTGCTCCCAACGCCGGTCCGGAAGCATTGTATCAATCCGAGCGGTACGCCGACCAACTGACCTACAGCTTCCCGGTGCCGGCCAACCACCGCTATACGGTGCGCCTCCATTTTGCCGAGGTCTTTGACAGCGGGGTGGGCACGCGCCTGGAAAACGCCTATATCAACCGCCACCAGGTTCTGACCAACCTCGACATCTTTGCCGAGGTGGGCAAGAACAAGGCGCTGGTCAAGGAATTCACGAACCTCCGGCCCAGCCGCCGCGGCACCATTTCGATTCGCATCACCACCACGGACAGCAGTCCGGATAAGAACGCGAAGATCTGCGGCCTTGAGATCCTGCAAGAGGCGGGCCAGGAATCCTCGGCGTCGGTCGCCCCGGTGGTGGTTCCGCTGGCGGATGGCTCGGGTGACATCACGATCGATACGTCCGCGGCGCCCGAATTGACGGACTGGTCCCAGCATACCCTGGCCCCGGTGCTGGCCGCCTGGTATCCGAAGATTGTCGCCCGTTTGCCCAGCGAGGGATATACCGCGCCGGCGCACTTCAAGCTGACCATCCAGCCCATGGATGGCGTGGCCTACACCACGGGGACGGAGATTTTCGCCAGCTCAGCCTGGTGTTCCAGCCAGATCAAGGGCGAGGCGGTGGGGTCCATCGTCCACGAACTGGTGCATGTGGTACAGCAATATCAGGGCGACCACGCCCCCGGCTGGCTCGTCGAGGGCATGGCGGATTACATCCGCTGGTTCTGCTATGAGCCGCAAAGCCATGGTGCGGACCTCGTCTGGATGCAGCACCACAGCAAGAACCTCTCGCTGAAATATGACGCGGGCTATCGCGTGAGTGCCAATTTCCTGAATTGGGCCACGGAAACCTATGACCAGAATGTGGTAACCGAGGTGAGCGCGGCCCTGCGGGGCGACAAGTACAACGATGATTTTTGGAAACAGCACACGGGCAAGTCGCTGGAGGATCTGGCCGCGGAATGGAAGCAGGCCGTGCAAAAGCAGTTGAAGGTGGCCACCAATAATTAGTTCCGCGGGTTGCTCGCGACCGTTTTAGCGGGTCCGGGCCGATGCGTCCGGGCACGCGGTTTTGTCGGCGGTCCAGGCGGCGAGCGCCCGTTTGACCTTCCGCCGTTCAAGCCACGCTCCGTCGGCGAAATCATCTCGCTTTACGGGCGAAGGGGATGGTTTAAGATGAATCATTATCTTGACGCGACGTATCGTCATTGGCCTGGCCGTCTTGCTTGCCGGTCTGATTTTTCGGCCCGCCCGGGCGGGGGATTTTGCCGCGGATTTGATGGAGACGGCGAGTTCCCTGCGCACCTGGCACGCAACCGACGGACTCCCCTCCGATTCGGTGACGGCGGTGGTGCAGTCGCGCGACGGCTTTCTTTGGATCGGCACCAGCGCGGGTTTGGTTCGCTTCGACGGGGTGAAGTTCACCGAGGTGCGGCCGGCGGTTTCGCCCATGCACAATTTGACCGGGGTGACGGCGCTGTGCGAGGACGACGCCGGAGCGCTCTGGATTGGCACCCAGGAAAACGGTTTGTTCCGGCTGGCCGGCGGCGTAATCGTCCATTATGCCAAACAGCAACTGGGGCTGTTGAGCGAGAATGTAACCTGTCTGGCGGCGGATGGCCACGGGCAGGTGTGGGTGGGCAGCCATGCCGGCCTGAGCGTTTGGTCGGGGCACGTGTTCCGTTCCTTTGCCAAGCCTGATGGCTTGCCCGACGACTCCGTTTCGGGCATCAACGTGGCCCGCTCCGGGACGGTCTGGATTACCACGAAGTTGGGCATGTGCCGGTACCTCAACGGGCACATCGTGCCGTATGCGTTTCAGACGGAGAGCCAGGGGCGCAGCCCGGAGTATCTGGGCGCCTACGAGGACCAGCGCGGCAATCTGTGGGCCTTCGGCGATACTTACCTGATCAATTTAACCGAGGGCAAACGTTTCAATTATTTTCGCAGCTCGGAACCCGGTTCGGTGCGCATCTGGAGCTTGTGTGAAGGACACGATGGCCGACTGTGGATCGGCACGAGCGGGCGGGGCTTGTTTTGTTTCGAGAACAACCGTTTCCAGCCGGTCATCTTGGACGAGAATCGGTGGCCGTATGACGTGCACGCCATTTGCGAGGACAGTGAAGGCAATGTGTGGCTGGGCACCTCCGGCGGCGGCCTGGTGCAATTGCGGGTGCAATCAGTTTTTGTTTTGCGGGAAAGCCAGGGGCTGCCCAACAGTCTTCCCACCGCCCTGGCGCAGGATGCGGGGGGGCGCCTGTACGTGGGCTTGCAGCGCGGCGGTCTATGGACCGGCGAAGCCGGACGATTCGCGACCTTGGGCGGCGGTGCGGGTTTTGGTCTGGATGGCTTTATTTCCTCGGTGTGTGTGGGACGCGACGGCACCATTTGGGCCGGCACGCTGGGCGATGGTTTGTACGGTTTGCGGGAGGGGCGCAGCATTCATTACACCGGTGCAGACGGCTTGGCGGATAACACGGTGTTGGCCCTGAGTCTGGATGAGACGAACGCCCTCTGGGTGGCCACCAGCGCGGGGGGGGTTCATCGTCTGGCCGACAACCGTCTGGAGCGCTACGAGATTAACCCGGGCCGGGCGGCGCCGGCCGTGACGGCCATGATCCCGGCGGCCGCCGGCGGCTTGTGGCTGGGTACGATGAACGGCGAGTTGCTGCGGGAGGAAGGAGGGCGTTTCAAGGCGATTCGACGGATGGAAAGTCACGGCGCCAAACCCATTCTGGCACTCTATGAAAGTGATCAGGGACGGCTCTGGATTGGCAGCCAGGGGGCGGGGTTGGGTTGTCTCGTGGACGGGGCCAGCCTGACGTGGAATACCAACCATGGCCTGCCGGACCCCACCATTACCGGCGTGGCGGAAGACGCCGCAAAAAACCTATGGCTGGGCACCGGTGCGGGCATCTATCGCGTCAGCCGGGTGGATGTGCTCGCGGCGTTGAATAATCCCCAAATTCCGCTGTCCTGCCGGCTGGTCTCGCCGGCCAAGACCATGACCGATGCCTCTGCGGCCTTTGGCGGAGCGCGCGCGCTGCTTACCCCGGACGGTTATATCTGGTTTGCGACGGCCGAAGGCGTGCTCAACGTGGATACCAAACGGTCCGAGGCGGCAGCCCCGCCGTTTCCGGTTTATATCGAGAGCGCCGCGATCAATGGAGCCCCTCCCCTGACGGTGCTTCAAGGCAGCCTTTGGTCGCCGACGGTCACGGCCGGGCCTTTTGTAGTCCGGGGCGATCTGCGCTCGCTGGACATGCGCTTTACGGCCCTGAGTTTTGTCTCGCCCCAGGAGATCCGGTTTCGCCACAAATTGGAAGGCTCGGATGCGGACTGGGTGGATGATGCCGCGGCCCGGCAGGCGCATTACGGTCATTTGCCGCGGGGGCCCTATCGGTTTCGCGTGGCCGCCCGGCTGGCGGATGGGCCCTGGTTCGAGGCGGCCGACGCCTTTTCGTTCACGATCCCCACGCCGCTGTATTTCCAAACCTGGGCCATCGGTGTCTATGTGTTGGCGTCCCTATCGCTGGTGGCCGGCTTGGTGCGCCTCATTTCACACCGCCGGTTGCGGCGCCGGCTGGCGCGGCTGGAGCAGGAGCGGTCGCTGGAACGCGAGCGCATGCGCATCGCGCGCGACATGCATGACGAAATGGGCTCCAAATTGACCAAGATTTCGTTCTTGAGTGAGCACGTGCAAATGGATGCCCTGCCGGCCGGCCCGGCCCTGGAGAAGATCCAATCCATCGCGCAGACCTCGCGGGATTTGTTGCAGACCATGGATGAAATCGTGTGGGTGGTGAATCCGCGCAATGACACTCTGGAAAACCTCGTGGCCTACCTGAGCCATTACGCGGTGGAGTATTTCCAGAACACCAGCATCGAATGTGAATTGCGGCTGCCGCCGGAATTGCCGTCCTGGCCCCTCTCCTCGGAAGCGCGGCATAACCTCTTCCTGACCTTTGAAGAGACGCTGAACAACGTGCTCAAGCATTCGAGCGCCACCCACGTGAAGGTGACCATGAGCGTGGACGGACACGAATTCGAACTCGCGGTGGCGGACAACGGCCGGGGTTTTGACGCCGACTCCTTGCTGGCGGCCAATGGCGACGCCGGTACGGGGCGGCGCGGCAATGGCTTGCGGAACATGCGGCAGCGCCTGACGGCGCTGGACGGCACCTTGTCCGTGACCAGCAACGATGGCGGTGGCACCACGGTCACGATGCGTCTCCATCTCAACCGCCATTCCCCCCATTGACATGAAGAAAATCATCACTGTTTCCATCGTGGACGATGAGGCCGACCTGCGCCAGTACATCGCCAGCTATCTGGACGCGACCGGCCACATCAAGTGTGTGAGTGCCCACGCCAGCGCTGAGGAGGCGTTGAAACACCTGCCGCAGGAAAAACCTGATGTCATTCTGATGGATATCAACCTGGGGGAAATGGATGGGATCGAGTGTGTGCGGCGACTGGCGGCGCTCATGCCGGAAGCCCAAGTGCTGATGCTGACGGTGTTTGAAGATACGGACCAGATTTTCAATGCCTTGGCGGCCGGCGCCAGCGGTTATCTGTTGAAGCGGCTCTCCCCCAAGAAATTGGTGGAAGCCATCGTGGAGGTCTGTGACGGCGGCTCGCCCATGTCCGCGCCCATTGCCCGCAAGGTGGTCCAGTCTTTCAAGGCCACGCCGGCGCGGGGCGACGAGGCGGGCGACCTTTCCCCACGCGAGCATGCCGTGCTGGACGGATTGGCCGAGGGCCTGGCGTACAAGCAGATTGCCGATCAACTGGGGGTGAGCATCCATACGGTGCGCAACTACATCCGCCGGATTTACGAAAAGCTCCACGTGCGTAGCCGCACGGAAGCCGTGGCCAAATTCTTCCGCAAATGAACTGCCGCGTCCTCCTTCCCCTCCTGGGCGCCCTCAGCGCCTGCACGTGGGCCTTCGCCGCCGCCCCGGCCGGGGCGGACCACGCCGGCTCCTGGCATCCCGCCCCCACGCCGCTGATGACGCGCTGGGGGTCCAATGTGACCCCGGAAAACGTGTGGCCCGAGTACCCGCGGCCGCAATTGACGCGCTCGGAATGGGCGAGTTTGAACGGGCTTTGGGATTATGCCATCACCCCCGATTCCGCCGCCCAGCCAACGGCCTTTGCCGGAACAATCCTGGTTCCTTTTCCCGTGGAGTCTGCGCTCTCCGGCGTGGGCACCAATTTTGATGAACACAGCCAGCTCTGGTATCACCGGCAGTTTGCCGTGCCGGAAACGTGGCGTGGCCAGCGGGTGCGGTTGCATTTTGGCGCCGTCGATTGGCGTTGTGAAATCTGGGTCAACGGGCGGGAGATCGGCTTGCACGAGGGCGGCTATGATCCCTTCACGTTCGATGTTACCGACGCGTTGCGGTGGCAGGGGGCGGAAGAGATCGTGGTGGGAGTCACCGATCCCACCGAAGGCGACCAGCCGCGGGGCAAGCAATCGCGCAAGCCGGAAGGCATCTTTTATACGCCCACCTCCGGCATCTGGCAGACGGTCTGGCTGGAGCCGGTGCCGCCGGTTTGCATTGACCGGCTCAAGTGCGTGCCGGACGTGGATACCAACTCGCTCCACCTGTGGGTGGCCGTGAACAGCCTGGCGCCCAACCTGCGCGTGGAAGCCGTGGCCAGAAGCAACGGCATCCCCGTGGCCACGATCACCGGCACCCCCAATGACGGCCTGGTCCTGAACCTGTCCCATCCGCATTTGTGGTCGCCGGATGACCCGTTTCTCTATGATTTGAAGGTCACGCTGAAGGCGGGCGACCGGGTGCTGGATTCGGTGGGCAGCTATTTCGGGATGCGCAAGATCGAGTTGCGCAAGGATGACCAGGGCTTCAACCGCATTCTGCTCAACGACCGGTCGCTCTTTGGCGTGGGCACGCTGGATCAAGGGTTCTGGCCGGACGGGATCTACACGGCGCCTTCGGACGCGGCCTTGCGCTCGGATATCGAGTTCTTGAAGAACGCCGGGTTTAATTTCACGCGCAAGCACGTCAAGGTGGAACCGGACCGGTGGTATTACTGGTGTGACAAGCTTGGCCTGCTGGTGTGGCAGGACATGCCCAGCGGCAACAACGCCACGCCGGCCGGGCGGCGTGATTTCGAAAACGAATTGCACCGCATGGTGAGCGGACTCGAAAACCACCCGTCCATCATCGTCTGGGTCCTGTTCAACGAAGGTTGGGGGCAGTATGACACCAAGCCGCTGGCGGATTGGCTGAAGAACCGGGATCCGTCGCGACTGGTGGACGACGCCAGCGGTTGGACCGACATGCGTACGGGGGACCTGCTGGATATGCACAGTTATCCCGGCCCGGACGCGCCGGCGCCGGAGGCGCGCTGTGCGACGGTGCTGGGCGAATTTGGCGGCCTGGGATTGGCGGTGGAGGGGCACACGTGGTCCACCAAGTTTTGGGGATATGTCATGGTGCCGGATGCCGACGAACTGTCCCTGCGTTACGCGCAGATGCTCAAGCAGGTTTGGAAATTGCACTACCTGCGGGGCCTGAGCGCAGTGGTTTACACGCAGACCGCGGACGTGGAAACGGAATGCAACGGGTTGCAGACCTATGACCGGGCGGTGGCCAAGATTTCCCCGGATATCCTGTGGGCAGCCAACCGTACGGAACTGCCGGACATGCCCAAGGATATCATCCTGGCGGATGCCCTGTTCGGTCGGGTCAACTGGAGCTTTACCATGGAGCCACCGGCGGAGGATTGGTACCAGGTGAAATTCGATGCGTCGGCGTGGAAATCCGGGGCGGGTGGGTTTGGCACCGCCGGCACGCCCGGCGTGGTCGTGAATACGGTTTGGGATAGCTCCGACATCTGGCTGCGGCGCAGCTTTACCTTGGGGCCGGAGGATCCCACGCAACTCAAGCTGCAGGTCTTTCACGATGAGGATGTGGATGTGTATTTGAACGGGATTCTGGCGCTCGAACTTCCGGGCTATATCCGCGACTATGATGAATTCGGGATCCTGCCGGCCGCCGTGGCCGGCTTGCACCCGGGTGAAAACACAATCGCCGTGCATTGTCATCAGACCTCGGGCGGGCAGGGGATTGACGTGGGCATCGTCGTGCCGCAGCCGGCGGAAGCCGGCGCGACCAAGAAATAGGCGCGGGCCCGGCCCGGGTGGGGCAAAGATTTCTTGGCGCGTGGCTTGCGCAAACGCCGGGTTGAACCGAGACTCTGGTTATGAGGTTGGTGGCTGTATCAAATCGATTGCCGTTCACGGTTTCCTTCAACCATGGAACCCCGCAGTTCAGTCCCAGTGCCGGCGGGCTGACGACCGGACTGTGGAGTTATCTTGACCGCAAGGTGGCGGAGGGGACGAACCGGCCCGAGTACCTGTGGATGGGCTGGCCCGGCGCCAGTGTGCCCCCGGAGGGCGAGGCGGCCGTGCGGGAATATGGCCTGCAGCAATACAAGTCCAGCCCGGTTTTCCTGCCGGAGGAGAGCATGGA
Source organism: uncultured Bifidobacteriaceae bacterium (assembly GCA_964437865.1). Lineage (GTDB taxonomy): Bacteria > Verrucomicrobiota > Verrucomicrobiia > Limisphaerales > UBA11358 > UBA11358. Next base: position 3,293 of record CAYTJG010000078.1, on the reverse strand, counting down.
GAAGTTCTACCACGGCTTTTGCAACAAGACCATCTGGCCGCTGTTCCATTATTTCTCATCGCTGGCGTGTTATGAGGAGGAGTATTGGGAGGAATACCGGCACGTGAACCGGATTTTTGGCGAGGCGGTGGTGAGCGCCTTGCGGCCCGATGACATGGTCTGGATACATGACTATCATCTGATGCTCCTGCCGGCGTTGATCCGCGAGAAATTTCCCGACATGCCCATTGGGTTCTTTCTGCATATCCCCTTTCCGTCCTACGAGGTGTTTCGACTCATGCCGCGTCCCTGGCGCGAGGGCATCATTGAGGGCTTGCTGGGCGCCAGCCTGATCGGTTTTCACACCCACGACTACACGCGGGATTTTCTCACTTCGGCGTTGCGGACCTGCGGCTATGAGCACCAGTTGGGCACCCTGACCTTGCGGGAGCGGGCCGTGAAGGTGGACACCTTTCCCATGGGCGTGGATTTCGAGCGGTTTGCCACCGGCGCCAACTCGCCGGAAGTGGGCCGGCAGGTCGCCGAATTGCGCGCCAAGTGCGTGGGGCAAAAAGTCATCTTCTCGGTGGACCGGTTGGATTATACCAAGGGCCTGATCAACCGGCTGCGCGGGTACGACCTGTTCCTCAAAAACAACCCGCAATGGCACGGCCGGGTCGTGTTTATCATCTCGGTGGCGCCGTCCCGCATTGCCCTGGACAGTTATCAGGCCATGAAACTGGAGCTCGAGCAGACCGTCGGCCGCATTATCGGCGCTTACGGCAATGTGCAGTGGACGCCCTTGATCTACCAGTTCCGCACCCTCGGCTTTGACGAGGTGGTGGCGCTCTACCAGTTGTGCGACGTGGCGCTGATCACGCCGGTGCGGGATGGCATGAACCTGGTGGCCAAGGAATTTGTGGCCTCGCGGCCGGATCAAAAAGGGGTGTTGATCCTCAGCGAGATGGCCGGGGCCGCCAAGGAGATGGGGGAGGCCATCATCATCAATCCCATGCACATCGCCGATTTTGCGCGGGCCTTGGAACAGGGGCTGGCCATGCCGGTGCCGGAGCAGATCCGGCGAAATCAGATCCTCCAGGAACGGTTGCGGCGGTATGACGTCAACCGCTGGGCGGACGAGTTTTTGCAGGCGATGGTTTCCACGCAGCGGACGGAGGCGGCGCGGCGGGCACGACTGTTGACGGGCAAGGCTTATGGCGGGCTGCTGCAGCAGTATCGCGGCGCAGCGCGGCGGGCGTTGCTGTTGGATTATGACGGCACGCTGGTGCCTTTTGCCAGCGTACCCGCGGGGGCTCAGCCGGATGCGGAATTGATCGAGTTGCTGGGCGCGCTTTGCGCCGATGTCCGGAACCACGTGGCCATTGTCAGCGGCCGGTTGCGGCGCGACCTGGAGGCGTGGTTTGGCGGGTTGCCCTTGACGCTGGTGGCCGAGCACGGCGTCTGGCTGCGCAGCCGGGGCGCCGACTGGCGCATGTTGCGGAACCTGACCGCGGATTGGAAAGAGCGGGTGCGGCCGATCCTGCAGCTATACGTGGACCGCCTCCCCGGGGCGTTGCTCGAGGAAAAGGATTTCTCGCTGGCGTGGCATTATCGCCGGGCCGATCTGGAGCAAGCCTCCCAACGCGCCAAGGAACTGGTCGATGATCTGGCCGGGTATACGCGCAATATCGACGTGCAAGTGTTGGAAGGCAACAAGGTCATCGAAATCCGGAACACGGGCATCAACAAAGGCGTGGCCGCCGCGGAATGGCTGGCCGGCAATCCGGCTGATTTTGTGCTCGCGGCGGGCGACGACTGGACGGATGAGGATTTGTTCCGGGCGCTGCCGCCGACGGCCATGACCATCCGTGTGGGCTTGGCCAACACCGCCGCCCGATACTATTTGGGCGGTCCGTCCGCCATCCGCCGGATGTTGCGCGAAATGGCGGGCGCCAACGCACTGCAGCCGGCGGCCTGAAGGCGTCGGGCTGCCCGGGGAAATCGCCGGGCTGGCCGCCCTCACACATTTTCTCGTCCGGTCGCCGCCGGGGCCGGGGGCAGCAAATTTTCCAGCAAACATGGCTTCAGGTGAAACCAAGGGTTGGCTGTCTCTGCCTGCACGGGCTGTCGAGTGTGGCCACTTTATGCCACATGACGCTTTGGAAGCCCGGGTTTAGTGTTGTCCCACGTCCACAAATTCAACGCGCAACCTGCCCATGGCTTTGTCGAAGCTTGGCAGTGCGCATGATTTGGCAGGGACGTTTTTAAATCCATACACCAACATTCGAATGAAAACTCCAACAGACATACAACGTAGCCGAGATGGAAAATCCCCAGGATTTACCCTTGCCCATGCGTCGAAGCGGCTGATCGCACTGGGTTTGACGGTTTTGGCGCTGCCCAGCTTGCTCTCCGCGCAAACCCTGCAGCACCGGTACAGCTTTGTGAGCGACGCCAGTGATTCGGTCGGCACTGCCAATGGCACGATTGTGGCCCCCAACGGCGGGTCCACCGTTACCATCGCGAACGGACTACAACTTCCGGGCGGCGGCGGCGGCGGTTATTCCGGGTATGTGACCCTCCCCAGCGGTATTCTGGCCGCCACCACCAATCTGACGATTGAATGCTGGGTGACTCAGAATTCGGCCAATCAGTGGGCCACCATTTGGGATTTTGCCAACGATACCGGCCATAATTTCGCCCTGTGCCCCTACCCGAACCGCAATAATTTCGGGATGATGGTGGCGGATGATCCCTCCGGTACCGAATATGATACGTTCTGCTCCCTCATTTTTCCCAGCGGGTCAATGCAGCAGATCGCCTACACCTACAACAACACGGCCGTGACGGGGACTATTTTCACCAATGGTGTGCAGGTGGCCACTTTGGTTTACCCCGGCACCAACTATTGTCCGGGCCGCATTGGCGGTAGCACGGGCACCACCGTGAATGCGCTGGGCAACGACATCTGGAATGATCCCCAATTCCAGGGCACCATTTTTGAGTTGCGGATATGGAACGGCGTGGTGTCGCAACGCTATCTTTCGGCGAGCGCGGTAGCCGGTCCTACGGTGCTCATCACCAACCTGACCCCGACTGCGGTCAGCCTCACGGCGGGCTCCACTTTGGGAGCCGGCGAAACGGAGAATGCGACCTTTACCGTTGAATTGAAGCAAACTGGAACCACCAACATTTTGGCTACGGAGGACGCCACCAATTGGGTGAGCAGTAATCCCTCGGTTCTGGCCGTGAACAGCCAGGGCTGCCTGATTGGCCTTGGCGCCGGCACGGCCTCGGTGAGTGCCCAAGTGGCG
>CAYTJG010000077.1:0-22377 GCA_964437865.1 uncultured Bifidobacteriaceae bacterium | reverse complement strand
AGCATGGCGTCGGCGTCCGGGGATTTTTCGAGGGCTTCGCGGAAATCGGCCTTGTGGAGCAGCTTGGCGATGTTGGCCAGCGTGTGGAGATGCTTCTGAAACTGTCCTTGCGGCACCAGGAACAGCATGACCAGTTTGACCGGCTGGTTGTCGAGGGCGTCGAAGTTGACCCCCTTGCTGGAGCGACCGAGCGCGCCCACCACTTCAAAAATCAAATCCGTCGAGGCGTGGGGAATGCCGATGCCGAAGCCGATGCCCGTGGACATGGAAGTTTCCCGCTTCTTAACGGCGGCGGTTACCGCGTCACGGTCGCCTGGCTGAATCTTGCCGGTGGCCACAAGATTGCCAATGAGCTCATCGATGGCCTCCCAGCGATTGGACGCTTTGAGTTCAGGGACAATTTGTTCGCGTCCCAAGATGTCGGCTAAATCCATAACTTGCCTGAGGATGAATCCAAACACCCCAAGAATTCAAGACTGAATTAACGACATTTTTTGCGAGTTCCTGCGTGCGCGTGCCGGCGAGGCCCGGGCCGGGGCTCGCGCCGCGGTCTGAAAAGAGCCCAATCCCGGCGGCGGATCAGACGACTCGTTGCAGCCAATGGAGGATCATGCCCGTGCTCTCAAACCACCAGCCCAGTGAATTCAAGATGCCGATTTTGGGGGTGAGCAGGGGGATGCCCAGCAGCAGCACGCAGACGTTGCCGAGAAAAATCACCACGGCGGAAAACAGCCAACCCTGGCTGGTGATATCCGATTGCTGCGTTTGGAGCACGTGCAGGGTGAGCGTCAAGTGAAACGCATACGCGGCGCCCACGGCCAGGTGGAAAAAAGGCATCAGCCCTTGCCAGTGCCAGAGCAGGTGGCCCAGGGCGAAAATCGCGACGACCCCGGCCGCATAGATCGGGAAGAAATAGGGCGCCAAAACGATCAGAAAGTTGGTTTTGGAAACCACCACGTGGCCGCCGCCGGAGCTGACCTTCATTCGCTTGACCTGTCCGCCGAAGAGCCAGGTCCACAGCACGTGGGTGAATTCATGGCCCAGGACATAAAGCCACATGGGCTTGGGCAGCGCGGCAAAGATGATCAGCCAGCAGGCGGCGCCGGCCAGCAGCGGCACCCAGGTGGTGTCCGGCGCGCCGGCGCGCTGAATGACCATGCACAAGGCCCTGGCGGCGCCGGCGCAAACCGGCAACAGCGCAATGGCGAGGAGAAACTTGGCCCACTTCGGCATGCCGGAAGCATTGGAAATTCATGCCCCCAGCGCCAGCCAGAAAAATCACAGCCGGGCGTTGTCGATGAGCCGCGTCTTGCCCAAATACACCGCCAGGGCCATGTGCGTGCCGCGTTTCACCGTGCGGACCGGCTGCAAGGTCTCGGGGTCAAAGAACTCCACGTAGTCCGGTCGCGCCAGGGGGGCGGCCGTGAAAAACTCCTTCAGATCCGCCTTCAACCGTGTTGCCGGCACCGGTTTCCGGGCCACCGCAGCCTGGGCGGCTTGCAGGGCGTGGAACAAAATGACCGCCTGCGCCCGCTCCTCGGCGTTGAGAAACTTGTTGCGCGAGCTCATCGCCAGACCGTCCGCCTCGCGGTGCGTGGGCGCCACGATAATCTGCAGCGGGAAATTCAAATCCGCCACCATGCGCCGGATGATGGCGGCCTGCTGGTAATCCTTTTGCCCGAAAACCGCCACGTCCGGCTGCACCAGGTGGAATAGTTTGCTCACCACCGTGGTGACCCCGCGAAAATGGATGGGACGTGCCGCGCCTTCCATCACGCGGGCGAGACGTTCCTCCACCACATAGGTGCTGTATCGGCCCTCCGCCTGGCCGGGATACATCCCGGCGTCGGTGGGCGCAAACACCGCGTTCACACCGGCCGCCCGGCAGAGCTGCAGATCGCGTTTTAGATCGCGCGGGTATTTGGCGAGGTCCTCGGTGGGGGCAAACTGGGTGGGATTGACGTAAATGCTGACCACCACCCGGCCGTCTTTGCCCACGCGCCGGCGGGCTTCACGGACGAGGCTCAGATGGCCAGCATGGAGGTAGCCCATGGTGGGCACAAAACCAACGCGGGTTCCGGTGGACTGCCATTGCCGGGCCAGCCGCTGCATGGCGGCGGTAGAAGAAATAAGTTTCACAAGGGACCGATCTTAGCGGCAACCCGCCCGACGGCTCAATTTATTTTGGTGGGATCTGGGTGCGACGGGTGTGAGACAAAATTCTTCCTGGTTCAACCGCGCAGCGGTTGTTTTCGGGTAGGGCGCGTGCGAAGCCGACGTTCGGCCTCCGAGCGCGCCGCGCCTGCCAACCCACGTGCCCAAGGCCACCCAAAGCACCGCCCAGCAATCAGGCTCGGCCCGTTTCGCTCCGCGTCAGCAACGCCGCCTTTCGCTCGTGGTCGCCGAGGTCTGCGAAACGTCACGCTACGTTCGCGGCGCGCTCGGAGAGACGCGCCCTACCGCGCTGGTGTAAATGCCAACCCTTAGCACAGACAGACGTACCACCGAGCCGCCGCCCCCATTATCGTGGTTTCACTTTGCACCGCGGGGTTGGAGTGTCAAGGCCCCCGTGGTTGTTTGCCGAATCCGTTCTTGCACCCCTCGGAAACAAAAAACCGCGCCGGCAGGTCCGGCGCGGCGGCTGGGGGGGCAACTTAAATGTTTAGCGTCGCAGAAAACTCAGCGGCGCACTCGCCGGCATTTCGTGAGCGCAGGGCTGGTTAATGGGCGCGTCGGGCACGCTGTCGTTCGGGGCGACCACCTGGTTGGCCAGCATCCAGGCCTCCACCTCTTCGCCGCTGATGTCCGGCAGCATGTGGCCGTTGATTTCCACGCACGGGCTCAGCATCTGGCCGCTCTTCTCAATCATTTCCTGGCGTTGCACGGGATCGTTGAGGATGTCGCGATCCTCGAAGGGCAGGTCGTATTTACGCAGCACGGCGCGCACACCCTGGCTCCAGCCGCAGGTGGGTTTCAAATAGGCGATGATCTTTGGTTTGCTCATAGGTATACAAAAATTGTTATTACTATGACAAAAGAATGCCATATCCCGGGCGGGCGGGCAAATATTATATCGGCCGGTTCAAACGCACCGCCAAGGTGGCAGCCGCCGGCTCGCGGCCGGGCGGGGGCCTCAGGCGGGGGCGTTTCCTTTTTTGCGCTGGGCGAGGATTTTTTCCGACGGCTTGAAATTGGCGATAAATTCCCGGTAGAAACCGCCGAAGGTGCCGGCGGCCAGGTGCGTCCGGGCGTCGGCCATCGTCTGGAGGTACAGGTGGGTGTTATGGACGCTGAGCATGCGGAGGCCGAGAATCTCGTTGACGTTCAGGAGGTGGCGGAGGTAGGCGCGCGTGAAATGTTGGCAGGCGAAACAGGTGCAGCCTTCCTCGATGGGGCGGAAATCGGCCTTGAACTGGCCCCCCTTGATGCCGAGGGCGCCGCGGCGGGTATAGGCGGTGCCGTTGCGGGCCACGCGGGTGGGCAGTACGCAGTCGAACATGTCCACCCCGCGGGCGACCAGTTCGATCATTTGCGCGGGCGTGCCCAGGCCCATGGCGTAGCGGGCCTTGTGGGCGGGCAGGTGCGGCACGGTGAACTCGATGGCTTGGAACATCTCCGGTTCCGGTTCGCCGACGCTCACGCCGCCGATGGCGTAGCCGTCAAAATCCAGTGCGACCACAGCCTTGGCGCATTGTTCGCGGAGGGCTGGGTCGTTGCCGCCCTGCACAATGCCGAACACTTTCTGGCTCTCGGCGCGCGGTTGCTCGCGGCATTCACCGGCCCAGCGGATGGTGCGTTCGACGGCATGGCGCCGATCGCGTGGCGTGGCGTCGTGGGGCGGGCATTCGTCAAAGACCATGGCGATGTCCGAGCCGAGGACGCGCTGGATGGCCATGCTCTCCTTGGGGCCCAGAAACAGCGGTGAGCCGTCCAAGTGCGAGCGGAACTCGACGCCGTGCGGCTTGATTTTGCGGATTTTGGCCAGGCTGAAAACCTGGAAGCCGCCGCTATCGGTCAGGATCGGTTTGTTCCAGTTCATGAACCGATGCAAACCGCCGGCGGCGGTGATGATTTCGAGTCCGGGCCGGATGTTCAAATGGTACGTGTTGCCGAGGATGATCTGGGTGCCACACTCGATGAGTTCGCGCGGGTCCATGGCCTTGACGGTGGCCTGGGTGCCCACGGGCATGTAAACAGGCGTTTCCACGGTGCCGCGCGCCGTGGTCAAGCGACCCAGCCGCGCCTGCGTTCCGAAATCGGTTTGGAGGAGTTCGAACATTGCGCGCAGGATAAGCCACACCCGAGGACCAAGGGAGAATAAAAGCTGGGCACCTTTGCGTCATTCAGACGCCACCGGATCGGCTGAACTGGACGAACTTCAGCACCCAGGCGTGTGTGGCGGGAACGGTGAACCGCGCGCTGCCGGTTGGCGGCGGTGAATCGTCGCCCTTCGTGCGGTTGCTCCTGCGCCGATGGCGGCGGCGGTGTGCCGGTGCGTTAAGCACAAACGGTGCGCTCAAAGATTGAGCGCACCGTCGTTCTGAACCACGGACTGTGGCGGTCAGGCTTACCGAGGCCTCCCCGGCGCAGAGCGGGAAGTCTGACCACTGTTTTTAGGGTTGGCGTGTTGATCGTGTCCCATCACCTATATAAAACGCAAATGTCTGTAGACATTACAAAAATTTGTGAAGATTTTGCAGTCCACCGGGAATTTGCAGGTTTTAATGTAGCGACCACATGCGCACGAGCAGGCAGACGATCAGTCCGATCATGGCCAGCAGGCCACCGAAGCCAAGCCACGTGGCCCAATGAGGAATCTCCCGGCTTTCGAAAGGGCTGCGGGGGCTGAACTGGAAGGCCAGCAGGTCGCTCATCATTTCCTCGGCCTCGGCGTAGCGGAGGCGGGGATTGGTGCGGCAGGCCTTGAGGACGATCTTGTTGAATTGCACCAAGTCGCGGGTGGCCGAAGGGCTGCCCATTTGGACGGGCAGTTCGGGATAGTCGTTGCGGTCCTTGCCGGTGCTGATTTCGTAAAGCACTTTGCCGAGAGCATAGATGTCGGCGCGCGCGGTGCCGGGGCCTTCGGGGGCGATATAGCCCTCGGTGCCAACGCGCGAGCGGGTCTTGAACATCTCCGTCACCAGGCCGGCGTCCACCAGTTTGGGAAAGCCGTTGACGAAAATGATGTTGCCTGGCTTCACGTCCCGGTGGATCAAACCGTGGCGGTGCATGAAACCCAGGGCGGAAGCGATCGGGGCGCCCAGCCGGATGCATTCGCCAATGGGCAGTTGCCGGCGTTCCGCCAAGTCCACCGCCAGTGTGCGGGGACGGTAATAATCGGGGTCGATCGTCTGGCTGGTGTGGGCATCGTCGGCCAATTCCATGACGTAATAGAAATACCCGGCTTCGGCGTCGCCGCCGATTTGCAGGATGTCCACCAGGCCGTCGTGTTGCCGGGAGAGCGGCTCAAACCGCAGCAGCCCCTGAAATTCATCCTCGTACGGCTTGGGAAATGGGAAGGTCTTGCGGAAGACGATTTTGACCGCGCGGTAAACGCCGATGGCATTCCGGGCCAGCCAGACTTCACCGCCGCTGCCGACGCCGATCAGACGGATAAGCTGATGCTCGGCGACGATCGGTTGCGGCGCCGGTAGGTCCGCAGATTCGTCGGTCGGGCTCATTTAATTTGCAACTCACGGCTTTCCAATCGCTGAATTTCCTTCTTTAGCAAGGCCGCCAGCCGGAATTTGACCAGATAGACCCGGCTCAAGGTGACGCCCAGGGTCGTGGCCACCTTATCCGCCGGCCATTGCTTCAGCACATACAGGTCGAACATCTGAAAATGTTCCTCTTTCACCGTGCGCTTGAGGTTATCCAGCGCCACTTTCAACAGGTTGGCCCGCCATTCGTCATCCCAAACCAATTCCGATTCGGCAGAGACCGGCATTTCGACCGGGAGCCCTTCGGATGATTCCTGTTCCGCGATCTCCAGGGGCACGGTCGGCAGTTGCTGCCGCTTGCGCAATTGATCCGCCACCCGCCAGCGGGTCAGGTTTCGCAGCCAGCCTTTGAAAGAGCCCAGGTTCCGGTCCCGTTTGAATTTCTGGATGTCCTTGGCCACCGAAATGATGGTTTCCTGCACGACATCTTCCGCCTCGGCTCCGGTCAGTCCCGATTTCACGGCAAAGGAGTAAATCAGTCGCCAGTACGTGTCAAAAAACTCCTTCCAGCTTTCCTGATCATCCCAATCCTCCAACCGGCTCAAGAGACTGTAGCGAGTCGGCAGCAAGACTTCGGATGGTAGTGTCACATTATTCATAGCTCAACAACGGCGAAGTTCCCCCCCCGCCACAGTCCAATCGCCCGTACCCTTTTCCCTTTTTTCCCTGATGCCCTGCCCTGTATCCCTGCCCTGTATCCCTGCCCTGTATCCCTGCCCAATTCCCTTTTTGTCCCTGCCCGATATCCCTGCCCTTGAGCCCCAATTGCAAGCCCTGCCCTTAAGCCATATTCCGCCGATTTGGACCACTGAAACGAGGGGGGAAAATTTACTGGTGTCTCGATTGCTTTCAAAGCAACGCCCAAGCGCCCCTCTCGGCGCCTTGGCTGAAGACACACCGTCGTCATAATCCGACAAGCTCATTTAATATTCGTGTCACCCAAAATCACGATCTTTCTACATATACCTCGTTGAGGCCGTGTCACTTCTTTCAAAGAACTGCAAAAAGTTTCAATTTTACTTTATCGATATTGTCAGGGCTTCAATTTTCTGCACAGGTTGCGCCCCCCCATTGCACCCTCGATTCGCGTCAACTCGCAGGTATTTGTTCTGAATTTAAGACGTTGGAGGATTGCCTTTCATTTGAAAATTCTCAAAGATAATTCTCATTCCGGTTTATCATTAGGCTGGCAGGCGATTGCAATCCATAAAATCTAATATCTTGCGCGATTAATCCCGCCGGACATAAATTAAATTAGATAAGACAAATAGGATTGAATAATGAGAAGCGGCGCGCTGGTTTCAGCGCGCCGCTTGATGTTGTCCGTCTGGGCGCTGAGAGGTGATTTTGCACTACCGTCACCCCGCATGGCCCCGCCAGGACGAAGGGCCGCTTTGCCCTGCCTCGCTCAGTGCTGGCCGCCAGGCCCCGAGGCCTGGCCGCCGGCCTGCTGGCGCAGCATGATGCCGAGTAGACCGTCCACCAGTCCCGGGCTGCCATTCTGGCCGCTCACGGCCACGTCAGGCACGATGCGCACGTTGCGCTCGCCCACGATTTGCATGAGTTGCATGAGCGTATAACCCTGGGCGCCCAACGAGGCCACCCCCGCGCGATAGGCTTCGGCCTTGGCCTGGCCGGTGGCGCGGATGGCTTCCGCCTCGCCGAGGGCGCGGAGTCGTATGGACTCGGCCTCGCCCGTGGCCTGCTTGACGTTGGCGTTGGCCCGCAGCTCAGCGATGTCCACGCCTTGCTCCGCGCCCACCACCTGTTGCTGAATGTCCGCAATAAGTATTTTATGATGAGCATTATATAATATTTATACAGACAACGATGTGTGTCATTTTGGCAATGCAGCGAATATGTGGGGGGCCAAGAAAACACAAGGCTGTCCGGACGGCAAAACCTGTTCCTTCGGCCCAAGGGGTTTCGTCCACCGCCCCGGGAGAAGTTCCTGGCCGGTTGGAAGCGAGGGCCGGTTTCGCGGCCCAGTCGACTGGAGGCCAAGAGGCCAAGGGCCAACCGCCTGCGCACGTTGATAATATTCCCAACCGTCGCTGCGGGTGTGGCCGTTGGGGGGTTGGTAAGTTCCCCCAAGGTTGACAGATAATTCACCAGGATGATTTTACTTTTATCTACCACGCCCTGAGCCTGCCGTTACCGCGCCGATTTATAATTGCGGCTTTCGACGCGGGGCTTGAGCCAGCCAAGGCGCAAAGTTAATCGTCTCGCCGCGGCAGCCTTTATGCCGTCCGGAAGATGGGCGACTTACAGTGAATCATCTATCTATTGCCAAATCTCATATTTGCGCTAAACTTCACCGCTCATGAATCTATCAAATCTAACGGCCAGCCAATTAAACAAGGCTGCCGGTATCGCTGAAAAAATTGAACAACTGAACGCTGAGTTAGCTGCCTTGCTCGGTGCTTCCGCTCCGGAAGTTAAAATTCCGGGCAAGCGGGGTCCGAAAAAAGGGGGAATGTCGGCGGCTGGCAGGGCGCGCATCGCGGCCGCCCAGCGTGCGCGCTGGGCCAAGGCCAAGGGGCAGAAGCCGGAAGTAGCTGCGCAACCCGCGAAGCCGGCCAAGCGGAAAATGAGTGCGGCCGGCCGGGCTCGTATTATCGCGGCGCAAAAAGCGCGCTGGGCCAAGGTTAAAGCGGCCAAGAAATCCTGATCTCATCTGCTTTAATTGGGAATTAAGAGTGCAGTCCTTCGAAGGATTGCACTTTTTTTTGTGGCCGGTGCGCTAAGCCAAGTCCTATTCGTATCTGCACCGGCGGAGGTTGAATTGCCTCCGGGAATTCCAACGGCGGGAGATATTCGTTTCTTCGCTCTGGGGGGGGAACATTAGGGGGCGAGAAAGCCCTCCAAGCTTTCACCGGTGCGGGTGTTTTCGAGGCGCCAGCCGCCGTCTGGCTTATGCTCAAAGTGAAGTGCCGGCGGCAGCGGTTTGCCGTCGAGCGCCCGGGGAAGATAGAGCCAGGCAAAGCGGGTGGGACCGGCGCCGTAGCCACTGAAACTCAGGTCGCGCGGCGGGAATTGGATCAGCCATCGGTTTGAGGTGGTTTGGGCAGACAGGATGGCCATGGGTGTCTTGTCGAATTGGATCAGATGGCGGCCCGCCTGGTCGCTGGCCAGCACGAGGTCGCCGCCGAATTCCGGCCGGTCGCGTTCGGGGCGCCAAACGGCCTGGCCCTGCTGTATGTGCCAACCGGGACCGGTGGCGGTGAAGAGGCTGTGCACCGGGGACTGGCAGCCGCCGAGCAGCAACAGGCAGACGAGGAACGACGGGATCACTCGGCGGGTAAGGCCTTGCGCCGCCTGGAGGTGGCGCCAGCGCGAGTGGTTGCGCTGGGAAGGCAGAAACCGGGGGACGAATTCACGCCAAGATGATGGGAAAACATTCAACATTCAACCTAAGGCACGACCGCGGCCGCAAGTCACGGCGTCCACAGGCGCGATCCCCGAGCGGGCGGCGTGGCGGTTCATGGTGACAGGAAGGCGAAGACGGGGAGGTTGCGCAGGATGCCGAAAGCGAAAATGATGACCAGCAGCGGAATGACGAATTTGGCTGGGAAGAAGTCTCCGTTGGGGCGTCCCCGCCGGCGTTTCAGCGCGAACCAGCCGCCGCGAGCCACCAGCCAAGGGAGGCCCAGCACGAAGAGGGCGTTATCGTGCAAGGCGGTGAGAACGTCACCGTGGAGCAGGGCGTAAAAGGCCCGGGTGCCGCCGCAACCGGGACAGTTCAGGCCGGTCAGCCGGTGGAACTGACACACCGGGTAAAAGTGATGGGCCGAGGGATTGAAGAAAAAGACGACCGCGCTGATTCCCGTTGCCACGAAGAGGATGACCGCCGCCGCGAACCAGAGGTTGGCCGATGAGAGCTTGGGCGGCGCAGGGTTCATTGGAAGGAAGTGGACCAGTTGATGGACCCCGGATTGGTCGCGAGTTGAAAGACCCCGTAAAACAGGCCAAACAGCAGGCTGAGGCTCGAGAGCACCAGACCAATGATGGCCAAGCTGCGGCCGTCCTGCGGGTCGGCCTGGGCGCTGATCTGCACCAGCGCGACGATGGAGAAGACCAAGCCGAGCAAATTGAAGGGCAAACCGCCGCAGCAACAACAAATGGTCCAGGCGAGCAGGGAGCAGACCAGGCCGGCGGTGGCAAAGCCATTGGTTCCGCGGCGCAAGACCATGGGCTGAATGGGGCTGGCGGCCGGTGGTGTCGGCGGCTGGGCCGGGGCGAATTCGGGCAGCAGGCTGATATAGGTCCAGTTGGTGGCGCCTTCCACGTAGACGGGCGTCCGGCTGTCCACTCGGCCCTCGGTCAGCCATTGGCGGAGTTGTTCCAGTGTGACCGGGCCGTAGGTGTTGCCATCGGCGCCGACAATCCGGTATTTCATATCATTCGTCATCGTTATCGGCGTGTGACCCGCCGCCGGGCACGCAGACCCCGCGCTTGGAGGCGGCAATGAAGTCTAGCATGACCTGCGCGTGCTGGCTCGAAAATTCCTGGCGGGCCGCCGCGACGGCCTCGGTGAGGTTGCGTCCGCTGCGGAACAGCGCGCGATACAGGTTTTTCAATTCGATTCGATCGGCGGCCGAGAAGCCGTTGCGGCGCAAGCCGATGATATTCAGGCCGCAAATGAGGTTCGTTTCGTAGGCGATGGTGAACGGGGCCAGGTCCTTGCTGATGGCCGAGCCGCCCTGCATGATGGCCAGGGTGCCGATGCGGCAGAACTGATGCACCAGGCAGCCGCCGGAGATCAGCGCTCGGTCCGCGATGTGCGCATGGCCGCCGAGCATGGAGCTGTTGGCCATGATCACGTGATTGCCCACCACGGAATTATGCCCGATGTGGGCGCTGGCCATGATGAGATTGTTCGAGCCAATCACGGTGTCTTCCTCCGGCGTGGTGGCGCAGTTCACGGTGACGTGCTCGCGGAAGGTGTTGTTGTCGCCGATGATCAGGCCCGTGGCTTCGCCCTTGTATTTGAGGTCCTGGGGCGTGCCGCCAATGACGCAACTGGCGTGGAACTTGTTGCCGGTGCCGGCCTTGGTGAGGCCGGTCAGATAAGCGTGCGGCCCGACGATACAGTTGGCCCCCAGTTCCACTCCGGCGTCGATCACGGCATAGGGCCCCACCTCGACGGAGGGATGCAGTTTCGCCTGTGGATTAACGATGGCTGTCGGATGAATCATTTTACCGCATAGCTTACAGACTTCGTCCGTGAGGAAAATGATTTTTTGCGGCGCAAAGATGTTTTGAGCGCACCTGATTTAGCTGTTAAATTGAGGTTGAAATGACCGCCGCCGCCACGCTGGCCCCAACCCGCCCTTTGTCCGCCGCCAATTCCCTCCCGGAATTGCTGGCGCCGGCGGGCGATTGGGATTGCGTGCGGGCCGCCGTCGAGAATGGGGCGGATGCCATCTATTTCGGACTGAACAAGTTCAACGCCCGCATGCGGGCCAACAACTTCACCGAGGCGGATCTGGCCCCGCTCATGGCCTTTCTCCATCGCCGCGGCGTGAAGGGGTACGTGACGTTCAACACCCTGGTGTTTGAAAACGAGCTGCCGGACGCGCGGACGTATTTGCGCGGCATCATCGCGGCCGGCGTGGACGCGGCGATCGTGCAGGACGCCGGGATTTGCCGGTTGATCCGCGAACTGTCCCCGGATTTTCCCATCCATGCCTCCACCCAGATGACCGTCACCAGCCTGGCCGGGGTGGAATTCTGCCGCGATCTGGGCTGCCAATTGGTCGTGCTGGCGCGGGAATGTTCGCTCGGCGAAATCGCGAAAATTCGCGCCGGCGCGCCGGCCATGCCCCTCGAGGTGTTCGTGCATGGGGCCTTGTGTGTGGCTTATTCCGGCCAATGCCTGACGAGTGAATCGCTCGGCGGGCGCTCCGCCAACCGCGGCGAGTGCGCCCAGGCGTGCCGGATGCCGTATGAACTGGTGGCCGATGGGCAGCCGGTGCCGCTGGGCGACCGCCGGTATCTGCTGAGTCCGCAGGACCTGGCGGGACGTGAAATCCTGCCGGAGATCATCCGCGCGGGCGTGGCCTCGCTGAAAATCGAGGGGCGGCTAAAATCCCCGGAATATGTGGCGAGCATCACCCGGATTTACCGGCAGGCGCTGGATCAACGGGCGACGGGCGAGGCCCGGGGTGATGGCCCGCCGGTGGCCCAGCTACCGACGGAGCCTCCGGCCGCGGCCGGCCCGGCGGACCAGTATGAGATGGAGATGTCATTCTCGCGGGGATTGTTCACCGGGTGGTTTGGCGGTACGGACAATCGCCGGTTGGTGCATGCGCGCTTTGGCAAGAAACGGGGGGTGTTGCTGGGGGAAGTAAACCGTCTGGTGCGCGATGGGGTGGTGCTGGAGCTGGCGGCGCCGCTCAAATTGGGCGACGGCGTGGTGTTTGATGCCGGCCGGCCCGAGGACAAAGAGGAGGGCGGCCGCGTGTATGAAATTCGCGAGTTGCCGGCCGCCAGCCGGGGATTGAAAGCCGAGGGCCGAAGCGTGGAAGTGCGATTTGGGTATGGCGATATTGATTTTTCCCGGGTTCACGTGGGGGACAAACTCTGGAAGACGAACGATCCGGAATTGGACCGGCGGTTGCGCCAGAGTTTCGCGGGCGAGGTGCCCCGCTTCCAGCGTCCGCTGGCAATGGAGACGCATGGGCTGGCGGGCAAACCGCTCACGCTCATGGTGCGGGATGATTTGGGAAACGTGGTTCAAGTGGCTTCGGCCCTGCCGTTGACGCCGGCGCGCAAGCTCCCCTTGACCGGGGAGAAGCTGCGCGATCAGCTGGGGCGCCTGGGCGGCACGCCGTTTAGGCTGGGCGGGCTCAGCAACTTCCTGGCGGGCGAGCTGATGTTGCCCGTCAGCGAGCTAAACCGCCTCCGCCGCGCCGCGGTGGCCGCGCTGGAACAACTCCGGGCCGCGCCCAAACGCTGGCAATTGGTGGACGAACCCGCTCCCCCGCAACCCGCCCTCAAGGAGGGCGGCCAGCCGTCTGACGTTCCGGCGACGCCGGCGGCCGCCAATTTGATCGTGCTGGTGCGCAGCCTGGCCCAATTGGAAGCGGCCTTGCAGGGCGGCGTGACGACCGTTTATTGTGAATTTGAAGACCCCAAGAAATATCGCGAGGCGGTGATGCTCTTTCATACGGCGCACGGCTGTGAGGCGGCTGTGGGGACCGGCGCCCCGGCGATTTACGTGGCGCCGCCGCGCATTTTCAAGCCGGGCGACGAGTGGATTCTCCAGCAGGTGCAGTCCGCCCAGGCCGATGGCTATCTGGTGCGCAATTACGACCACCTCCGGTTTTTCGCGGAGGCCCGGCGGGTGGGGGATTTTTCGTTGAACGTGGCGAATAGCCGGGCGGCGGATTATTTCAAGAACCACTTTGGTCTGGAGCGCGTGACGGCCAGTTACGACCTGAACGTGCTGCAGTTGGATGCCCTGCTGGCGGCGGCACCACCGGCCTGGTTTGAGGTGACCATCCATCAGCACATGCCGATGTTTCATATGGAGCACTGCGTCTTTTGCGCGTTTCTCTCGGCGGGCCGGGATTATCACGACTGCGGCCGGCCCTGCGACCGGCACGACGTGCGGCTGCGGGATCGGGTGGGCGCGGAGCACCCGCTCAAGGCCGATGCGGGCTGCCGCAACACGGTTTTCAATTCCCAGGCGCAAACGGGCGCCGAGTTTGTGGAACGGTTGCTGGCGGTGGGCGTGCGTCATTTCCGGCTGGAGTTCTTGAACGAGGGGCCGGCGGAAGTACTGCGCACGATTGCCAAATACCGGCAGCTCCTGCGCGGCGAAATCTCCGGCACGCAGCTCTGGCGCGAACTGAGACTTTTTAATCAACTGGGCGTCACCCGCGGCCAGATGGCCGGCTGACCGCCAACGCAAATATGGCCGACGAAACCCCATGGGAACCGCGGTTTGCGGTGTGGCAGTGCGAGCATTGCCGCCAGGCCATTAAGTTCGATGTCGTGCAACTGGCGGGCCGCAACCAGTGTCGCGTGACGTGTCCGTCTTGCGGCTGGGAAACGAATTTGCAGGAACCGCCGCCGCCGCCCCCGCTGTTGGTTTTGGACGAGGGCTGGACACAGCCTTCCTCAGCCGGGACCGCCGAAATGCCGGTGGCCGATAAACCGGTGGTTGGACCGGCGACTGCAGCAGCGGAGACCGCCCCCTGGCTGGAGCCAACGCCGCCACCCGTGGCTGCCCAGCCAAAGTCGCGGCCGGCGGAGCCGGAAGCCATCACCGTCAGCTTGCCGCCGGACCCGCCACCGCCGGTGCTGACGCGCGCGCCGGTGGATGTGCGCTGGGTGACCGATCTCGGGGTGGCCTATTTTCGCCAACACCAGTTTCGCGACGCGTTTCAATGTTTTAGCCGGGCGGCGGAGCAGGGATTTGCCACGGCGGAGTTTTGCCTGGCGGTCTGTTACCTCAACGGCCAGGGAGCGGCGCAGGATGACGCGGTGGCGTTGTCCTGGTTGCAGAAAGCAGCGGCGCAAGGAGACGCCAACGCTGAATTTACGCTGGGCATGGCCTATCGCTTGGGACGGGGCGTGACCGTGGATCCGGTGCGGGCGCTGCAGTGGCTCGGCCAGGCGGCCGATCGTGGTCACAGCGAAGCCCGCAAATGTATCGCCGAATCCAGTGTTGCCGGGACGGGTGCTGCGGAAACTGGCGAGGTTGGAACTGGTGTTGCTGGGACCAGTGTCGCTGGACCGGGTGTTGTTGGACCGGGTGTTGTTGAAACGGCTCCCACGTTCGCTTCGCTCTTGCAAAAGGCGTCAGGCGTTCCACCGCCGGATAGCGTGCCGCCCCATGCTGGGGGGGAGAAGTCGGCAGACAAGCCCCGGCCGGATTTGCAGAGCCTGCTGTTTGGTTTGTTCCGCAAGAAGTAACGGTCAGGCGATTTCCAACGGGCATTTCGGCAGGGCATCCAGAAACGCCTGCCCGTATTGCTTGGTCAGGATGCGGTTGTCCAGCACCACGACGATGCCCGTGTCGGTCTTGGTGCGGATCAAGCGGCCGACGCCCTGGCGGAACTTCAGGATGGCCTCGGGCAGGGAGTATTCGCCGAAGGAATTGCCGCCGCGGGCCTCGATGGCCTCGATGCGCGCCTCGATGAGTGGATGGTCTGGCACGGCAAAGGGCAGGCGGGTGATGATGACGTTGCTCAAGGCTTCGCCCGGCACATCCACGCCCTGCCAAAAGCTGTCGGTGCCAAAGAGCACGGAATCGACGTCGGCCTTGAATTTCTCGAGCATGGTGGACCGGGGCGTGCCCGTGCCCTGGACAAAGAGCTCGATTTTGAGCTGGTCAAAAAACGGCTGCATCCGTCCGGCCATGTCCTGCATCAGCTTGTAGCTGGTGAATAGCACGAAAGCCTTGCCGTGGGTCTTTTTGATAAAATGGCCGATCCAATGTTCGAGGGCGTCGGCATAGCCGGTTTCGCGCGGGTCGGGCATTTTCTTGACGGTGAACAGCGTCATCTGGCGCTCGTAATCGTACGGTGTGCCCACCTGCAATTGCGTGGCGGACTCGCAGCCGACCCGTTTGGCGAAATAGGCGAGGGCGGTCTCGGGCGCTCGGAGCGTGGAACGCCGACGGGGCAGGGCGGGGCGGTCGCTCCCCGCCGCCTCGGGTTGGGTGCGTTCGGCGTTGCGGATGCCCAGCGTGGCGCTGGTCATGATGACGCTGGTGTCAGACTCGAACAGCCGGCGGCGCAAAAACTCCGCCACGTCGATGGGCGCGGCGTTGAGGGCGAGCGTGCGCTGGGACTTGCCGGTGCGTTCCACCCAATACACGTGGTCCTCGGCGGTCTGGCCGAGAAATTCGACGACTTCCTCCTTCAACTCGCCCAGCCGGCGGTTGCATTCGAGCAGTTCCTGTCCGATCTCCTTGTCGTTGCTGGTTTTCACCAGATCACTCACCGCTTCGCGCAGGCGCTGAATGGGGAGCGTCACGTTGTCCGGCACCAGTTCCGGCCGGCGGACGCGCAGTTCGGACCAGGCCCGTTTCCGGTCGCCACCGGCGGACGCACTTTTTTTGACTTCTGCCTGAATGGACTCGCACGCGTCCTCCACATTGTCAAAGAACTTGCCGGACTCGTCCAGGATATCGGCCACCAGCTTCACGGCGGCACCCCGGCCCAAGGTGGCCAGGAGACCTTTTTGGGTGTGGGGATTCCACAGCCGGTTGAGCGACCAGCGCACTTGCGCGCTCGAAACACTCAAGCCGATATGGCGCGAGGCCACGTTTTCCATGGTGTGCGCCTCGTCGAAAATCACAAAGTCGTTCTTGAACAGGATGCCGCCCTCCTGGTCCTCGTCCACGCCGCCCAGCAGTGTGAAAAACAAGGTGTGGTTCAAGATGACGACATCCGCCGACATGATGCGGTTGCGCACGCGCTGGAAAAAGCAGAGGTCATGGTCCTTGGCGAAATCGGATTGATGGCCGCAGGTCTTGGGCGAGCACAGGCCGCGCTCGGAGCAAACCTGGGCCCAGACTTTCGGGTCGGGCTCAAACTCGAAATCGGACAGGCTGCCGTCCTTGGTGTGTTTGGACCACTCGTAGATGCGCTGCAATTCCTCGGCTTCGGAGGAGGTAAAGAGGCTGCCGCTTTGCTGGATGGCTTTTTGCAGCCGGCGGGTGCAGAGGTAATTTGCCCGGCCCTTGAGCATGGCGTAGCTGAACCGCACCGGGTCGGGCAAAGCGCCCAACACCTGGGTGAGCAAAGGCAGGTCTTTTTCGGTGAGCTGCTCCTGCAGGTTGATGGTGTGCGTGGAGACCACGGCTTTTTTGCGCTGGGCCACCGCGAACAGGATGGCGGGGATCAGGTAGGCGAGCGACTTGCCGACGCCGGTGCCGGCCTCGACGGCCAGGTGCTCCTGGTTTTGCAGCGCGCGCGCCACGGCCATGGCCATTTGTTGTTGCTGCGGACGGAACTCGAAGTTTTTCGAGTGCGACAAAATGCCAGTCGAGGAAAAGATTTCCTCAACCTGGGTTACCAGGTCGGTGCCGGCGGGTTGAATATCGGAGATGGAGATCATTCAGCGAACCTTTGGCGGCAGGCCCACAGACCGAGCGCAGGGTTGGAGATGAAGAAAATTCGCTCCCCATCGGGCAACGTGTTCCAGCCGTCCCGCAAGCGGTCAGGGTCGTAGCGCCGCCGGGTGGAGGGGAGGTCGGCGTATTGGAAATTAACGCTCTCGATTTCCGGCCGCGTCAGATGCCCGGGACAATAGGTGATACGGAAGCGGCCTTCGCTGGAACCATGGATCAGGTGGGCCGCGGCGCTCAGGTTTTGTTGCAGTTCGGCATTGGCCCGGGTGGCCGCCAGGGTGGCCGGGGTGCCGCGATAACCGTATTTGCGAATGAGCCGGTCGATCTCCCGGTCTTCGCCGAATTCCCGGAGACCGGGGGCCAGGATGACCAGTTCGCCGCCGTCGGCCAGGGCCATGCGGGTGCGGTAGATGGCCTTGTTGCCCAGCCAGGTGCTCTTGAACTCCGCCGGATCGAGGTGGACCACGACCTTGGCCAGCGGTTCGGCGAGCATTTCAAAATTCACCGCCAGTGAGAGCTCGGCCGCCCGCTCAAAACCGGAGGCGTCATCGCTGATAAACAAGCCGCGCACGGCCAACCCGCCCTCGGCGTCGCGTCCCACCACGGTGTGCACATAGACGATGGGCAGGTGGCGGATGAAATGTTCCGACGCGTAATTCAGCACGCGGCGCACCGGGGTGTCGGCGCGCCCCATCATGCGTTCCATGCCATAGGCCGCGCCGATGAAATGGCTTTTGTTGATGCCCTCCGGCCCGCCAGTGCCCACGAAAATGTTCTTGTTATAGTTGGCCATGCCCACGACCTCATGCGGTACCACCTGGCCGAGGGAGAGAATCAGGTCATGTCCGCCGGTGGCGATCAGGTTGGCAATCTGGGCGGGCCAGGGAAAATCGACCGCCTCGGCGGAAGCCTCGCGGACAAAGTCGGCCGGGACCTCGCCAACCGTGGTGATGCCGGTGCGCCAGTTGTGCACGCGGAACAGGCTTGCGGGCACGCCGGCGTACATTTCCGCGATTTGCCCGGGGGTCATGGGCGAGTGGGTGCCGAGCGCGGGCAGCACGTCGGTAAGCCGATCGCCAAAAAACTCAAATGCCAGGCGCGTCAGGCGCCCGGCCTGGGAATGAAACCGGGTGAAATCCGGCGGTACGGCCAACACACGCCGGCGGGGGCCGAGCTTTTCGAGCGCGGCAAACAGACCGGCGCGCAGATCGGCGTCGGAGAGGTGGTCGGCCACGGAGCCGCGGGCGAAATAGAGCATATCAATCGGTCGGCGGGCGGTTCATGGCTCAGCGCTGGATGCGGGCGGAACCGCCTTGGGCGAAGGCCTTGACTTGTTCCAGCGTGGCCATGGTGGTGTCGCCGGGGAAGGTGGTGAGCAGCGCGCCGTGCGCCCAGCCCAGATTCACCGCCTCCTGCTCACTGGCGCCGGAGAGCAGTCCGTGGAAGAAACCGGCGGCAAAGCCGTCGCCACCGCCGACCCGGTCGAGGACGTCGAGCTCGCACGTGGGCGACTGGCAGGTGTGGCCGTTGATCCAGGCGACCGCGCCCCAGGTATGGCGGTTGGTGGAATGCACTTCCCGCAGCGTGGTGGCCACGATCTTGATGTTCGGAAATTTCTTCACGGCCTGGTCGATGAGCGCGTAGAAAGCCGAGGGATCCAATTTGGATTTGCGTTCCACATCCTGGCCGGTGATGCCGAGGCCTTTTTGCAGGTCTTCCTCGTTGCCTACCAGCACGTCCACGTGCCGCACGATGCGGTCCAGCACCGCGAGCGCCCGGGACTGGCCGCCCCAGATTTCCCAGAGCTTGGCCCGATAGTTCAAATCAAAGGAGGTGATGGCACCGTGGGCCTGGGCGGCGGCCATGGCCTCGGCTATGAGCTCCCCGGTGGTCGCGGAGAGCGCCGCGAAAATCCCCCCGCTGTGGAACCAGCGGACGCCGGCGCCGAAGATCGTGTTCCAGTCGAAATCGCCCGGCTTGAGCTGCGCGGCAGCTTCGTTGCTGCGATTGTAAAAGACCACGGGAGCCCGGACGCCCTGACCGCGATCGGAATACACGGTGGCCAAGTTGGGACCGCGCACGCCGTCATGCGCAAAGCGCTTGTAGAATGGCTTTACGCCCATGGCGCGCACGCGTTCGGCCACCAGGTCGCCGATGGGATAATCCACCATGGCACTGGCGATCCCGGTGTTCAAGCGGAAGCAATCGGCAAGATTGGCGGCCACGTTGAATTCGCCGCCACTGACGTGAATATCGCAATGGGTGGCCTTGCGAAACGGGGTGATGCCCGGGTCCAGCCGGTGCACCAGCGCGCCCAGCGACAGGAGATCCAGCGCGCCGGCGGATTTGAGGTTCAGACCGTAATTCATAATGTGCGGCGCCCCGGACGACCAGGCGTCGGGGGCAGCGAACGTTTAAATGTGAAGGAAACGGGGTAAATTGCAAGGGGGCAAAGCCGTCCATCCCCGAAAACGGGGTGCCGGAATCGGCGGGCGAGGGCGGTCACATTGGCGTTGCTTCCGGGACGGCGGCTTCTCAAAATGGGCTTCCAAAACAACGCTCAAAAATTCGCATGCATAAACAAATCGTTGGGGCCGCGCTCGCGGCCATGCTGGGCTGGGTCGTGACCGGACAGGCGCAAGTGGAGTGGGTGACGCCGTCCATCGGCGGCCAGGGGTTCATGTTGGAGCCCACGCGGCCGACGGTGTCGCTGCCGAATAGCATGGTCCGGGTTTATCCGGTGCGCAAAGACCAGTTGGACGACCAGATTCATTCCTTTCCCTTGACGATCATTTCGCACCGGCTGGGCGAGTTGTTCTGGCTGATGCCCTCGGCCGGTGGCGCGGACGCCTGGGAGCGGGCGCAGACGTACGATCAGGAGACCGAGACGCCGTATTATTATTCGGCGCGTTTGGACGATTCACTCCTGGGCATCGAGTTTTCGCCGACGGCGCGGTGCGGCTATTTTCGCTTTGCGTTTCCCGCCGGCAAGGCGGTGGTGCTCCTGGCCAACCGGCACGAGGGCGCCTGGACCGTGAACGCGGACGGCAGCGTCTCGGGGTCGGAAAAGTTCGCGGGCGAGGGCCGGTTGTCCCCGGGTGAAATGCAGGCGTATGTTTACGGGGAATTCAGCGCGCCGATCACGGCGGAGAAGTCAACCGCCGGGAAGGGGGAGCGGCTGGTGATCACGGCCACCGGGGAACAGAAAGTCCTGGAATTTCGCTACGGCATCTCGTTCATCAGCGCGGAGCAGGCGCAGGCGAATCTGCGGAAGGAGATTCCCGCGTGGGATTTTGGCGCGGTGCGGGCGGCGGCCCGGGCCCGCTGGAACGAGGTGCTGGGCCAGATCCAGGTCACCGGGGGCACGCCCGAGCAGAAGCGGGTTTTCTACACGGCGCTCTACCGGTGTTACGAGCGCATGGTCAACATCAGCGAGGATGGCCGCTATTACAGCGCGTTTGACCATCAGGTGCACACGGATGCGCGGCCGTTTTATGTGGACAACTGGTTGTGGGACACGTACCGGGCGCTTGAGCCGTTGCAGACGCTGCTCAACCCGGAGATGGAGGCGGACAAGGTGCAATCCTACGTGCGCATGTTCGAGCAGTCCGGCTGGCTGCCTTCCTTTGCCGTGTTGTGGGGCAACAACGAATGCATGACGGGCAACCAGGCGGCGCCGTGGTTCGCCGATTGCTGGGCCAAAGGCGTGACGAATTTCGACCTGGCCACGGCGTACGCGGGCGTGCGCAAGAATTCGCTCGCAGGCACCTGGCTGCCGTGGCGGCGCGGCCCGAAATGTTCGTTGGACGATTTCCTCGGCGAGCACGGCTATCTGCCCGCGCTCAAACCCGGCGAGGCGGAAACCGTTTCACTGGTCCATCCTTTTGAACGGCGGCAGGCCATTTCGGTGACGGAGGCGCAGAGCTTTGATGACTGGTGCACCGCACAGTTGGCCCGGGCGCTGGGCAAGGACGACGACACGCAGACGTTTCTGAAGCGCGCCGCCGATTACAAGAACGTCTTCCGGCCGGACCGGGGCCATGCCTGGCCCAAGGACGCCGACGGGAAATGGATCGAGGGGTTTGATCCGGGCTGGTCGGGCGGCATGGGCGGGCGTGACTACACCACCGAAAACAACGGCTACACCTACGACTGGGATGTGCAGCATGACTTGCAGGGGCTGGTCGAATTGATGGGCGGCCTGGCGCCGGCCCAGGCCAAACTCGACCAGCTTTTCCGCGAGGGGCTGGGCCGCAGCAAATACGAGTTCTGGTCAAAATTCCCCGATGCCAGCGGCTTGGTCGGGCAGTTCTCCATGGGCAACGAACCGAGCCTCCACATTCCGTACCTGTACAACTATCTCGGCGCGCCGTGGAAGACCCAGAAGCGGGTGCGGATGTTGCTCGACACGTGGTTTACCGAGACCACGCTGGGCATGCCCGGTGATGAGGACGGCGGCGGCATGTCGGCCTTTGTGGTATTCTCGATGCTGGGACTGTACCCGGTGACGCCGGGCGTGCCGGTTTACAATCTGGCCAGCCCGGTGTTCGACCGCGTGGACATCAAGCTGCACAACGGCCATACCTTTTCGATTGTGTGCCGGAACAATTCGGCCAACCACAAATACCTCCAGGAAGTCCAGCTCAATGGCCATAAGCAAACCAAGGTGTGGCTTCGGCATGCGGAGGTGATCAAGGGCGGCACGCTCGAATTGCAGATGGGCGACACGCCCAACCAGGCCTTGGGCAGCCAGCCGGAGGATTTCCCGCCGTCGGCGCTGACGCTCGATCCCCGGCAATTTGAATGAGGCTCAGGTGGCGGGGACGAATTTTTGCAGCCACTTGGTGAGGCCGAAGAGGGCCAGAAAGATCGGGGCGGTCTGCCAAAAGGGCACTTGCGGCGCCACCGCCAGCCAGTCCACCAGGATGATCCCGGCCAACAGGTTGGTGACCACCCAGCCCACGTTGATGTCGCCCGCGGCGAGGAGAAAGCGCACGTAACGGCCCACCCACACGCCCAGCACCAGGGAAAGCCACACGGCTGGCAGACGATAGGGGCCGGTATTGATGACGAGGGCCAGGATGATGGGGGCCGCCAGCAGGGTGAGCGACCAGAGCGGGATTTGGCCGCGGGAACTTTCGCGGCGGGCCACGTAGGTAAGGCCCACGACGTAGCCGGCCAGGGCAACGCCCCCGAACACCGCAAAGCCGGTCAGACCTTCGAGGCCGGTGGCGGCGGCAATCACGTAGACCCAAAAACGACAAGCGCCCATGAGCCACGGGGAGGCCATGAAGAACTTGTGGGTGAAATCGTAAAGTACAATAAACAGGGCCAGCATCACGCCGCCCGTGCCGGCCAGTTTGCCGCAGCACAACAGGATGATGATGCCCGCGGTAAGCTGCCCAAAACCGAACCCCCAAACCTCGGCCGCCCGGATCTTGCCCGAGGGAATCGGCCGTTCCGGCCGGCGCAACCGGTCGAATTCCTCGTCAAAGGCGTCGTTTAAGAACATTCCGCCGGTGTAGAGCAGGCTGACGCCCAGGAGGAGCAGCGGCAATTTCCACACGG
>CAYTJG010000076.1:0-22545 GCA_964437865.1 uncultured Bifidobacteriaceae bacterium | reverse complement strand
CCAAGGAGGTGGGGGTGGGGAACCCCGCTGAAGAAACGTGCTGCTACCCGAATAAGGCAATGTTACGATCCGGCGACGGTTTGTCAACCTGGAAGCCGTTAAAATGTCCTTCCATTTAAACGGCTTTTGCAGATTTGCCAATGAATCCGGGTTTGGGCCGCGCCCGGACGGAGCCCGCCGATCCGGCGGGGGAGGCGCTGGGGACGCTGTACCCACATCTGGTGACATGCCAGAAACCAGTAACGTGGTATGCTCATTTCGTTGTTGGACGCGAGCGGGCAGTCGACCGTGTGCAAACTTTCGATCCGGGCGCGTCAGATAATTTCGAGTGCTTGTTCTCATTGAGGCCGGAGTAGTGTCCGGCCTCTTTTTTTTTTATCCCTACGGCCCGGCGCACTGGGCCATGGACCAGCGGCCAGCGGCCAGCGCGATCCCACTTGCCGCTTGAATCTTTCCCAAAGCCCTCTAATTTGCTGATTTTCGAATGCCGGCTCCTTTGACAACCAACCGCTCGCGCCAAATGCGCACCGACCGAGCCCACCGGGCCCGCGCACTTTCAGCCTGAGGAACATGTCCGCCTTTCCCAAATTGTTGGTGGCCACCGAATTCCCGCCCAATGCCGCGGGCGGCGGAGCGGCCATCGTGCGCCAGATGCTGAAAGAATGGCCAGTGGACCAGCTCTGCTGGTGGAGTTGCCTGCCGGATCGCCAGGCGACCTTTGGCCAGCGCGTGGCCACCCACACCGTGGCCACCATCCCGCCCAAGCTGTATCCGAACCGGCGCTTCCGCGATTTGAAATGCCGGGTGCTGGACACTCTTTGGACGCCGTGGGCGGCGCGCCATTTCCGCCAAACCGTAAACCGTCTGCAGCCGGAGGTGGTGTGGATCATTCCGCATGGCTGGAGCATTCCACCCCTGGCCCGCGTGCTCCCGGCCGCCGGCGTTCCGTTTCATCTTTCCATCCACGATTATCCGGATGTGCGCGGCATGGTGAATGGTCTGGGGGCGGCCCGTTGCCGCCGGCTCTCCGGCTGGGTGGATGAATTGTACGTGCGGGCGACCACGCGCGACACGGTTGGCCGGGAAATGTCCGCCGACATAGAGGCGCGCACGGGCGCGCACGGCGGCGTCAACCGCACCGGTTTGGAGCCGGAGGATTTCGCGGCCTTGGAGGCCACCACGCCCGCCGCCGGCGAGGTTTTGCGTATCGCCTATGCCGGCACGGTGATTGTGGAACGGGAATTCGCGCTGCTGGTGGCCGCCGTGGAAAAAATCCGCGCGCGCCTGCCCCGACCGGTGACGTTGGAATTTTTCGGCGACCATTCCTATCGGAACCGGCCCTGGTTTAATCCGGCGTGGATGAACGAACGCGGGAACCTGCCGCGGCCGGAATTATCCGCCGCGCTGCGCCAATGTACCTGGGGGTTTTCGCCGATGGCGCTGACGGATGACGATCCGCGCTACAACCGATTCAGCCTGCCCACCAAACTGGTCAGCTACCTGGCCGCCGGGTTGCCGGTAATCACCTTGGGCCACCCGGAGAGCACCGTGGTGAAGATGGCCACGGCGTATCCCGTGGGCTTTTGTTCCACGACCGGCGACGCGGACGCGCTGGCGGCGCAACTGCTGCCGGCCCTGGCGGAACCGGCACCCGGCGCGAAATACCGGCCGGGCATTTGCCAATGCACGCTGGCGGAATTCAACGCTTCGCGCCTGCGCGCCACCCTGCAAGAAAACCTGAAAAAATCCGCCGCGGACCGCGCCCGTCCCGGGCGCTGACGCATCCGGACGTGGCGGCCGCCGGCGCATCGAACAGCGCGCGTGCATTTATAATCTGTATCCCGCCATTGAAACCATGGAGGACGCACTGGCAGCCGCAGAGCGGCGGCCGACCATGGCCCGCAGTTTCCAACTGCGGGTACGAGGATTTGCACAGATTGAGCCCCGGCGGGGGCGGCTGAACCATTGCGTCGTGAACTCCCACCCCGGGGCATACGGGATTCGACCGTCCCGTTGGGACTTGACGCCTTTAATCCCGTGACTCCCGCATTTAAAAATGCGGGCTATGGTCAATGGTTCCTCTGGAACCATAGATCGTCACCCGCGGTAAATCTCCAGGGGCATCGGTACTGCGTGGGCACCTGCCAATGTGTGAGCGCCTCATGGAACGGCCTGGCGTTGCGGGGCGTTGCCACCGGGTGATGCCTGGTCCAAAATCACGTCTCGGCGACCGCGGATCGGGCTTTGATCACTGTCCCGTGAGAATCGCCGGCCGCAACTGACCAATGCACTCGCCGGGCAATCGCCGGTCATAGGAGCCCGCGACCGCCTGTTCAAAGCCTGCGTGGCCATCCGCGAACGTGACCACCGCCCGCTGGGCATGACGGAAATGGGCGTTGGGCTGATTGTTGAAGTTGGCGTAGTTGGTCGCCAAATCCAGGTAATACCACTCCTCGAACATCGGATGAGAAGGCGACGCCGGCGCCTCGAAAGTGTTCACCTGCGCGGCATCGGCAAACAGCGCGGTGGCCGACGGGTTTGCCATGCCATCGGCGCTGATGGGGGCGCATTTCTCATCCGCCAGCAAAAACGAATTGCCGCCGTAACTAAAGATCACGTTGGTGCCCTTGAGCTTGAACTGCGGTGAATTCCAGACGGGGGAGGGGCAAACCCGCACCTCCGCACCGTGCAGATAGGGGTACAGCGCGCCGGTGGACAGGTCGAAGCCGCGCTGGCCCTCGGTGCCGGCTGCCAGCCAGCCAAACCACCATTGCTGCCCGGCGGCGGTGGGCACCGCGCAGCGATTGAAAAACAGGTCCTGGTTGTCGTCCAGATACAGCACGCCGGCCAGGCCCAGTTGACGGAGGTTGCTTTCGCACGCCGAGCGCCGGGCGGTCGATTGGGTCCGGGCCAGCGCGGGCAGCAGCATCGCCGCCAGGGTGGCGATGACGGCCATGACCACCAGCAATTCCACCAGGGTGAACCCCGGCGCCCGGCGCGCGGCCAGCGGCCGGCGGGGCGCGGCAAACGCCTGCTCCGCGCGGAACTCGTCCACGCAGGCGCGGCAGATGCAGGCGCGATTGCGCAGATGCTCCGGCACCCGGGCAAGCAACTCGGCCGGCACCTCCACCTGCGTGCACCAGCACTGTCCCTTGTAAGCCACCGGCGAGCACAACAGACATTGATTCGCCCGGCCGCAAAGCGGGCAGCGCGAAGGATCAAATGAGACATCCAGGCTCATGGGAGGTCGGCCCGCACACGGTAATATGCCGCCGCTGCCGGCGGATTGGTCGCCTGCAGCCACAGGTTGGTGCCGTTGCCGGGCGTGGCCACGGCAGCCGCGGTCCAGCTTTGAAAATCCGTGCTCTGTTCCAGCGTGTAAGCCCAGTTGGTGTCGCTGGTGAATTGCACCTTGCCGGCCGCCGCCGGCACCACCAGCCCGACCGGCAACGGCGACGCGAAGGCCAGGTTGGCCACCGTGCCATGAGCCAGCAGCGAATCCCCGTAGATATCATCCTGCGTCGTGTAATTAAACACTGTCAGCGTATCCAGTTGGAAATCGGTGAAGCCCGGTTCCGAGTACACCTCCGGCAGTGTCGTCATGGCCACGTCGTTCGTATAAACGGTGCCGCTAATCGTGTCCGCCCCGGCGGAATGAATCAAGACCACGTGATACGTCACGTCGTTGTTCATCGGCTGGGTGGAATCGTAGCCGAAATAGAAGATGTCATTGGCAGCCGCCAGCGTGGCGTCCATGGACGGGCCATAACTGGCCATGCCGGTGGGAAAATAATCAAACTCACACAGGTTCGGGGATTCGGCGTTGGCCCGGGAAAAGTTTGTGCTGGTGGCCTCGGCAAAGTTGCACAAGCCGAGCGCGAGTTCGAAATAGCCCACCGCCACTGAATCGGCGAAGGTCAGGTCGAACTGAACGCAAAAACCGTCGGCCTTGGTGTAGGCGCGGTCGAGGGGATGGTAATAATAGCTGTTCCTCTGCGTGGAATCCCAAGTGACCTTGAGGTCTTGGTTGGTGGCATCCCACTGGAACAGGTTGGTATCCCCGAAGGCCTGCCAACCGGCCAGGGCGGGGTCGGTGGCAAATTGCTCGTAAACGAGCGTGGCTTGGGCGGTGGTGGCCAGCAGCGGTAAAGCGGCGGCCCACAGCGAGAGACGAAACAACTTCATGGCTGATCTTTCATTTTTTTGCCCCGCCAAATAACCATGGCGGAGCAGTTTGGATTGAGAGACCAGCGGGGAGAAGGCGGCGGCGCGTTTTGGGAAACGCACCCAACAAAAAAGCCTTCATCCTGCAAGACGGAGAACGAAGGCATTCGGCGAATTCCGCCAAAAATGGTTTGGCGGACTGGCCCCATCCTTCTCTTTGCGGAGAAGTGCTCCGGGACGTCCGGAGCTGACGAGCGCAGTCAAATCGATATCCTGACTCCAGCTTCAAACCTTCTCCCGCCTTCCCGCCGATGATCGGCAGTGGCCTGTGGGAGTTGTAGCCGTTACAGTGGCGCAACCGTCCCGGATTCACACCGGGTTCCCTGATATTTGACCGCTAGGCGGCAAAACGCTTGATTGTCTTGCCGCGTTTCAAAGAACCCCTTCTTTTTACGCTGATTTAAGATTTTGCCAAGCAAATTTTTTTTGCCAGACTGCCGCATGGCTTTTCGTGATTTTTCGGCGCAGTCCCAGGGCGTCCAGTTGTTGCAGCGCTCGCTGGCCCGCGGGCGCCTCGGCCATGCCTACCTTTTTGCCGGCGATCAACTGGAGGCGCTCGAAGGCCTGGCCACCACGCTGGCCAAAACCCTTAACTGCCGCCAGCCCGTCCAAACCGGTGCCGTCGCCACCGACTGCTGCGATGAATGCGTCAGTTGCCTGAAGATTGACGGCGAAAGCCATTCCGACGTCCATTGGGCCCGGCCGGAATCCAAATCGCGGGTGATCACCATCGACCAGATGCGTGATCTCATGCAACAAATCCAGTTGAAGCCGGCGGAATCGCCGTACAAGGTGGCGATCATCGCCGGAGCCGACCGCCTGAATCCGCAGGCCGCCAACGCCTTCCTCAAAACCCTTGAAGAACCGCCGCCGCGGTCCGTGCTTATTCTGCTTTCCACGGAACCCTCGCGCATTTTGGAGACGATCCTCTCGCGCTGCCTGCGCCTGAATTTTGCCGCCGAATCCGCGCCTGCGCTCGATCCCGCGCAGGCCATCTGGATACAGCAATTCAGCGCGGCCGCCGCCGCCGAGCAGAAGAGTTTGTTTGGGCGCTACCGGCTGCTCGATGCGCTGCTGCAGCGGCTCGGCGCCCTCCGGGCCGAAACCGAGGAGCGCCTGTCCGCCCGCTCGCCGCTGGAGAAGCACGGTGAAGCCGAGAAGGACCTGCGCGACAAATGGGAAACGGAACTCGCCGCCGCCATCGAGGCCGAGTACCGCCGCCGCCGGGCCGACGTTTTGTTGCTGCTGCAATGGTGGCTGCGCGACGTCTGGGTGCACACGCTGGCGGCGGGCGAAGCCCTGCTGCACCTGCCCCAGATCGCCGGCGCCGCGGAAGTGGCCCGCCGGCTCACCCCCGCGCAGGCCCGGGAAAACATCGTCGTGATCGAACAAACCCAGCGCCTGCTCTACACCAACGTGCAGGAAGCCCTGGCCCTCGAAGTGGGCCTGCTCAAGTTGCAACTCTGAGTCCGTCTGTTTTTTGAGGGGCGCGAACCGGGGATGGTTACGATTTGCCAGGAACGGTAAGAGTTTTTCGCTTCATGGTCTTTCCAGCCAAGACTATTTTGAGGGCGACAGTGTGGCGATCGGCGTCGGAGGCTGGGCGAGATCACGAGCTGCGGCGAAGACCGGCGCGCCGTTTTCTGCGCCTTTACCTTTACTCCCCGTGCCGGCACACTGGGAGGCGTTTGAACGCCAACCACCAAGACCAACCGCTGAAAGTATATGCATTCGCTTTCGGATTGTTTCTGGGCTTGTGCCTCTGGAAATTCGGCGATCCGGTCGTGTTGGACCACATCATCATCCCGCCGGCCACCTGGGAGGATTTCCTGGAAGATGCCTGGCCCACGCATTGGGCCAACTGGATCTTATTGCCGCTGGCGGTGTGGGGATTGGTATTGATCCTGCAGCGGGGGGCCCTGCCCGGCAAGGCGGTGCTGCCCTCAAAATGGCTTTGGCTGTTGCCGCTGGCCTGGCTGGCCTGGCAGTTCGTGGCCGCCACCCGCAGCGTGGTCCCCGACCTCACGGTCAGTACGTTGTGGCAATTGGCTGGCTGCGTGGTGTGCTATTTCCTGGGCGCCTGCCTGTTTGCCCGCGGACCGCTGACCCGCTGGCTGCTGGCCGGTGTGCTGGCCGCCTTTGCCTTCTGCCTCGTGCGGGGAGTGGACCAGCGAATCTTCGAATACCCCCAGAACTACCAGGAAATGGCCGAGGGCGAGCGTGTGGGCTGGACGAATTTCCCGCCGGCGGCGGTGGTGGAGATGAAGGGCGAGGGGCTCATCCTCACCACCAACGGAGTGGACGTGGCTAATCCGGTGATCATGGCCAAATTCGCGAAGGGCCGGGTCTGCGGCACACTGGTTTATCCCAATGCCCTGGCGCAAATCATCCTGCTGGTGTGGCCGGTATCGTTAGCGCTGGCTTTTGGGGCCACCCGCCAATTGAGGCCGATGGTACGCTGGGCCGCCATCGCCTTGACCCTGCTTCTGGGCGGCGCGGTTTTCTTTTGGACCGGCTCCAAACTCGGGTGGCTGCTGGGCATTGGGCTGGTCGGCGTGGCCTTGCTGCGGCTGGATTGGTCCAAGAAACTTAAAATTGCCGCGCTCGCGGCCGTGGTGGTACTAGGCTTGGGTGTTTTTGCCGTCCGCTTCCACCATTATTTTGCCGCCGGCGCCACCAGCGCCGGGGCGCGCTTTGATTATTGGCGCGCTGCAGCCCAGATCACCGCAGCCAATCCCGTGTTAGGAACCGGCCCCGGGACTTTCAGCCAGCCGTACTCCCGCATCAAGGCGCCGACCTCCGAAATGGCCAGGTTGGCGCACAACGATTACTTGGAGCAGTTTTGCGATTCCGGTGTCATCGGTGGCGTGGCCTACTCGGCTTGGATCCTCGTAGCCATTACCCTTGTGGCCCGCAAGATCTGGCCACGACCCGAGCCCGCAATGGACGGTCCACCCGGGAAAAAGCGGAATTCCGCGCCCAATACCCCCTCCGAGGGGCATTTTGGCGACAAAAACCCGTTCCGATTCGCTATTTTCCTGGGTTTGCTGGGTTGGTTCGCTCAAGGGTTCGGTGAATTCGGATTGTATGTGCCCGCCCTGGCTTGGGCGGCTTTTACGTTATTGGGCTGCCTCGTCAGCCGGAATTAACCCGAAACAGGCGGCCGGAGAGGCCAAACGATTGGAATCGACAAATATCTAGCAAAACGATAGCATATCCGCCATGAAAGTCCTGTTTCTCAACGGCCCGAACTTGAATCTGCTCGGCACCCGCGAACCGGAGGTTTATGGTCGATTGACTTTGGCTGATATTGAGGGCAAGGTCCGGCAGCGGGCAGCCGAGTTAAAAGTGGAAGTGGACTTCCGGCAGTCCAATCTGGAGGGCGAACTGGTGGGCTGGATCCAGGAAGCCAAAGGCCGGTTCACGGCGATCGTCATTAACGCCGCGGCCTACACCCATACGAGTGTGGCGTTGCGGGATGCGATTTCGGCTGTGGGCATACCAACCATTGAGATTCACCTTTCGAATATTCATGCGCGGGAAGAATTCCGTCACAAGTCACTCATTGCTCCGGTTTGCCGGGGGCAGATCTGCGGATTTGGCGCAACCTCGTACCTATTAGGTCTGGAAGCCGCAGTTGACGTTAACGAAGCCAATAAATAGCTTTACATACGCCAGAAAGTGCCAGTCTGCTTTTTGATTTTAGACTTGACGCAACGGTTCCTGGAAAATAATATCCGCATCACACTTGAAATTCATGTCAAGATAGGGCCATTAACTCGGCCGAGAAATTAGTATAAACTGTGGGTTTTAAGGTAAACTTTAACGAAAACGCCTCGTGGAATTAAAAGACATCAAAGCTATCATCGATTTGATGAAGAAAAACTCCATCACGGAGTTTGAACTGGAAGAAAAAGACTCCAAGCTGCGGCTTAAGCGCGGGTCCAATGGATTTCCGCCGCCCGCCCAGACGGACGAAAGCGTTCCGCTGATGGCGATGCCGTTGCCGGCACCGCTGCTGGCACCATCGATCACGACTGCACCGGCGGCACCGGCGGCGGTCAACACGGGTGAAGTGGATATCAAATCTCCCATGATCGGCACGTTCTACCGCTCGCCCTCCCCGGAAGCAGGTAGCTATGTCGATATTGGTACGGAGGTAAATCCTGACTCGGTCGTCTGCATCATTGAGGCCATGAAGGTCATGAATGAGATCAAGTCTGAGGTCAAAGGGGTCGTTACGCAAATGTTGGTCGAAAACGGCAAACCGGTCGAATTCGGGCAACCGCTATTCAAGGTGCGTCCCAACTAGTGTGTGATCAGTGTCTGCCCGAAGTCCCGGTCCATCAGTAAACGGACCGGACCGGGCACTTGTACGCGTCACGCTTCAACGAACTAACGCTTTTTACAGCCAATATCATGTTTGAGAAAGTCCTGGTGGCCAACCGCGGAGAAATCGCCGTCCGCATCATCCGCGCCTGTAAGGAATTAAATATCCGCACGGTGGCCGTCTATTCAAAAATAGACATGAATTCCATGCACGTGCAGATGGCCGACGAAGCCATTTGCATCGGCGAGGCGCCTTCGGCGGACAGCTACCTGCGCATCGATCGCATCATCAGTGCCGCGGAGGTGACTGATGTGGACGCCATTCATCCCGGCTACGGGTTTCTTTCCGAGAACGCGCACTTTGCGGAGGTCTGCGAAAGCTGCAACATCCGTTTTATCGGGCCCAGTCCCCAAGCCATGAACGCCCTGTCCGACAAGGCGGTCAGCCGGGCGCTGGCCAAGAAGGCCGGGGTGGAGACGCCGCCCGGTTCCGAAGGCACGGTGGAAAACGAGCGGGACGCCTTGGTGGTGGCCAAGAAGATCGGCTATCCGGTGATCGTCAAGGCCATCGCCGGCGGCGGCGGCCGCGGCATGCGCATTGCGCACAACGATATTTCACTGGTCAAGGGGTATCATACGGCCCGCACCGAGGCGGAAAAGGCCTTCGGCAATTCCGGGGTTTACATCGAGAAATACATCGAGAACCCGCACCATATTGAGATTCAGATTCTCGGGGATCACAAGGGCAAGATCATTCATCTGGGCGAACGCGACTGCTCGGTGCAGCGGCGCAATCAAAAGCTGATCGAGGAATCGCCCTCGCCGCTGCTCGAAAACAAGTTCCGGCGGTTGCGGGACAAGATCGGCAAGGCGGCGGTGCGCGTGGCCGAAGCCGCGCGGTATACCAATGCCGGCACCGTGGAGTTCATCGTGGATGACAACGGCAATTATTATTTCCTGGAGGTCAACAAGCGCATCCAGGTGGAGCACCCGGTGACCGAAGCGGTCACCGGCATCGATCTGGTGCGCTACCAACTCCTGCTCGCGGCCGGTGAGCCACTGCAACATTCGCAGAGTGATATCGTGGTGAAGGGCCACGCCATCGAATGCCGCATCAATGCGGAAGACCCGTTTGACGATTTCCGCCCCAGCCCCGGCCGCATTGAAATGTATTATCAGCCCGGCGGACGCGGCGTGCGCGTGGAAACCCACGCCTACGCGGGTTATACCATTCCCCCGACCTACGACTCGATGATTGGCAAGCTCATCGTGACCGGCAAAGACCGCCGGGAAGCGATCGACCGCATGAATCGGGCGCTCAGCGAATATCTCCTCACCGGGGTCAAAACCACGATCTCGTTCCAACAGGCCATCATGCAGGATCCGAATTTCCGGCGCGGCGTTTACTCCACAAATTTTGTGGAACAGCTGCTGGGCAGCGCCCGGCGGGACCTGATCGAATAAAAAGCCAGGTCGCGGAAGTCAATCAGATTGTAATACTTATTCCAATTTGGCAGTTGACATTTTCAGTGGATGTGCTAGAAGTCGAGAGTGTCTCGTTCAAAGAATGAACAGTGACGGTGTCAGTACGACAGAATGGTCCGTGAAACAAACTCTAAACGACATTCAGCGATCCTGCCAATGCAGTCCTCCCACTCGGTTTTTTGAGCGTCTCCATCTATTATGAGCCAAGCCAGATTATTCGTCGGCAACCTGTCTTTCCAGACAGGGGAAAACGACCTGCAGGACTACTTCGCCCAGGCGGGTGCTGTGACGTCCGTAAACCTCATGCTCGACAAGATGACCGGCCGTTCTCGCGGTTTTGCTTTCGTGGAGTACGCCACTGCTGAAGAAGCGCAAAAAGCCATTACCCAGTTCCATGACAAGGACTTTCAGGGTCGCAAGATTACTGTCAATGTAGCCCGCCCGCGCGAAGAGCGCCCGGCGCGCCCCGACCGCTTTGCCGGCGGTGGCGATCGTCGCGGTGCTGATCGTGGCGGCGAGCGTCGCGAGCGCTATTGAGCGTTTTTTAAACGCCCGTTGAAAACCGGACAGCCTCCCGGCTGCTCCGGTTTTTTGTTTCCACGGGGCGAAAAACGTGACGTGACGCAGGGCCGGGCGCCCGAGCCTGGCCGTGGGCGGGGTTCCAGTCGCCCGGGGAAAAATACCCTGTTTCCTACCAGGGCATGAAGAAGATCATTGACGTCGGCGGCCAAATTCCGATCCAAATGCCCATCCCGCAAATTCGGCGGCCCAGCCCGCAGAGCCGCCAGCGGGCGTGTCAGGCGTTGGTAGGGCGCGTCACTCCGTGCGCGCCGCGAGCGTAGCTGGACGTCTGGCAGACACGCAAATTGACGGACAGAGCGGTGCACAGTGATTCCGAAGGCGGGGTGTTTGGTTGCAGGCGGCGTGTTGGGGTGGCTCGGGCGCGTTGGTTGGCAGACGCGGCGCGCTCGGAGAGACGCGCCCTACCAGCGGCGGCGCATCTTCACGCTCGCCAGCGCCGCAAACCTGCGCTGACAATAAAGAAAACCCCGGGTACGGCCAGCAAGGTCAGGAATAGATTCAACCGGTGGAGCGAGCCCATCTCCACCGCCACGAAGGTGCACCAGCCCGCCAGGGAAATGATTCCGCCCAGAAGTTCCCAGCGCCAGCCCCCCACCAGGCCCGCCAGCAGCAGGCCCAGCGCGAGAAAGCCAATTTGCACCCGAGCCGGCTGCGTGAACACATTGGGCACTCCTTCACCGATGGCGAGCACCACCAGGGCCAAGACCAAGAGTGTGCCCATGATTCGCGCAACCCAGCGACAGATCGTGGCGGGCAGAATCGGCTTCGATTTCATGGTCGTATGTTACGCGCAATCGCCCGGCGCGCGTGCATTGATAATTTGTATCCCGCCATTGAGATAAAGGATGACGCACTGGTAGCCGCAGAGCGGCGGCCGACCATAATTGATTCCGCCAGGCGGGCGGTTCCCATATGTCAGGGCATGATGGAACGGCCATTTGTTGCGGGGCGTGCAGTGGGGTTGACGGCTGGCCCGGAATATCACCCAGTGCCCGAGGACGGGCGCGCACGTGCGCCTGCGCTCGCGGAGGTGCTCAGAGATCGTACAGCCCGCTGTCGTGGGCATAACCGCCGGCGCCGCCGCCTTCGCCAGCGGGCCCGCCCATGAAATCGCCCAGCACGTCTCCCATGTCCGCCTCGATCTTCTCCGGGTCCTCCCCGGCCTCGAGCCGCTTGATGGCCGTTTCCATTTCCTTGGGCATGGATCCCGGCGGCATCAGGTCCTTCATCTTGCGCATGAGGTGCGCCATGTGCTTGGGATTGTTCTCGTCCAGATGCTCCATGTCGCGCTCCATCTCGGCCATGGCCCGCGCCACGCGGGGATCATCGAGGTCCGGTCCGGCCGGTTCTTCCCCGGGCGCGCCGCCGGCCGCCGGCTCCTTGAGCCCCTTGGTGAGCGCGAATTGGCTGACCTGTTTCGACATCTTCTTATTGCCGCAACGGGGGCACACGGGCGTGCGGTCGGGGTTCACCCGCTTTGCCAAAAAATTAAAAATCCGGCGGCATTTCGGACAGGCAAATTCGTAGATTGGCATGGCGCCCACAGTTTACGATTTTCCGCGGAGGCGCCACAAAAAAATGCGGGCGGGGACGATTAACCGCCCATGGACCCGGATGCGGAGGGACGAAAAATCGGCGAAGAACAAAAAATGGCGTTTAATGGTGGCAATTAGGGTGTAGAATAACGGCGCACTATGAGCAGAATCGTCGGCATTGATTTGGGCACCACCAATTCCCTGGTGGCGGCAGTGGACGCGGGCATTCCCCTGGTCCTCGCGGATGCCCAGGGCCGCCGGCTCACCCCGTCGGTCGTTTATTTTCCATCGGCGGACGCTCCGGCGCTGGTTGGCCAGGAGGCCGCCCGGGTGCGGGCGCTGCATCCGGCCACCACCGTCTATTCGGTGAAGCGGTTCATGGGCCGCCGCCGCGCCGAAATCACCGAGGAGGAAAAGAACGTGGCCTATCCGCTGGCGACGGCTGGAGGCGGCGCGGTGGGGATACCCCTGCACGGCCGCGAGGTGCTGCCGGAAGAGATCTCCGCTGAGGTGCTGAAAAAACTCAAGCGCGACGCGGAAGCCTATTTCGGCGAACCGGTCACGCGGGCGGTCATTACGGTGCCGGCCTATTTCAACGACGCCCAGCGCAGCGCCACCAAGCGCGCGGGCGAACTGGCCGGCTTCACCGTGGAGCGCATCATCAACGAACCGACGGCCGCGGCGCTGGCCTACGGCTTGGACAAGCTCAAGGAGAAGTCGAAGATTGCCGTTTATGATCTGGGCGGCGGCACGTTTGACCTTTCCATCCTGGAATTGAACGAAGGCGTGTTCCAGGTACTGGCCACCAACGGCAACACGCGGCTGGGCGGGGATGACCTGGACTGGCGCCTGGTGGAGTTTCTGGCGGATGCCATTCGGCAGGGAGCTGCCGATGCGCACGTGGCGGGATCCCCACCCAAACTGGATGATCCGGCCATGCTGGCCCGCCTGCGCGAAGCGGCCGAGGCGGCCAAGATCAAATTGTCCACGGAGACCGAGGTGGAGATTACGCTGCCGTTTCTCACGCCCGACTTTTCCTTCAGCCGGACGCTGACGCGTGCCGAGTTGGAGAACCTTACGCGTGACATCATTGCGCGCACGCGGCCGCATTGTGTGCGCGCCCTGGCGGACGCCCGACTGGCCGCCGGGGACCTAAACCAGGTCATTTTGGTGGGCGGCCAGACGCGCATGCCGCTGGTGCGCCGGTTGGTGGCCGAGCTATTTGGCTGCGCCGAATTCGAGGAGACGCGCGGGGATCTTCGCTTGGGTACCGGCTTCCATGCCGCCGGCGGTCCGCAGTTGAACACGACGCAAAACCCGGACGAGGCGGTGGCCTTGGGCGCGGCCATCCAGGCCGGGATTCTCGCCGGCGGCTTCCAGAACGTGTTGCTGCTGGATGTCACGCCGCTCTCGCTGGGCATCGAGACGTTTGGCGGCCTGATGAACGTCATCATTCCGCGCAACTCGACCATTCCGGTGAAGGCCGGCGAGCTGTTTACCACGGCGGTGGATCAGCAGCGTTCGATGCTCATCCACGTGCTGCAGGGCGAGCGCGAACGGGCGCGCGATAACTGGAGCCTGGGCCGCTTCACGCTCGAGTTCGAGGCCGCACCGCGCGGCGTGGCGCGCGTGGGCGTGCAGTTTGAAATCGATGCGAACGGCATTTTGCACGTGCTGGCCCGGGATACGCGCACCGGGGCGGAGAAAGTGATGGAACTCCAATCAGCCGTCGAGGTGGCGGACGCGGCGGTGGCGGAGATGGTGGAGGCCTCGGTGGAACACGCGTTCGAAGACCTGGCTGCGCGCCGCTGGATTGAGGCCCGGCTGAAGGCGCGCGAGACGCTGGCCGCCACGCGGAAGGCGGTGGCGGCTCTCAGCGGGGAGATGGAGGGCGACTACCGGCGGCAAATCCAGGCGGCGGCGGCGGCGGTGGAAGCCGCCCTGGGCACGGAACCAACGGGTGGCACGGGCGATTTGACGGCGTTGCAGACGGCCGTGGCGGCGTTGGACGAGGCCACCCGGCCGTTGGCCGACCGGCTGATGGAGCGGGCGCTGGAAACCGCGCTACGGCGGCGGGGGCTGATTCAGAAATGATAACCACCCATCGGCCGGTTTAGCAGCAGAATGACCCCGACCAAAAGCAGGACGAGAATAATTCCAAAGAACACCATAATGAACCGGATTTGTTTTTGATATGCCGTGGGATGGCGCTTGTGCGGCATAAGGTCAAACTAGGCCGGTTTGACAAAACTGCAAGTGGAAATTTTGCCGCCGGGAAGATCACGTGCCGTCATTCCAGCCAGAAGGCGAGGGCGGGAGCCACAACGAGGGCGGGCAGGTAATTCGCCAGTTCCACCCGCCGCACCTGGAGGACCACCAGCGCGACCACGCAGGTGACGAGGCCGGCGGCGAGACCGATCGGGCCGATCAACTTGTGCCCGGCCAGCCAGGGCAGGGCGCCGACTTGCACCGCGAGCGCGAGGCCGTTGAAGAAAAAATACACCGGCGCCGCGGATAACGCCGCCGGCCAGTGGAAAATCTTGACGAAGCTCATCATGGCCAGCCCGTCCATGACCGCTTTGACGAGGAGCAGATAATAGTAGTGATCCAGGCCATCGACCACGGCGCCGAGGATGCCCAGCGGCGCCGCGCAGAACAGGAGGGTGGCGGCCACCAGGCCGGCGGCCGGCGGACCGGGCGGCTGCTTTTGGGCGGCGGCCAGGAGCAGGGCGGCGTGGTGGCCGATCCGGTTGGACAGGGTTTGCAAATGGAGCAGCCGGCCCAGCCAGTAGCCGGCCACGACCGCGAACAGGCCGAGGGCGATTTGTTTGGTGGCCAAGGCAAAGGTCCATTCGACGCTCCGGTAGATGAGGCCCAGCCCGTAGAACACCGTGCAGGCGCCCAGCGCGGACTTGAAAAACTCCTGGGTGCGCAGGGCCAGCGGCCGGCGCAGGGCCAAGCCGCACAGCGCACCCAGCAGAATCCCCAGGGCGTTGAGAAACGGGCCGATCACCGGGCAATTGTGTCGCGGTTTCGCCCCAAAGGAAACGAAGAAAAGTTTTTCCTTCGGCGAACCGGGCCTTTAAAGTTCCCCGCACAATGAGTCGTCCGGCTGATGCCTTTCCCCGCAGCGCGTGGTTCTGGGTGCCGAGTCTTTATTTTTCCGAGGGCGTCCCCTATGTCATCGTCATGAGCCTGTCGGTGGTGCTGTACAAGCGGCTGGGCATTTCCAACACGGATATTGCGCTCTATACGAGCTGGCTGTATCTGCCCTGGGTGCTCAAGCCGTTGTGGAGTCCCTGGGTGGACGTCACGCGGTCGAAACGGTTCTGGGTGGTGGCCATGCAGTTTGTCATTTGCGGGGCGCTCTTCCTCGCGGCCGGCTCCCTGCGTGTTCCCGAATTCTTCCGCTGGTCCCTGGGGCTGTTCTGGATCATGGCCTTTGCCTCGGCCACGCACGACATCGCGGCCGATGGCTTTTACATGCTGGGCTTGAACCAGCATGAGCAAGCCTGGTGGGTGGGCTGGCGCAGCACCTTTTACCGCACGGCCATGATTGTGGGCAGCGGTCTGCTGGTGGTGCTGGCCGGCTGCTTGGAGACGAAAGGCGGGCTGCCGCCGTTGCGCCTCGCCGTGGCGGCCCGGGCCGATGTGCCGGTGGTGACCAACCTGGCCCCGGCGGCCATCCGCTTCACGCCGCAGCCGGGAGAAATCCATTTGCTGGCCCAGCCCGCCGCGTTGGCGATTGCGCGCGGCCAGGGTTCGCCCGGCACCGCCCAGGCGATCGTAGCGGCTGCCGGGCAGTGGAATCAGGAGCATGGTTTCTTGCAAACCACCTCCGTGGCCCGCCGGAGTGTCGGTTCCCGGCCGTGGCCGGCCGCGTTTCAACCGCTTGGCGCATGGTGGCACCAGCAGGTTTTGCAGCCGTTGCAAGAGTTCCTGACCCACCATTTTCCAAAAGACCGGCCGGCGGCCGTGGCGGCGGCCGGCAATCTGGGGATCGTCTATCTGGCGCTCTCGCAACCGCCGCCGGCCGGGCGGCCGCTGGTCGTGAATCTGCAGCCGGAGAAATCCGGGTTGCAATTCGTTGGGCTGGCGGCGGGCAGCGGGGGATGGGTGGTGCGCGCCGGCGAGCGGCTCGTCTTTGACCAAACCAATTGGAACGAGCCGGCCGCGGTGGTGATCCAGCTTGACCCGAACCTGGCGCGGGATGGCACGGTGAATATTCAGGCTTCGTCCGGCAATATCCCGCTGGCGTGGAGTGTGACCTTGCTGGTGGTGGCGGCGTTGTTTCTGGCCTTCAGTTGCTGGCATGCCGTGATGCTGCCGCGGCCGGCCGGCGACGGACCGGTGGTGACCCACGCCCGGCTCACGAGTGAGTTTTTCGCCACGCTGGGTTCCTTTTTCCAAAAGCCGCGACTCGGTCTGGCCCTGGCGTTCATCCTGTTTTACCGCTTCGATGAGGCTCAATTGAGCAAGGTGATCTCGCCGTTCCTGCTGGATGACCGCGCGGCCGGCGGCTTGGGGCTGGCGACGGGGCAGGTGGGGCTGGCCTATGGCACGTTTGGCGTGCTGGCGCTCACCGGCGGAGGTATTTTGGGCGGATTCCTGGCGGCCAAACACGGCTTGCGGAAGATGCTGCCGTTCATGCTGACGGCCATGTATCTGCCCAAGTTGATGTTTTTGTTGCTGGCGTGGTTCCAGCCGCAGAACTTCCTGGTCATCGGGGGCGCGGTGGGGCTCGAACAGTTGGGCTACGGCTTTGGCTTCACCGCCTTCATGCTCTACCTGCTTTATTTTGCGGATGGGCCGCACAAAACGGCCCATTATGCCATGTGCACTGGCTTCATGGCACTGGGCATGATGATCCCCGGCTGGTGGAGCGGGTGGCTCGCGGACCTGGTGGGCTACCGGCACTTCTTTGTCTGGGTAATCGTCTCCACGCTGCCCGGCCTGGCCCTCGCATTGCAATTGCGCATCGACCCGGATTACGGACGGCGAAAATAGCCGTCACGCAAAAATCCAAGCGATCCCAAAGGTATACAATGCATTCCTGGCGGGAAAACAAACGTGGCGACAGACCAAATCCAACCTTGAAGAACCTACTGCAAGAAACAACCCCAACCCCGTCCGTCAATCAACGACACCTGACAACTATGGCGTTTGTGTCTTTGGCGGAATTTCTTCCGCAGCCTTGACCATTTCATCCACGAGCTTCTTGAATTCCGCAAGACCTGTCGAGGGAATGATGATGGTATCACGCCGTCCACCGACATCCTCCGTGATGCGGAGAAAACGCCCGCGCGGATTTTCCTTGAGCGAGAAGACGAAGTTCTTGCGCTCAATCTGCACTTCTCCGCTCTTGAGCGTGTCCTCCACGACCGGCGGTCTGGGCTGCGCATATTTCGGAGCGCCGTAGCTCGGAGCGCCGTAGCCGCTCTGCGTAGGATATGGCCGCCGACCGTAGGGTGATGGTCTTTCGTTTGATATCATAATCGTAACCAACTCTTAAACCGATAATTTTCTAAAACAACTTAAGTTCCAGCGATTGGAATCAAATGTCAACCCACAAATTTTCAGACTGTCACCGCAACGATATTCTTATGCGGTGGCGGCGGATCAACGTCGGCGTTGTTAGTGTATTGCGAGGCAGGTTATTATAAAATATTGGCCGCCAGTTCCGCCAGCTCCGAGCGTTCCCCCTTCTGTAATTCCACATGGGCCGCAATCGCCTGGTCGCGAAAACGGCTCACGATGTAGTTGAAGCCGTTGGACGAGGAGTCCACGTAGGGGTTGTCGATTTGGTAAGGGTCGCCGGTGAACACGATCTTGGTTCCGTGTCCGACGCGTGTGATGATGGTCTTGGCCTCGAGCGGCGTCAGGTTCTGCGCCTCGTCGATGATCATGAACTGGTTGGCAATGCTCCGGCCCCGGATGTAGCTCAAGGCCTCGACCATGATGCTGCCGTTCCGCATCAAATCGCCGCTGCGTCGGTGGTCGTGCCCCATGTTCAGGTCGCTGAGCATCTCGAGCGCGTCGTGAATGGGTTGCATCCAGGGCGCCAACTTCTCCTCCAGCGAGCCGGGCAGAAAACCCAGTTCCTTGCCCATGGAAATGGTGGGCCGCGCCACGATCAACCGGCGAAATTCCCGGTCGTTGACCACGCGCTTGAGCCCCGCGGCCAGCGCCACCAGCGTTTTGCCCGTGCCGGCCTTGCCCATCAGCGTCACCAGTTTCACCCGGTCGTCCAACAGCGCGTCGAGCGCAAAATGCTGTTCCTTATTGCGCGGCTTGATGCCCCACACGCCTTCCCGGCAATCATGGATCGGGATCAGCTTGGTGCCCGTGGGGTCCACCTTGGTCAGCAGGGCCTTCTTGGGGTTGCTCTCGTCCATCAGTGTGCAGTACTCGTTCGGACAGTATTTCTTGCCGCTCTCGAGCGGCAATTCCGATTTGGCCCGGAACGCGGCGATCTTCTCGGCCGACACGGTCAGGTCCACCATGCCCGTGTACAAATCGGTGACGAAGACCCGGTCCGTCTCATAATCCTCCGCCAGCAGGCCCAGGGCATCGGCCTTGATCCGCAAATTAATGTCCTTGGACACCAGGATGGTGGCGCCTTTCGGCTGCGCCTGCTGGATTCCCGCCGCCAGCGCCAGGATGCGGTCA
Source organism: uncultured Bifidobacteriaceae bacterium (assembly GCA_964437865.1). Lineage (GTDB taxonomy): Bacteria > Verrucomicrobiota > Verrucomicrobiia > Limisphaerales > UBA11358 > UBA11358. Next base: position 3,721 of record CAYTJG010000076.1, on the reverse strand, counting down.
TCCACCGACTCCTTGGGAAACACGGTTTCGCCATGGCCGTTCCGGTGGAAGGCGATTTTCAGTTTTCCGCCGTTGGGCAATTCCACGCCTTTGCTGAGACTGCCCTCGCCGCGAAACCCATCGAGCATCCGCGAGACGGTCCGGGCATTGCGGCCCAGTTCCGTGGATTCCCGCTTGAAACGGTCGATTTCCTCGATGACTTCAATGGGCACCAGCACATAATGCTCGTCAAAATTCAAAAGTGAGTTGGGATCGTGGAGGAGGACGTTGGTATCTAGAATATAATTTTTCACGGGTTAAAAACGGACAGGGTGCCCACCGTCGCGGCGGCGGCGGGAAGTGGAAGGTTCGAACAACGGCATCAAAATACCCAAAGGCTTTCCCTGAATTTTTTTCCAGCGCGGGCGGCGAGTCAACGTTAAACCGCTTTTTGCGCGTAACATTCTTGCAACGATGTCCCCCGGAGTCGGCTTTGGGTTGGCGGCCGGCGGAGCGGCGGGGATCAATCCACCGGCAGGCCCATCTGACGAAACCGCTGCAATTTGTAGATGAGGGCGCGGCGGCTGATGCCCAGAGCCTTGGCGGTCTCGGTGCGGTTGAACTTGTGCTGGGCCAGCGCGGCGAGAATCGCCTGGCGCTCGATTTCCTCCAGTTGCTGGGCCTCGATGGCGGCCGCCGGCACGGCGGACTTGAGCGCCTCCCGGAATTTCGCGGGCAGGTGGTCGGGCAGAATCAGTTCGCTCTGCGAGAGCAGCACGGCGCGCTCGATGGTGTTGCGCAATTCGCGCACGTTGCCCGGCCAGGCATAGTTTTGCAGGCACACCACGGTGGCGTCCGCCAGCCGCGTGCGATTGCGCGCCAGTTTGCTGATGAACAGGTTCGCCAGCGGCAGGATGTCCTCGCGCCGCTCGCGCAGGGGCGGCAGATTCAATTCCACCACGTTGAGCCGGTAGTACAAATCCTCCCGGAACCGCCCGTGTTTGACCTCGTCCTCCAGGTTCCGATTGGTCGCCGCCAGGAGGCGCGTGTTGCTGCGGACTTCCCGGTTGGACCCGATCCGCTGGAAGCGGCCGTCCTGCGTGACGCGCAGCAGCTTGGCTTGCAGCGGGGAGGACATTTCGGCGATTTCATCCAGGAAGATGGTGCCGCCGTCCGCCTCCTCAAAGCGGCCGATGCGCTGGTTGGTGGCGCCGGTAAAGGCCCCGCGCTCGTGGCCGAAGAGTTCGCTCTCCAGCAACGTCTCGGGAATGGCCGCACAATTGACCTTGATCAATGGACCGCCCGCCCGCGTGCTCCAGGCATGGATGACCTCCGCCACCACTTCCTTGCCCGTGCCGCTTTCGCCGGTGATGAGCACCCGGGCCTCCGAGGGCGCCACCAGCGCCGCCTCCTGAAACAAGGCCACCGTCAGCGGACTTTGCGCCACGACTTCCGGCGGCAACTTCTTTTCGGCGCCCAGGCTGAGCGGCCCCTGCGCGGTCGTGCCGGTCGCCTCCCGCACGGTGGTGAGCAACTCCTCCAGATCGATCGGCTTGGCGAGGTAATTCAGCGCCCCGTCGCGCATGGCCACCACCGCGTCGCGAATGTCGGCAAACGCCGTCACCAGCAACACCGGCAGGGAGGGAAATTGGAGGCGCACGCGGCGCAGCGTATCCAGGCCGGAGAGCCCGGGCATGCGCACGTCGGAGATCATCATTGCGAAATCACCGCCGGGCAGCAGGGTCAGCGCCTGTTCGCCCGAGTCCGCCACCACCACGGCAAAACGCTGGCTGCGCAGAAACGACTCCAGCAGGCTGCGCTGGCCCGGGTCGTCATCCACAATCAGGATGCGCGGCGGATTGGCGGTGGATTCGGCTGGCACCCGGCCAAGCTAAAGCAAACGGACGTGCGCCTAAAGAAATTTTGCAGCCGGACCAAAGATGAGGATTTAAACGCGCCGGCGCAAAACTACCGCTTGAACATCCCCGGCATGCCGCCGCCCATCCGGGCCATCATTTTGGACATCTTGCCCATCTTCCGCATCATGGTTTGCATCTGGAAGAACTTGTTGAGCATGGTGTTCAGTTCCGTCACGGTCACGCCGCTGCCCGCCGCAATGCGCCGCCGCCGGCTGGCGTTCAAGAGGGTCGGGTTGAGCCGCTCTTTTTTCGTCATGGCGCAGACCATGCCCTCCATGCGCTTGAATTCCTTTTCCTGCTTGTTGATGTCCATCTGCTTGAGCGCCTCGCCGCCGCCGGGCAGCATTTTGACAATGTTCTCGAGCGAGCCGAGCTTCTTCATGGCCCGCAACTGTTCCAGGAAATCCTCGAGGGTGAACTCGCCCTTGCGCATTTTCTCCTCCATGCGCCGCGCCTCGTCCTCGGTGACCGCTTCGGCGGCCTTTTCCACCAGGCTCACCACGTCGCCCATGCCCAGGATCCGCGAGGCCATGCGTTCGGGATGAAACGGCTCGAATTCATCCAGCTTCTCACCCACGCCGGCAAACTTGATCGGCTTGCCCGTCACACTCTTCAGGCTCAAGGCCGCGCCGCCGCGCGCGTCGCCATCCAATTTGGTCAGGATGGAGCCGGTGATGTTCAGAGCCTGATCAAAATGCGTGGCCACGTTCACCGCTTCCTGGCCGGTGGCGGCGTCCAGCACGAGCAGGATTTCCTGCGGCTTCACCAGGTCGCGCAGGTGGACCAGCTCCTGCACCAGCGGCTCGTCAATCTGCAGCCGGCCGGCCGTGTCGAAAATGAGCACATTCCGGTTGTTGGCCGCCGCAAACGCCAGCGCCTCGCGCCCGATTTTCAAGACATCCGTCTCGCCGCGTTTCAGGAAGACCGGCACCTCGAGCTGCTTGCCCAGCGTGTCCAGTTGGTCCATGGCCGCCGGCCGGTACACATCCGCCGCCACCAGCAGCGGCGCGCGCCCCTGCTTCACCAGCAGCCGCGCCAGCTTGCCGGACGAGGTCGTCTTGCCCGACCCGTGCAGCCCCACCATCAGGATGCAACTTGGCTGGCCGGAGAGGTTCAGCCCGGCGTTTTGCGAGCCCAGCAGGGCCACCAGTTCGTCGCTCACGAACTTGACGATTTGCTGCCCGGGTTGCACGCTGGCCAGCACCTCCGCCCCCAGCGACTTGGTCTTGACGCGCTCGATGAAATCGCGGGCGACCTTGAAATTGACGTCGGCCTCCAGCAGGGCCATGCGCACTTCCCGCAGGGCGTCGGTCACGTTGTTTTCGGAAATCTTGCCGAGCCCGCGCAAGTTCTTGAACGCCTGCTGCAGTTTGCTGGTTAACGAATCGAACATTGGCCTAAAATAGCTGGCTTGTCCCCGAAGTTCAAAGTTTCTCTGTCGGTGAGGCTCGCATTTGCCTTGCACCACTGCTTGAGCTTTGCCCTGGCACACGGTATCGTACCGGTGGTTTTGGAAGGGTGGAGGATCGCTCCCGGCGCAAGCCGGGGGAGGAAAGTCCGAACTCCGTAGGGCACGACGCCACATAACCCAAGTCCGTTTGATTGGGATACATGCGGGAGGTTCGTCACAAGGCGGATCGACGGATAGTGCCACAGAAAACAGACAGCCCGCCGGCGCTCTTCGGAGCGGTGGCAGGTGATGGTGAAAAGGTGCGGTAAGAGCGCACCGCGTGAAGCGTAAGCGACACGGCACGGAAAACCCCGTCGGGTGCAAGACCAAATAGGGAATCCTGGAGCGGCCCGCTCCGGTGCCGCGAAAGCGG
>CAYTJG010000075.1:0-22719 GCA_964437865.1 uncultured Bifidobacteriaceae bacterium | reverse complement strand
GATTTCCCGGGCGGCGGCGGACCAGGTCACGGCCGATAGGAGGATGAGGCAGGGCAGGAATTTCATGGGGGATCTTGGGACTGTTTAAAAAGCGAGTTGAATGCGGGAGAATAACACATTTTCGGCCTGGGCGGGCGCCGCGCCAGGCGAGACCTTGCCGGTAAAACCATCAAACCACGTATGCGAGAAACTCAGCCCGGCGCGGATGTTGCGGTTGAGATACCAGTTGAGGCCCACGGACCATTCGCTCGCGCCGTCGGCGGACTTGGTGGAATTGGCAAATCCGTCCGAAAAGGCCTTGTCGTCCACCGACAATGAGGCGTAACGGGCCACCAATTGCCAGGCACCCCACCCGCCGGTGCGAGGGTCGAACGGGTGTAGCGGCGTTACGCCCGCATACGAGGCGTCCTCGCCGGTCAGCACCCAACTGCCGGTGACGTCCCACGCCGAATTTTGAAGTTCGGCCGATTTGGTCGCGGAAGCCACGGGTTGGTCTGAAATCACGTATTCGGCGAGGATGCCGAGCGGCCCGTAATAATAATAGGCCTGCGGAACTACGCGCCAGCCGGCCCCGTCGGCATTCACGCCGCTGTTGTAGGTGAAGAACTTTTGCTGGCCGTCCGTTGTATAACCCGGCGTCAAGCCCGTGGCGGAATTCGTCTGCGGATGATTGGCCAGATAAGTCCCGGCCAGTCCAAAGCCCAATCCCTTGAGCGGGTACAGGTCAGTGTTTTTCAAGGGCTGGAAGAACAGGCGCCCCTCGAAAGCCTTGTCGTCCTGGCTGGGGCTGTTGGCCGTGGTGCCGTTGTAGTCGTAGCCGCCGCTGAAAACACCCAAGCCGTAGCTGACCGCGCCGCCCAGCACGTCACCGTGGAATTCCGCGCCGAGATCGCGATTGGGCACCAGATCAGTGACGAGCGAGCGTTCGTTGAACAGCAGATCGCGATCCGCCATCAGCGCTTCCAGCCCGACGGGGGCCTTGAATTTGCCGAATTCGAGCTGAAACGCTGAATCGTAATGGTAATTCACGTACGCGTCGAAAATCTGCACGGTGCTGCCGCCAAAATCGGGCGTGAAATTGAAATCGAAGTCGTGGAAGACGGTGCCGGTGAAAATCGGTCGCGCCCGGCGCAACAGGAACCCATCGTTGCCGTTGTAGCCGTCGTTGTTGAAAAATGTGCGCGTGTCGGCCTGCAGCACGCCGTGCAACTCCGCCACAAAATTGCTGTCGGCTGAGCTGAAACGGAAGCCGTCTTGGCCGAGGGAGATTTTGGGCTGGGTCTTGGCGAGATCGTCGGCCGCGGCTTGATCGTTTTCGCGTTCACGCTCCAGAATGCGGACTTTTTGGTCGAGGGCTTCCACCTGCGCATTGTTGGCCGGGGCAGCCACCGGCGGCGCCGCCTTCTGCTGCTGTTCAAGTGAATCGACTTTCTGTTCCAAGGCCTGGATTTCCTTTTTGAGGGCGGCAATCTCGGCTTCCTCGGAGTTGGTGCTCACGTTGTCGGTTGCCAGCGCCGAAACCGCGAATTGCGAGCCTAGCAATGCGGTCAGCGTAATCGGTTTCAATTTCATTGTCACTGTGCGTTGTCGGTTACTGCTTGTTGACAAGTTAATAACGACTTCATGTGTCGTCTATGTTGCTAAATAAAAACCGGATTGCAAGCGAACATCAGCCCAGACTTCAATTCGGCCATCCCGTTGTTAATAACGACTTAATATGTAGTCATTATCGGCGGGAAGTTGGTTTTGTCAACGATGAAAAGCGATTTTTTTTAAATTCCTTCGCCGCCCATGAAACCGGTGGAAACTTCATCCCGGCCCAAAGGTGTGCCTTTGGCCACATCGGCCAAGGTGGCGCGATCCATCAAGTTGGCCAGATAGTTTCGCGCATCAAAAAAGACGCGGCGGAACCGGCAGACGGGTTCTTGTGTGCAGCGTTGGTAACCGGTGACGGACACACAGTCGATGGGGGCCAGAATGCCGTCGAAATAGCGGACCACTTCCCCCATGGTGATCTTGGCTGGCGACTTGGCCAGGAAATAGCCGCCACGAATGCCCGCAGAGCTGTCCACCCAGCCTTGGGTCTTGAGCGCCAGCATGATTTGTTCGAGAAACCGCTTGGGCGCGTCGTTGCGCCGAGCTAGTTCGCGAATCGGAATGGGGGCGCCGCCGTAATGATCCACCAGCGTGAACAAGGCGCGCAACGCATAATCGGTCTTTCTTGAAACTCGCATCGGAAGTACGATAAACCCGGTGGTTTATTAGTCAACCCTTTGCCGGCTAAATTGCGGATCCGTGCGCGATCTAGCGGACCAAAAGGCTCACGGCGGTCTCGGCGCGCAAGTTGGGCAGCAGTCGCACGGGGCCCCGGCGGTTGAAAAAGGCGCGCCGGGCCTCCGTCATCCCGGATTCGTGGCAGAAGCTCTCAAAGTCGGCCACCGATAAAAAGTGCAGGTTGCGCGTGCGATGCCACGGCGTGGGCAGCGAGGGCGTGACCGGCGTGCGGCCACGGAATAACACCTGCAAGCGGACCCGGTAGTGGGCAAAGTTGCTATAGGAAACAATGACCTGTCGGCCGACGCGGAACGCTTCGAGGACGATTTCGGCCGGCTGGATCAACTCCTGAAAAGTGCCCAGCAACAGCACATAATCAAACGTCGCATCGGCATGCTGATCCAAGCCGTCAGCAATATCGCCTTGGTGAACAACCAAGCCGCGCTGGATGCAACGGGTGACGAGCGTGGGGTCTTTCTCCACGCCTTCACCCAGCACTTGCCGTGCTTTGGTCAACCGTTCCAGAAAGGCGCCGTCGCCACTGCCCAGATCGAGCACGCGGGATTTCTCCGGAATCCATTCGGCCACCGTCTCGTATATACCTTCGTTCATTTCAAAGGGCGGGAACCGGTTCAGCCGCCGCCGAATGCCCGGCCGCCGGATGATATTCGGCGTTGAGAAAATGCCGGACGACGTTGGCAAAAGGCGGATTATCGATCAGGAACGAATCGTGTCCGTAGTCAGATTCCAAACTAAGATAGGTCACCGCGATACCGGCCCGTTTGAGTTGGCGGACCAGCTCGCGCGATTGCACCGGCGGGTAGAGCCAATCCGAAGTAAAAGAGATGACCAGAAAGCGCGCGTGCACGCGTCGCAATACCTCTTCCGGCGTGGCGTGGTCGAAGAGGTCAAATTCATCGATGGCGCGCGTGAGGTAAAGGTAGGAATTGGGGTCGAAACGCTTCACGAAGCTGTCACCCTGATGGTGCAAATAGCTCTCGACCGAAAATTCCCTTTTGTTGACGGCGTCCAGCTGTCGCCGCCGGCCGAATTTCCGGGCCATCACCTGTTCGCTGAGGTAAGTGACGTGACCGACCATCCGGGCCACGGCCAGGCCGTGGGCGGGGAAGTGGGCATCGGTATAATGTCCCCCATTCCACTGGGCGTCGGTGGTGATGGCTTGTCGGCCGATTTCGTTGAAGGCGATTTGCATCGCGTTATGTGCAGTGCAGGTGGCGATGGGGACGCAGATGCGCACGCGGTCAGGCCAGTGAGCCGCCCACGTCAACGCCTGCATGCCACCCATGGAGGCTCCGACGACGGCGAAGAGTTGCTTGATGCCCAGATGGTCTGCCAAGGCCACCTGCGCACGCACCATATCGCGGATGGTAATGCGGGGAAAGTCCGTTCCAAAGGGCCGGCCGGTGTGCGGGTTGGGGGAACTGGGGCCGGTCGTGCCGGCACAGCCGCCGAGCGTATTGGTGGCGATGATGAAGAACTTGTCGGTATCGATCGCCTTGCCCGGACCCACATGGAAATCCCACCAGCCGGGCCGGCCTGTCTGGGCATGCGTGCCGGCGACATGCGCGTTGCCGGACAGGCCGTGGCAAATCAGAATGGCATTGTCACGCGCGGGAGACAACTTACCCAAGGTCTGGTAATTCACCTCCACCGCCTCAAACTTGAAGCCGGAGTCGGTGGTGATTCCAGGTAGCTTTACCGTCGTCGTCTGGGTGATGCCCAGTGGCGACTGGTAGCCGGCGACCTGCTGATCCTGCAGGTCGCCGGACGACGGGTTGACATGGTCTGCGGCCATCTTACGGCACGGCGACGTGCAAGGCTTGGTCAATGTCGGCCTTGATGTCGGCCACGTCCTCCAGACCGATGGAAAGCCGGATATAATCTGCCGTAACGCCGGTGGCAGCCTGTTCCTTGGGGGTGAGCTGCTGGTGGGTGGTGGAGGCCGGATGAATGACCAGCGACTTGGCGTCGCCAATGTTCGCCAGATGGGACAGCAACTTTACGGAATCAATGAACTTTCGGCCGGACTCGATACCGCCTTTGATGCCGAAGCCCACCAGCCCGCCGAATCCTTTCTTAAGGTACTTGGCGGCAATCGGGTAGCTGGGATCGTCCGGCAGACCGGGATAGGTCACCCAACTGACGCGGGGATGTTGTTTGAGCCAAGTCGCGATTTCGAGCGCGTTGGCGGAATGCTGGTTTTGCCGCAACGGGAGCGTTTCCAATCCGAGCAGGAACTCATGGGAGTTGAAGGGGCTCAACGCCGCCCCCATATCGCGCAGCAGGGTGACGCGCACTTTCAAAATGAAGGCGACGTTGCCCAGGCCTGGCACGTTGTTCAAGGCATCCCAGTATTTCAAACCATGGTAGCTGGGATCGGGTTCGGTGAATTCGGGGAACTTGCCGTTGTTCCACTTGAAATTCCCGGAGTCCACGATGACGCCACCCAGGCTGGTGCCGTGGCCGCCGATGTACTTCGTGGCCGAGGACGCCAGGATGTCCGCCCCGAAATCGATGGGCCGCACCAGACCGACCCCCACGGTGTTATCCACGACCAGGGGGATGCCGTTCTCGTGGGCGATTATTGCAAGGGCCTCAAAATCGGGCACATCGAGCTTGGGATTGCCGACCGTTTCCACATAGAGCGCCCGCGTTTTGGGCGTGATGGCCTTGCGAAACGCCTCGGGATCGCGCGAATTGACGAAGTGGGTATGGCGGCCCAACTTGGGAAACGTGTGGTGGAACAACTGGTACGTGCCGCCGTAAAGATTGTTGCCGGCCACGATTTCGTCCCCGAGTTGGGTGATTGCCAACAGGGCGTAGGTGATGGCCGCCGAACCGGATGCCAACCCGAGGGCGCCAGTGCCGCCCTCGATGGCGGCGACGCGCTGCTCGAACACATCGGTGGTCGGGTTCATCAGGCGCGTATAAATATTTCCAAATTCCTTGAGGGCGAACAGGTTGGCCGCGTGTTCCGAATTCTTGAAGACATACGAGGATGTCTGGTAGATGGGGACCGCGCGGGAGAGCGTGGTGGAATCCGGTGTTTGCCCGGCGTGCAGCGCCAGGGTGGCGAGACCTTTTGGTTGATTACTCATAGATGACTTTTGGTGATTGTATGCCTAGCCGGCCAGGGCTGTCAGCGGCAAAATGCGGGAGGAATCGCCTGCCGCCGACCGGCCCGGGCCGGCTTCGGCAAAATTTAATTGGAATGATGGATTAAAATTCCCACTTGGTGGTGAGTCCCCAGACCCCGTTTGCCTCATGGTTTAGGACATTGCCGAAATGGCCGTAGCCGATGGCCAGGGTGAGATGCTTGTTCACGACATAAGCTGCGTCGAGCGTCCACCAGTCGCTCTCCGAACGTACCAGATTGCCGATGGCGCGGTAATCGTCGGGCTGCTCCTTGTATTCGGCGGCCAAGGCAAATTTGCTGGTGACGAACACGACGGCGTTGCCTTCGGCGACGAAATTGTAGCCGCTGGTGAAGCCACCGAGGCCGTCCCAGACCGCGCGCGTGGCCCGACCGCCGACTTCAAGCAACACTGGCCTTGGCAGTTGCGTGAACAGCTTGGACGCATACAGGGTGAAATCAGCACCATTGTCGCCGGAGATGCCATGGGAGGCAAGCGCCCCGCCGACGGCATTGTTGATGTCGCTGATGCTGTCATTGTATTTGTAGTGCACGCCGGCGGTCAAGGCGGGCAGCCACGGCTGGTCGAATTCGTTTTCGGTGATGACTTGAAAACGTGCGTTAAAATTGTGCAACTGAACATCATTGGGACCGTGGTAGCCACTGCCCAGCGCGGACGGCAGGTCCCCCAAACCAAGATGGTTCCAGCCGTAGCCCAATTCCAACCGTTTATAGGGTGATTCGGTGACCGTGATCGCTTCGAGGTTCACTTCGTGTCCCAGGTTGACATAGGCAAAGCCCACGGCGGGGCGGCCGATTAACTCGCCGTTTCGGGGCGGATTGACGATGTAGGCCGACAGGGTGGAGAAAATGCCACCACTGCCTTCGATTTGATGCAGTGGCAGCGGATCGCCCTTTTCCGCCGGTTGGGTGGTGGAAGAGGCTGCGGCGCTGGGAGCGTTCGTGGTTGGTTGCGTTTGAGTGTCGTCGGCGAGCGCGGGGAGACCGGCCGCCAGCAGCAGGGTGGTCAGGCAAACCGTTGGACGGTATTCGCGGCGTCGTTGGCTTCTCTTTTGGGTGTCAGCGGATTTCATGTTTGATCTTCTTATTCTTCCAGGAGCCCTCCGTTTAACCGGTCGGTCCGCCTTGGTGGTTTTATTGTTTCTGCCTTTCCTCCAGTGGTCTGGTGGGATTCTTAGACGATCGGTCCCTACCGGATGGTCGCTGGTAGGGAGCCAAAAGACTACTCATAAGATCGTGATTAAGCTGGAAACATGCTGCCCATTTCTTGTCATTTACATTACCGCAATTGCTCGCACTATCATGTGTTTATGTCAATATAATCTCGCATTAGATCATTGACGGTGTGGAAAAAGCGGTTATGTTAAAGACGATCATATTAGTGTTATATGAGTAATCAAATCAAGCACGCGGACGACTGGAGTTTCCAAACTGGCACAACTCTGAAGACAGAGTTGAACGAGTTTGCCGGCGTGGTGGGGCAATTCAAAAACGGCGCCATCAACGAGGCGCAATTCCGGAGTGTGCGCGTGCCGCTGGGTGTTTACGAGCAACGCGAAAGCGGCACCTACATGTTGCGGGTGCGTTTTCCGGCCGGCGGGGTGCTGCCGCGCCATTTGCGCCGGCTGGGCGAGGTATCGGCTCAATTTGGCAACGGCCTGTTGCATGTCACCACGCGGCAGGAATTCCAAATTCACCGGGTGCCGTTGGATTCGGTCTTGGCAGTCCAACGGTCATTGGCCGACGTGGGACTTTCCACCAAGGGTGGCGGCGGCAATACCGTGCGGAATATCACGGCTTGTGTGGATTCGGGCGTGTGCGCGGAGCAGGTTTTTGATGTGACGCCTTACGCGGTGGCCACGACGGAACGATTGCTGGCGGATCCGGTTTCCCTCCAGTTGCCGCGCAAATACAAGATCGCCTTTGCCGCGTGCGCCCGGGATTGTGCCGGCGCGACGGTTCAGGATCTCGGCTTTATCGCGCGCAAACGGGATGGCGTGGAAGGCTTTGCGGCTTATGTGGCCGGGGGCATGGGGGGCAAGAGCCGCTTGGGGAGCCAGCTCCATGAGTTTGTTCCGGCCACGGACGTGTTTCTGGTGGCCGAGGCCGTCAAACGAGTTTTCGATCAGCATGGCGATCGCAAGAACAAGCATCTGGCGCGATTGCGTTTTCTGGTGGAGCGGATCGGATTGCCGAAGTTTCTCGAATTGTACGAGGCCGAGTTGACGGCCCTGCGCGCCGGGCGGATCGCGCCGTTGCAGATCCGTCCGTTGCCGCAACCGGCCGACCAGCCCGTGACTGGTGTGCCGCCGGGGCAATCGCCCGCCTTCGACCGGTGGTTGGCGCATAACGTGGCGCCGCAGTTACAGCCAGGCTATTTTCTCGTGCAAATTCCACTGGCGCTCGGGGATCTGCCGGCGGCCGTGGCGTCGCCGCTGGCGGATGTGCTGACGGCCCATGGCGACCACGTGCTGTGGGCCACGCAGGCACAGAATGTTGCGTTGCGTTGGCTTACTGCCGCCGAACTGCCACGGGTGCACGAACAGCTTGCGGCGCTCGGTTTGGCGGAACCGGAGGCCCCTGTGTTGCGCAATTTAGTGGTGTGTGCCGGTGCGTCCACGTGTCGCTTGGGCATTTGCCTTTCGCGCGGGTTGGCCAAGGCGGTGCGGAAAGAACTGGTCGGGAGCACCGTTGACCTCGACCGGTTGGGCAATTTCTCGATCCACCTCAGCGGCTGCCCGAATTCCTGTGGCCGCCACCCCATTGCCAGTCTCGGTTTTTCCGGCGCGGCTCGCCGGGTGGGCGGGAACCTCGCGCCTTATTATGCGGTGCAACTGGGCGGCCGGGTGGGGGAAGGCCGCACGCGTTTTGGGGTGAACATCGGGGCTGTGCCGGCCAAGCATGCACCGGCCTTTGCCCGGGAATTGCTGGCCGCCTGGCAGGACTCGCCGGCCGCCCAGGATTTTCATCAGTTTCTGGATGGCGAGGGCCGGCGGGTGGCGCAAGAAATCCTAAACCGGCACCAGGTGGTTCCGCCGCTCGCCAGTGGCAAGGATTTTTATTGCGATTGGGATGCCGCGACGTTGTTTTCCCTCACCGGACGCGGTCAGGGGGAATGCGGCGCAGGCGTGTTTGATTTGATCGAAGTGGATCTGGCTAACGCACGCGAGGCCCAGGAGGCCGGCCGGTACTACGAGGCGGCTCTGGCGGCTTGCCGGGCCTTGCTCGTTACGCAACGGGTTCAGCCGAAAACGGATGCCGAGGCCTTCGCCCTATTCCAAAGGCATTTCCTCGCGGCCGGTCTGGTGGATACCGGGTTGACGCCGGTGGTGGAGGCGGGGGCGCGAGCCGCGGGCACTGCTCACGCCGCTGGGGAGTTCGTGGGCACACCGGCTGAAGTTGCCGCGCTGGTGGCCGCCATACGCTTGCTTCATGAAAATATGGATTCGTCCCTGCGCTTCAAGCCCCAAGGAAAGTGATTGATGACCGGCCACGGTTCCAACCGACGCCCGTTCCGACCCAACAACTCAAAGCCGGCCAACCGGACCAAGCGGAGGCGGGCCCAATGAAAGAGCCTTTTGTGAGTGCGCGAGGATATTTTGGAATTGAACAACATGTTGGCCGCACGCCGTTGATCCGACTGCGACGCCTTTCGGAACTGACCGGCTGTGAAATTCTGGGCAAGGCGGAGTTCCTGAATCCGGGCGGTTCGGTCAAGGACCGCGCGGCCTTGGGTATTCTGACGGACGCGGAGGAACGCGGAGTGTTGAAGCCGGGCGGCACCATTGTCGAGGGCACCGCCGGCAATACCGGCATCGGTCTCACGGTGATCGGCCACGCGAAAGGCTATCGGACGGTGATTGTCATTCCGGAAACGCAGTCGCGCGAGAAAATCACCCTGTTGCAGGCGCTCGGGGCGGAAGTGATTACCTTGCCGGAGAAACCGTACAGCGATCCGGGCAATTATTCTCGCGTGGCGCAGCGTTTGGCGGAGGAGAATGGCTGGTATTGGGCCAACCAATTCGACAATCCGGCCAACCGGCTGGCGCATTATCGCGGCACGGGACCAGAGATTTGGGAGCAGACGTCCGGACAGGTTTCCGCCTTCGTTTCCGCGGTGGGCACCGGCGGTTCCCTGGCGGGAACCGCGTTATATTTGAAGGAGAAAAATCCGCAGGTGACCGTGGTTTGCGCGGACCCGTTTGGCGCGGCCATGTGGTCGTGGTTCACGCACGGCCACACGGAGATCACGGATGGTGACTCGGAAGCGGAGGGCATTGGTCAGACGCGGGTGACCCGGAATTTGGCCGGCCTCACCGTGGATTGCGCCTATCGCATCTCTGACCAGGAGGCTTTTACGATCGTCCAGCAATTGTTGCGGGAGGAGGGATTGTATTTGGGGCTTTCCTCGGGGATTAATCTGGCTGGCGCTGTGCGGTTGGCGCGGGAGCGCGGCCGCGGCCAGACCATCGTGACCTTGCTCTGTGATTCCGGGCACAAATACCAGTCCAAACTGTCGAACGCCGAGTGGTTGGCTGCACATCAACTTGACCCGAGGCAGCGGCTTGAATCATTATGGGGGTGAATCGCCGGACCGCCGCGGCGACGGGTTCGAATGCGCGACTGTCCGAAGCTGTGATGGAAAATGGACCCGCCGGGAAGCACGATTGCGGCGCCTGAGTATTTGAATGAACTACGCGATTTGGATTCGCCGCAACGGTTTTCTGCTGGGCCTGTTGTTGGCGGTGGTGCTGGCCTCTCTTTTCCCAGCCCCGGGTTCGCGCCACGGGTGTCTGCATGCCGATCTGGCCAATAATGCCGGCATTGCGCTGATTCTCTTCCTCCAGGGACTCTCGCTGGCGTTGGAAAAAATCAAGAGCGGCGCCGGCAATTGGAAACTGCACCTCATCATTCAGAGTTTCACCTTCATTGTTTTTCCCATCGTCGGCCTGCTGGCTTATTGGATGGTTCCATGGGTTTGGGTTGCCGAACCGGCGCCGATCCGGCAGGGCCTGCTGTATCTGTGCGTGCTGCCCTCGACGATTTCCACCTCCGTGGTGCTCACGTCGGTGGCGCACGGCAATACGGCCGGCGCCCTGTTCAACGCGGCGTTGTCCAATATCATCGGCGTGGTGCTCACCCCCTTGCTGGTACATGAATTGATGCAGACCACCGGCCAGTCGGCGGCGCTGGGGCCGCTGATGCTGAAGATCATGCTGCTGACGCTGCTGCCGTTTGCGGTGGGCATGGTTTTGCGGCATTGGGTTTACGAGTGGATCGATCGGGAAAAGGCATGGGTGGCGCGCATCAGCAATACGGTCATCGTATTCATGGTTTACAGCGCGTTTTGCGATTCCTTTGTGGAGAAAGTCTGGCAGGAGCATGGCGGCGGCACCACGTTCAAACTGCTGCTGTGCGTGCTGCTGCTGTTCGTTTTCATGTCGTGGTTGATTTATGGCACCTGCCGGGCCTGCCGACTCTCGCGCGAGGATCTGATCAGCGCCTATTTTTGTTCCGTGAAGAAAACCCTGGCGATGGGCGTGCCGCTGGCCATGCTGATTTTTGGCGCCGGCAGCCAGATTTCCCTGATCTTGTTGCCGATCATGATGTACCACCCGCTGCAAATCTTCGTGAACGGCCTGTTGGCGGACCGATGGGGTCGGGCGCGCCGGCCGGTAGTCGCAGGTGAGCAGCCCTCTTCGTAACCGTCGGTCCGCGGCCGTCCTCGGCCGCTGAGACGTGATTTTGAACCGGGCAGCACTTGCCAGAGATATCTGCAACGAAAGGCCGCCCCGCCGCGCACTGCTTTGGTCACAGTGCGACGTTGTCTAAAAAAGCTGGCCGTGGTTGACAACCCGTGGCCTTCTTCTAATATCTTCAGCAGGCGACAACGCCACTTCAACATAACCCTTGCAGGTGCTGACTGGACCGCTGGAAGCTCCCGTGAAAGATAAACTCTATTCATGTCGAGTCGTGTCCGGGTGCCAATGCGGTCGCTGGAATCTGCCCAGCTTTCATGGGGTGGCGGTTTGTTGCCGGGGCCGGCTTCACATTCATTCTTAACCCAAATCACAGGGGATCATCTCCAACCCCAAACCAACTGAAACATCATGAGCAATGAAGTCCAACTAAGTGTCAGCGCCGCTGCCGCGCGCAACCTCGCCACCGCCACCGTCACCGTACCGCAGTACACGGAAATCACCCCCCGTTGGCTGCTCAAGCTGTTGCCGTGGGTGGATGTGGACGGCGGCGTCTACCGTGTCAACCGCGTGGCCAAGGCGGGCAAGGGCAAGCCGGCGAATGAATTTGACGAAGTCAAGGTGGACCTGCTCACCGTGGATGGGGGCGAGCCAAAGTTGCCCGCGACTTTTGTGGATTATGACGAGGACCCGCGGGAGTATCACTTGAGCACGATCCAAACCGTGCTGCACACGCATACCCGCGTGACGGATCTTTACAGCAACAAGATTGACCAGTTGCGCGAGCAGATTCGCTTGACGGTTGAGGCCGTCCGGGAAAGGGAGGAATGGGAGCTGATCAACCACCCGGATTTCGGGCTGCTCAAGGAAGTGGTGGGAACACAAACGATCAAGGCGCGCAAGGGATCGCCCACGCCGGACGATTTGGACGAGTTGCTGGGCCTGGTTTGGAAAAAACCGGCGTTTTTCCTGGCTCACCCGCGAGCCATCCTGGCCTTTGGCCGGGAATGCACCCGGCGCGGCGTGCCGCCGCCCACGGTTTCGCTTTTTGGCAGCCCGTTCCTCACCTGGCGCGGCGTGCCGTTGATTCCCACGAACAAGTTGGAGGTCAAGAACAATGCCACCACCATTCTGTTGTTGCGGGTGGGGGAGGCGGAGCAGGGCGTGGTCGGGTTGCAAAAGGCCGGCGTTACCGGCGAGGTGGAGCCCGGCCTGTCCGTGCGCTACATGGGCACCAACGAACATTCCATCGCTTCACACCTGGTCACCCGCTACTTTTCAGCCAGTGTGTTGACCACTGACGCCATTGCCCGGTTGGATAACGTCGTCGTCAATAACTACCATGAGTACAACTGGAAATGACGGCTTGCCGGCGCCGGCCATCGCCGCGTTGCCCGCCGAATCGTCTCATGACCATCTCATAAAAGAGTTGGTGGCCGAGGCCTTTTCGGGTTTTACGCGGTCCGGCGAAGCGTCGGCGGTTGAACCGCTGGCGGCCCCGGTCGTGCCGGGGGGGTCGAGCAGCAGTACCCCCTCTGCCTTGCCGCCAGTGCATCCCGGAGCGCAGCCGATCCCCGCGCAACCGGCGGCGGAAACGCTTACCAGCGGCGCCCACGCGCCGGAATCCGACGAAAGTTATGCCTATGGCGAGCCCCGTTGTGACGGCAGTTATGATCCGCGACAGACCCAGTCCGACGCCCGGCTGAGACAGACGAATGGATTTCGGGGGGTGCCCTCGGCTGGCGAGGCGCCCGCCACGGAGTATTATTTCCTACGTGGCGGACCGGGCGCGGCCCAACCGCACTCCGCTTGCCCCGCCCGGTCAGACAATAGTGTACCGGTTCCGGCGTTCGACCTCGACGGCGTGCGCCGCGACTTTCCCGCCCTGCACCAGTTGGTCCATGGTAAGCCGCTCATCTGGTTCGATAATGCGGCAACCACGCACAAGCCGCAGGCCGTCATCGACGCGACTGCGCAGTTTTACGCCCGCGATAACTCCAACATCCACCGGGCCGCCCACGCCTTGGCGGAACGCTCCACCGACCTGTTTGAAGGGGGACGGGAAAAGGTTCGCAAATTTCTCGGCGCCGCGGATGCCAAGGAGATTATTTTCGTTCGCGGCACCACGGAGGCCATCAATCTGGTGGCGCAAACCCATGGCCGGAAGAACATCGGGCCCGGCGATGAGATCATCGTGAGCGAGTTGGAGCACCACGCCAACATCGTTCCGTGGCAATTGCTGGCCGGGCAGGTGGGCGCCAAATTGCGCGTGATACCGATTGATGGACGGGGCGAACTGATCCTGGAGGAATATGTGAAACTGCTGGGGCCGCGCACCAAATTTGTGTCGGTCACCCATGTTTCCAACGCGCTGGGAACGCTCAACCCGGTGGAACAGATCATTGCCCTGGCCCACGGGCGCGGGGTGCCGGTCCTGGTCGATGGCGCGCAATCGACACCGCATTTGCCGGTGAACGTGAATGCCCTGGATGCGGATTTTTATGCCTTTTCCGGGCACAAGGTTTTGGGCCCCACGGGCATCGGCGTGTTGTATGGCAAGGCGCCCTTGCTGGAGGCCATGCCGCCGTGGCAGGGCGGTGGACACATGATCAAGGATGTGCGTTTTGAGAAAACGGTTTATCAGCATGCGCCGGAGAAATTCGAGGCAGGCACGCCCGATATTGCCGGCGTGGTGGGCCTCGGGGCCGCCATCGATTATTTGCTGCAATTGGGCCTCCCGGCCATCGCCGCCTACGAGCATACCTTGGTGGAATACGGTGCCCAGTTGTTGGCCACGGTTCCCGGGTTGTTGCCCATCGGCACCGCACCGAACAAGGCTAGTGTTCTGTCGTTCGTGATTCCCGGCCGATCCAACGAGAATATCGCCCGGTATCTGGACCAGCACGGCATTGCGGTACGGGCCGGTCACCATTGCGCCCAACCGGCGGTTCGCCATTTCGGCTTGGAGAGCACGGTCCGCCCGTCCCTGGCGTTTTACAACACACGGCAGGAACTCGAGGTGCTGGCTCGGGTGCTGCGTTCGTTGCCGCGTACTTAAATCGGATAACCCCGTGGCGAGCCGGAAAGAATGTGCCGGCGGGAGGGTAGTTCTTGGTTGAACTCGAATTGCCAAAAACCTATTGTTTGGCCATGCGTAGCGTGCCGGCCGCCCCTATTTTGCCTGGTGAAACACAGTCTCCGTTTGATTCCATGAATTGCGGAACGACTGCGTTCACGCGCTTCGACTGCGGGGTGGTCGCATGAAGCTGCCGCTTTATCTCTGTCTGCTGTTGTTTTGGACCGGGTTCGGCTGGCCGCTGGTGGCCAAGGATTTCACCGCCTACCGCATCGGCGACGTGGCCGACACGGATATCGTCACCCCGTTGGCCTTGGACGTGGTGGACGCGGCTGCCACGGCGGAACTCAAGTCGGCCAAGGCACGCGAATTTCCCGCCATCTTCCGGAATTTTTCCGGTGCCACCAATCTGATGACCTACGAGTTTCTGGCCACGTTTGAGCGCGGGCACCGGCAGTTTCTGGCGGAAATGACGAACGAATTTCATGCCGAGACGCTGGACGAGGCGATCATTAACTCCGCGGATTTTGGCCGGCTGGTGACGGCATTCGGGGTGGAGGATCCGGATTTTCCAGTTTCGGACGAATTGGCGGCAGAATGGGCTCGTGGCAAGGACGGCCGGGCGGTCCGGACAAAACTCTTGGCGGAACTCCAATGGGCCGCCGGCCGGTATGTGCGGCCGGATGCATTGCCGGCCGGGATGACAGTGGGCGGGATGGTGCGGTTGGTTCCGGTTACCGACCCCGATCAGAAACTGTCGTTCGAGGCGCTGCAGGCAGGGCAATTGGTGGCGGCGGCGAATCTCATGACTGCGTCCAATGCGCAGGCCCTGTTTCGACGCGAATTTCCAGCGCAGCAGCAAATTTTCGCGCGGGCACTGGCCGTGTTCATCCGGCCGAATTGCCTGCCGGATGCGCCGCTGACCACGCTTACCCGCGGAACGGCCGTTTACCAGTTGGTGGTGTCGGATCACTTGGATGCGGGTGATACCATCGTACGACAGGGGGATGCCATTGATGCCAAGGCCCAGGCGGCATTGTTTGCCTTGGCTGAAGCGTTGAAAAAGGAAGTGCCCGCAGTGCCCTCGGTGGCCGTCGTTGCCGCTCCGCCGGCCGTGACGCCGCCAGCGGTGCCACCACGCCCATCGCCAGCGACTGAGACGGTCAGGGCAACTGCGCCGGCACCGGCGGCGTCTGGGGAAATCCTGGTCAAGGAGACGGCACCAGCCGAGGTGCCGGCCGGTCGTCGACACTACGCGCTTGGTCTGTCGTTGGCGGGCGTTTTCGTCGGGGCATTGCTGGTGACGGGAGGAGTGGTGTGGCGGCTGCGGAAACGGAAGCAGACGCTGGCGGTTGCGGCACCGCTGGCTGGCAACGCCCAGGCAAATCTTGTATCGCAGGTTTCGCAGGTCGTGCGCGAGGCGGTGCAGCAGGAATTGGCTGCCCAGCGGCGCGACCTGCTGCTGACACAACAAGCGGCCACGGAGGAAATTTCGGCTCTGGTGCGGCGGTTGGATGCGGTGCAGATGCCCATGCAGCAGCGCCTGCGAACTTATGAAGAGCGCATTCAAGCCCTGGAGAAAGAACTGGCCCTCCGCAACGAGGAGAATCGGGAATTGTTGAAGGTCAAGATCGACATGCTCGGCCGCCAGATGGCCGCCGAGCGGGCGGGCAGCGCCGTTTCCACAATCACGGCGTCTTCCTGACCGCACTTTAAATGAAGCTGCCTTCTTTTGTCATCGGGCCGGCCACGGAACCGGATGTGCCGGCCATCGTGGAGCTGATTCGCGAACTGGCGGAGTTTGAGCATCTGGCCCACGAGGTGAAAACAGATGCCGGCCTGTTGCGCGCCGCGTTGTTCGGTGAGCGGCCGGTGGCGGCCGCGTTGGTGGCGCGCGTGGAGGGGGTGGCCGTAGGCTACGCCATCTATTATCGCACTTTCTCCACGTTCGTGGGCCGGCCGGGAATTTATTTGGAAGACCTCTATGTGCGGCCGGCCTTTCGGCAAGGGGGCCTGGGCCGTGCGTTGCTGGAGGCGGTGGCCCGGGCAGGCGTGGAGCTCGGCGGCGACCGGCTTGAATGGGCTGCCTTGGATTGGAACGAGAATGCCTTGCGTTTTTACCGCGGGCTGGGCGCCAAGGTGATGGAGGACTGGGTGCTCCTGCGGATGACGGGCGAAGAAGTACAGCGGTTGCTCGCCGCCGGCGGAGCGTGAGCGGTGGCTGCGGTCGGGATGAAACTCACGGGTTGATCCAGAAACGGGTGTGAGACAAATTTCTTCCTCTGCCCTGAAAGGGCAAAATAGGATAGCCCAGGGCAAAGCGAGTCGGCGAGCGCCGCCCTGGGTAAATCGCCCCCGAAGCAAACCAAGCCCTGTAAGGGCGAAACAAAATGAAACTGCTGCCAGCCGCGTTTATTGTTGAGCCTGCGTTTCATCTCCCAGAAAAAGGCCGTTGTCACCGTGAGTATAGGCGTTTCATAGACACACAAACCGCATTTTTATGGGTTTTCCCCGCGTTTTCAGAATTTTGTCTCACCCCCTCCAGAAACATTCATTAAATTTTACCATTGACAAGGTGGGCCAAGTTATCCTACTATCCCGATGGATTTAGTAATAGATCCCCCCGTATGAAACTCACTTCGCGCAGCGAATATGCCTTGCTGGCCCTGGTTTATCTGGCCCGACGCAAGCCGGGCGAAGTCGCATCGGTGGAGACCATTGCCCGGGCGCAGGGCATTCCGCCAAAATTCCTCGAACAAATCCTGCTGGCGCTCAAGCGCGCCAAATTACTGAGTAGCGTCAAGGGTCAGCGCGGGGGCTACCGGTTGGCTAAGCCCCCGGCCAAAATTTCCCTGGCTGAAGTTGTTCGTCTGTTTGATGGGGCACTGGCACCCACCGATTCGGTGAGCCGGTATTTCTACGAGTCCACCCCGGTCGAAAAGGAGAAGAGCCTGTTGCGCGTCTTCAAGGAAATCCGCGATTTTGTGGCGGACAAACTGGAGCAGACCTCGCTGGCGGACGTGGCCTGATTTGATTTTTTTTGGGTCAAAAGACTACTAAGCCTATAGGAGAACAATGATATGATTGAAACTATTACCATTTTCGGCGGCCATGGGCGCGGGGGCGAGCCGGAGCCGGTCTTGCGCATTGATTTGCGCATGGGCGACGTGGTGAGCATTGTCGGACCGACCGGGTCGGGCAAAACGACGTTCATTAATGACATCGAGCTGTTCGCTAATGCGAACACACCCACTGGGCGGCGCGTGCTGTTCAACGGCGCGCCGGCGCCGGCCGAATATCGGGATGACCCGTCCCGCAACCCGATCGCCTTGATCACGCAGCACACCACGTTTCTCTCCGACCTGCCGGTGAACGAGTTTTTGCAGACGCACGCCCGCATTCGCTGTTCGGAGGAAAGCCAGCGAGCCTCCGCGATCGGGGAGACGCTGTCTTTTGCGAATCAGCTCACCGGCGAGCCGATTTCGCTGGCGAGCCGGATGACGGAACTTTCCGGCGGACAGACGCGCGCGTTGCTGATCGCCGATGCCACCATCATTTGCAATACCCCCATCGTCCTCTTGGACGAGGTGGAGAATGCCGGCATTCATCGCACGCGGGCCCTGGAATTGCTCCGGCAATACTCCAAGATCTTCATCTTTGTGACCCACGACCCGCGCATCGCGCTCCTGTCCGATTTCCGCCTGGTGATGAAGGGCGGGCGCATCACGCAGGTACTGCATACCGACGAGATGGAGCGGAAGGTGGCGGTGGTGGTCAGCCGGCTGGATGACACGCTGTCCCGGCTGCGCGACCAGATCCGGATGGGAGAGCGGCTGACCACGGTGGAGGGGCTCGTATGAAACTGGTGATTTGCGCCGGACCGGCCACCACGGGTAAAACGGCGGTTTTGCGGCACCTGATCAGCAAATTGAAGGACCGGGGGGCGCGGCCGGCGTTCCTGAAAATCGACGTTCAATATGCCGAGGAAGACCGGCAACTGGCCGAGGAATTTGGCATTCCCACGCGCAAGGTCTATTCCGGGGAGTTGTGCCCGGACCACTGTAACGTGATGGTGCTGGGAGACGCGTTGCAATGGGCGCGCAAGGCGGGCAGCGACATCTTGTTCGTGGAGACCGCTGGTTTGTGCCTGCGCTGTTCACCCTATGTGGACGGCGGCCTGGGCCTCGTGGTGCTGGAAGCCACCAGCGGGATGAATCTGCCGCTGAAGGTGGGGCCGATGTTGTCGCTGGCGGACATCGCCGTGGTGACCAAGATTGACCGGATTTCGCAGGCGGAGCGGGAAGTGTTTCGCGCCCGCATTCAGGATGTGGCACCCAAGGTGCGCATCCGCGAAGTCAACGCGTTGTATGGCATCGGCATCGATCCGCTCGTGGACCGTGTCGCCGCGCAACCGGAGGCGGAGGGCACGTTGCTGCTGCGCGGAAATCCGCCCGTGGGCACATGCACGATATGCGTGGGCAAAAAGGAAATCGGCTGGCAGGCGCACTTCGGTGTGGTGCGCGCGCTGGATAACCAACTGTTCTACCGGGGGGAGTGAAGGTGAACGGGGGCATCTACTTTGACAATTCGGCCACCACGGCGCTGGATCCGCGGGTGGCGGCGGCCATGCAGCCATTTGTCGGGGAAATCTACGGCAACCCGTCGAGTTTGCATCGGGCCGGCCGGGAGGCGCGGGCGGCGGTGGATGCGGCCCGGCAGCAAACGGCCGATTTGCTGGGAGCCACGCCGGCGGAGATTATTTTCACCGGCAGCGGAACCGAAGCGGACAATCTGGCCTTGTTCGGCGCGGTGGCAGCGGCGGACCGTCGGGAAATTCACGTCATTACCAGCTCCATTGAACATCCCGCGGTGCTGGAACCGTGCCGGTACCTGGAGCGGCGGGGCCGGGCGGTCACCTATCTGCCGGTGGGCGGTGATGGGCTCGTGGATCCCGATGATTTGCGCAAGGCCTTGCGGCCGAATACCGGCCTGGTTTCGATCATGGCGGCCAACAACGTGGTGGGCACCCTCCAGCCGCTCAAGGAATTGGCCGCCATCGCCCATGAGGCGGGTGCCCTGTTCCACACGGACGCAGTGCAAGCGGCGGGCAAGCTGCCGTTGAACGTGAAACACTTGCCCATTGATTTGCTCTCCTTGTCGGCGCACAAACTGCACGGTCCGAAAGGCGTGGGTGCACTGTATGTGCGCGCGGGGGTTGCGTTGCGTCCGGTCGTGCAGGGCGGCGGCCAGGAGGGAGGGTTGCGCTCGGCCACCGAGAATGTCATGGGCATCGCGGGGTTGGGATGTGCCGCCGCCATCGCGGGGGCTGAGATGGCGGCGGAGGCGGCGCGCATGGTGAAGCTGCGCGATCGTCTGATCGACGGCTTGGCCAAGGCGCTGCCAAACGTCTATTTGATCGGCCACCGTTATCGCCGACTGCCGGGGCACATTTGCCTGGGGCTGGCCGGGCAGGAGGGCGAAGCTATCAAAGTTTTGTTGGCCCTCGACGAAGCCGGGATTGCAGTGTCGAGTGGCAGCGCCTGCAGCGCGCATCATGCCGGTGAACCGTCCTATGTTCTGCGGGCGATGGGATTTGATTTCTTCCGCGCGCGGGGTTCGCTGCGCATTTCGCTCGGGCGCTTTAACACCGCCGCCGAGGTGGACCGCTTTCTGAAGGTCTTCCCCAGTGTAGCCGCAAGCCTGCACCTGATTACCTCGCGTTGTTCGGCGATGATTTCAACCCCCACTAGCCATGCCTGAAACTACCCCCAAATTCACCGTCAACGACCTTCCCGGACTGAACTGCGGTTTGTGCGGTGCTCGCACCTGCGCGGAACTGGCCGAAAGGTTGCAAACCGATCCCGCGGTGATTGAACGCTGCATCCACCTGTCGCCGGATCTGGTGTCCGGCGCGAAGCCCCTTCAGCCGGCAACGGCGGCGGCGCCGGTCGCAGCCGTGGCCGTGCCGGCCGCTGCCTGCGGCAGTTGCGCGTTGGCGCCCGAGCAAAGCCGGGCCCAGTCGCAATCCGCGCCCACCTGGCAAGACACGCTGGGGCGAGGCTTCGATTTTTATCTCGAACATTTTCCCGAGGACCCCGGCCCCCGCGAGATCATGCTGCCGCACAACCCGATGCTGACCCGCGAAATGAACATCCAGATCGGGGATATTCTCATTGGGCGGCCGCTGGGGATGTCCTGTGGTTGTCCCATCACCCATTGTGGTGTGGTCATGCAGGTGGATCCGCGCACGGGGGTGATTGTCTGGTGCGTGACCGGTCCGCTGAATCCGCGGCAAAAGGGGTTCAAGGACCTCGGCTATTACATTGCGGAAGGATACGAGGGGCTGATCACGCAGAGTCGCGTGGATATAAAAATCGGCCTGCGTTACTTCTTTCAGCCGCGCATGTGCATGCTGCAATGGCGGCACAGCGGTTTGGTGAACTTCATGAATCGCAGTCCCGATGGCCTGCAGGTGCGGCTGGAGGGCCTGTGGATTGGCTGAGCCAAGGTAGAGGTTTGGCTTGCCGGTTGGCTTGTTACGGCGACGTCTGCACGGTCAAAACGGCATTGGTACCGAACGCAGCCCCATAACCATTGGCGACTTCCACCGCGTAAAGTCCCGCTTGACCGGCCTGCACGTTGGTTAGCATCAGGCTGGAATTGGTCGCCCCGTTGATCGCGGTGCCACTATGGCTCCATTGATAGGTCAGTATTCCTGAACCGCTAGCCGCGACGTTGAAAACGACCGAGCCACCCGCCGCCACCGCCTCATTCGTGGGTTGTGTCGTGATCACCGGCGCAAAGCCGGAGGTGAGCTTGGCATAATCGACTGCCACGTCCACCGGATACCGCGAACCGGCACCGCCAATGACCTGCGACAAAGCAATCCGGAAGCCCGAACCATAAGCGCCAGCCCCGTGCGCCAACGTGGAGCCGGCCAACTCGGTGCCGCTGTCGCTCAACAGTAAGGCTTGCATGTTTTGCCCAGGAGCCCCCTGCAAAACCAGCCGATACCACATGTTGTTGGTGTCCGCCAGCCGGGATTCCATATAGGTGCCATCAATCGTGCTGCCCACAAAGAAATACGGGGAGGCGCTGTACCAGCCGCCGAAAGGCGAGACGATGTCATACCGGCTGCTGTTCGTGGCGTCGATGATCCACATCTCAAGGAAGCCGTCAATGCTGGTGGCGTCGGATTGGACCATGGTGTTGAACCGCACTTCGTAGCGAAAATCGCTGGTGATGAAATTGCTGGCCGAACTCCAGCCGCAGCGTTTGAGCTGTGCCAACGTATTCGTCAGGCGAATTGCGCTGGAACCGTCCAGCGTTTGAAAGCCAAAATTGGGGGCACCGACATAAAGTGCCGGAGTCGGATAGCCGTTGAGAAGACTGCCGCAAAAGGCAGCCGGCAAATTGGTCTGCCACATGGGATTCAGATCCGGCCCGCTGAAATCATCAAAAAAGAGCGATGCGGGAGCCGAATAAACGGTCAGGGTGGCAGCCGTGCTATTGGTGGTGCCGTCGGCGTTGCTGGCCAGGACTGCGTAGGTGCCCGCGTTGTCAAGCTGGACGTCTGGAAGCGTAAGCTCGGAATTCGTCGCGGCGGGAATCGCGCCGCCGTCAAAAGTCCATTGGTAGGCAAGCGGCGCGCTGCCGGTTGCCGCCACGCTAAAGACCGCCGTCGTACCCGCCACATTAGTTTGGTTGCTGGGAGGGGTGGTGATGACGGGAACAGCCGCTTCCGAAAATGCTGTGCCGGCCGCCCAGACAACTACCGCAATTAAGACATTTTTCACGTTCATATGATCTACTCCTCAAACGTGCTTGATTCTGTAAATTTTCATGGCGCGGCAGACGCCCGATCTTGTGTGATTGACCACATTTGTCAATCTCTTTTGAGGTCAAAGACGTTGCCTGAATGCGTTTTCTGACCGAACAACTTCTGACGGCGGCAGGAGTGGCCAGCGCCTGGGTTTTTCGGAGGAATGTTGACAAACGTATCGCGGCGATTAAATTGCGAGCTGGGAGTTGGTTCGGCTTAAATCCGAGCTCGGAAGGACAAATGGCTTTTTATGGAACGGGAGCAGGTACAGCGTGCCTTTACTTTGATAGAATTGCTGGTGGTCATCGCGATCATCGCGATTCTCGCGTCTCTACTGTTGCCCGCCCTCAGTCGCGCCAAGCAGCGGGCGCAGAACACAGTCTGTTTGAGTAACGTCAGGCAGTTGGGGTTGTCGGAAATCATGTATGTGAACGACAATGGGACCACCTTTTTATATCCCGGCAGCGGTCCGATCTGGTTGGACGTCTTGCGGCCCAATTACGCCAGGAACGACAAACTGAGAATCTGCCCAACGACGCAGGACGTGCCGGCTGCCAGCCGGGGCGGCGTGTCGGATGGCTCGGTGGATGAGACTTGGTACTGGGGCAACGAATCCGGCAACACCAACGATTCGGGTAGCTACACCATTAATGGTTATTTTTATGCCGGAGGC
>CAYTJG010000074.1:0-22816 GCA_964437865.1 uncultured Bifidobacteriaceae bacterium | reverse complement strand
CTCGACGAAAAACCAATAGACATCTGCTCAACATAATCTGCCTTGTGTCATTCGTGAAGCCCGCCCCCTTTCGGAGCGCCCTCTTTACGACCCGCTGCGACTCATTTACAACGTTGCTTCATATAAGATAGGGAAAAGCTAATCGGCCAGGAGAATGCGTTCGTTTCGTTATCTTTGTATAGCTCCTCCATGAGTTCAATAGCCTCGCGAGTCCGGATGCCTTTCAAAAGCCAAATCAGCGTGTGGCCACTAAAGGTGCCATTACGTTTTTCGTCACTGCTCAGAGTACGCTCCTCATCAACTGACGCTGCTAATTCCGTGAGCTTATCACGAATAAATTGAACCATCGCTTGCGGGTTATCCGGATTGTGATTCTCACACACGGAACCAAGGATGCTAATAGTAAGCGGCGTCTTCATTTCAGTAACGCGACCGCAATTAATCATTAAATACTTAATTACTTTTTCACACCAGTCACGATTGTCCGATTTACTAATAATTAAGTCAACCATCGGCTGGTCAATTTCTTCATAATATAAATCTAATTGCTGAATGAAATTAGCAAATTCATCATCGTTATTCAAAGGCATTGGATTCATTTATTGCATATATGGTGCTTTGTGACAGCTCAGCCCCTATTTAACAGCCTGTAGTAAAGGGGTCCTAAAGGGGGACGTAAACGGGTCAGTTAATATTATTGCTATATTGTTTGCAGACCTAGTCATTTCGATTTGGCGCGGGAGCGCGGATTTCGCGGCTTAACAGCCAAGCAGATACCCCGGGTTGCCCGGGCCCAAACGACCGGCGTGCCAAGTCAGCGGCATGATTAACTGCCCCCTTTAAGGCGTTCGGTTTCATTGTAAATTTCCCCCACTTGTACAGGTTAACTCGTCAAGATTTTTTCAATCTGCGCCAGTTCATCGGCGCTGAAATCCAGGTTTTTAACCGCGGCAACGTTCTCTTCAATTTGCTCCGGCTTGCTTGCACCGATGAGCGCCGTGGTAACGGCAGGCTGGCGCAACAGCCAAGCCAGCGCCATTTGCGCGAGCGACTGGCCGCGTTGTCGGGCGACCGTATCAAGTGAACGTAGCTGCGCTTTCTTTTGCCCGGTAATGTGGTCCGGCTTCAGAAAACGCGGATCGCGCGCGGCCCGCGCGTCCGCCGGAATGCCGGCAAAATAGCGGTTCGTCAGCAGGCCTTGCGCCAGCGGACAAAAAGCAATACTGCCAATGCCTTCTTTCAACAAGACCTCGAACAAGCCGCGTTCCGGCGTGCGGTCAAACATGTTGTATTTCGGTTGGTGGATGAGACAGGGCGTGCCGAGCTCGCGCAACAGCGTCGCGATGCGCGCCGTTTGTTCGGGTGAATAATTCGAGACCCCGGCGTAAAGCGCCTTGCCGCTGCGCACGGCCTGTGCCAAGGCGCCGGCGGTCTCCTCCAAGGGAGTTTCTGGATCGGGCCGGTGATGATAAAAAATGTCAACATAGTCCAATCCCATTCGGCGCAAGGATTGGTCAAGGGAGGCCAGCAGGTATTTGCGCGAACCCCAATTGCCATAAGGTCCCGGCCACATATCGTAACCGGCCTTCGTGGATACGATCAATTCATCGCGATACGACCCCAGGTCGAGCTGTAGCAAACGGCCAAAGGTTTCCTCCGCCGAGCCGTAGGGCGGGCCGTAATTGTTGGCCAGATCAAAATGCGTGATGCCGAGATCGAAGGCGCGGCGGACAATGGCACGGCCATTTTCAAATGAATCGGTGCCGCCGAAATTATGCCACAGGCCAAGTGAAATCAACGGCAGCTTAAGCCCGGACTTTCCGCAACGGCGGTAAAAGGTTTGATTGTCGTAACGTATTGGCGAGGGAAAATACATAAATTGATATTTCCCATATGGTTGCTTGCCCAAAAACAGCGTGGGCCTTTTGGGAGATTTTCTTCCTGCTCAATGAATTTGCAAGTCATTTTGCTGCTCAGTCATTTTGCTGCTCAGTCATTTTGCTGCTCAGTCATTTTGCTGCTCGCATTCCAGGAAGACTTGAAATGTGCGGCTTCCGGGTAACAACTGGCGGTCATGCATGGGTTGGTTAATCATATGGTGATCTTTTTTGCAGGCCTGGTCATCTCGATTTGGCGCGGGCGCTTGGATTTCGCAGGGCTTATCTCCGACGTTACCCTGAGCTGTCATGTCATGGCGCTTTCAGCGCGCCGAAGTGTGGCCCCCTATTTCCGTGCATGGTCCCAACCCGCCCGTCGCTCCCCGGCAACCTTCGCCGCCGCCGTCGCTCCCAGTGAATAGTGGTGTGCGCTTCGAAGCCGCGGAGCGGCGGCCGATAAGCCCGCAGTTTTAAATGCGGGTTGCGGTCGCGGGAGACGGTTCCGTCCCGGAGGGACGGTTGAAGGCGGGCGGTTGCGGAGGGGGAAAACCGGCCAGCCGTCCCGCCGGGACGGAATCGCCTCACGCTACCCGGACCCGCATTTAAAAATGCGGGCTAGTTTCATCGGTTCCGCTGGAACCAACCGACGCCCGCCAATCGTTCCCGCCGGGACGGGACGGATTTTCGCGACCGGAACCCGTCTTTGAAAAGGCGGGCTATCGTCATCGGTTCCGCTGGAACCAACCAACGTCTGGCTCTCCCCGCGTTGGCAAATTTCCTGGCACCACGCGTGCTAATGGTTGGCGCGCAGGGTTCAATTTTGGAAACCGTCTTGCCGGTGGGCCGGCTTTGGGTTAGTGTGCGCCTGCTATGGAAACGACGCCTAGTCAGCCTGAATTTGTGCCGCCGCCGGTGCCGCCGCCCGCACTCCCCCCGCCACCGCCGCCGCTCATCACGCCACCCCAGGCGCCGCAGCCACGCCGCAGCCGGGGCTGGATGGTTGCCGCCATCATCCTGATCATCCTCCTGGTGTTCAGCCTGTTTGGCAACCTGACCCAACTGGTCACCAACACCTTCAATTTCAAACGCGGCCTCCATACGGAAGCCTTCAGCAGCACCCGCAATGTCGGCCCCCGGCTGGATGAATGTGTGCTGGAAGACAACCATTCAGCCAACAAAATCGCGGTCATTACCGTGGATGGCATCATCACCAGCCACGAACGCGGGGAAAACGGCAACAACATGGTGGACGTGATCCAGGCGCAGTTGGATCGGGCTGCGGATGATCGCCGGGTCAAGGCCGTGATCCTGAAGGTGGATTCCCCCGGAGGCGAAGTGCTGGCCTCGGATGAAATCTACCGGGCCATCCGCGATTTCCAGGACAACGACGGGGCCGGACGCGGCAAGGACGGCCATAAGGGCAAGCCGGTCATCTGCTCCATGGGCAGTCTGGCGGCCTCGGGCGGCTATTACATTTCGTCGGGCTGCCGCTGGATAGTGGCCAACGAACTCACCCTTACGGGCAGTATCGGCGTGATCATGCACGGCTGGAATTATCGCGGGTTGATGGACAAGGTGGGCATTGAGCCGACGACCTACAAGAGCGGTCGGTTCAAGGACATGTTGAGCGGCGAACGGGCCACCAACGAGGTGCCGCCGGAAGAACACGCCATGGTCCAGAGCCTGATCAACGAGACTTACGGCCAGTTCACCAACGTGGTGCGCGAAGGCCGCAGCGCCGCCCATGAACAAAACAAGAATGAAGGCCGCGAGCTGGCCACCAATTGGCTCGCGTTCGCCGATGGCCGCGTGGTTTCCGGCCGGGAAGCCTTGGAACATGGTTTCGTGGATGAACTGGGCAATTTCGACGACACCGTGGACCGCGCACTGAAGATCTCCCACCTCGATGACTGCAATTTGGTGGAGTATCGCGAGCACTACGATCTCTCGGATTTCCTTTCCATGTTCGGCCAGAGCAGCCAGGCGCATGACATCAAACTCCAGCTCGACACGGAGGCGCCCAAGCTGCATGCCGGCTTGATGTATTTTCTCTACCAGCCTTGACGGAATGACAAAGCCTGCCCAAGCAATAGGGCCGCTGCGAAGTCCTTCCCCCTCAGAGTCCGGACGTGGTGACCATCACCTGTTCGAGCGTGGAAATACCGTCGCGCGCGCGATCCAAGCCCACCATGCGTAGCGTCTTCATGCCTTGATTGATGGCCGTCTTGCCCATCTCCCGCGTGCTCGCGCGCGAAATGATCATTTTCCGAATCTGGTCGCTGATGGGCATCACTTCGATGATCGCCATACGGCCGGCATAGCCGGAGTTCTTGCAGCGGTCGCAGCCGCGCCCGCGGAAAAGCTGCACGCCGTTGAACATGGCCGGATCAATGCCCAGATCCTCAAACATCCGGGTCGGATAATTCACCGGCTCCTTGCAATGCGAACAGATGCGGCGCATCAGACGCTGGGCACAGGACAGTATGACGGAGGAGGAAATCAAAAACGGGGCTATGCCCATGTCGTCCAACCGCGCAATAGCGCCGGGCGCGTCGTTACAGTGCATCGTGGAGAGCACCTGATGGCCGGTCAACGCCGCCTCAATCGCAATTTCCGCCGTTTCCGTGTCGCGGATTTCCCCGATCATGATGATGTCCGGGTCCTGCCGCAGAATGGATCGCAACGCGTTGGCAAACGTGAGGCCGATTTCCTTCTTGGTGGGCACCTGGTTGATGCCCGGAATCTGAAATTCAACCGGGTCTTCCACCGTGACGATGTTCCAGGTGGGATTGTTCAGCTCGTTGAGCGCGGAGTACAGCGTGGTGGTCTTGCCGGAACCGGTGGGACCGGTCACCAAAATCAACCCGTGCGGCGCATCGATGGCCGCCTTGAATTGCCGGAAGGTGGCTTCGTCCAGCCCCAACTTGTCGATGCTGGCGGAGAGATTGCCCTTGTCCAGCACGCGCAGCACGATTTTTTCACCATGGACCGTGGGCAACGACGACACGCGCAAATCGAAGTCCTTGCCGCCCACCTTCACCCGCATACGACCGTCCTGGGGCAGGCGCCGTTCGGCGATGTCCAGGTTGCTCATGATCTTGAGCCGCGAGGCCAGCGCCAGTTGCATCTGCTTGGGTGGCGGCGTGGCATCCATCAGCACGCCGTCGATGCGATAGCGCAAGCGCATCGACTTCTCAAACGGCTCGAGGTGTATGTCACTCGCCCGGTCCTTGATCGCCTGGAGAATGATGAGATTGGCCAGCTTGATGACCGGGGCCTCCTCGCTGGACGCGGCCAACTGGTCCAGGTTCATCTCCTCGGAGATTTCCTTGACGGTCTCCAGCGTGGTGGCATCCGCTTCGGCTTCGCGCTTCTTCTCCGCGTCCTGGATGATGTCCTCCATCGAACCGCTTTTCGCAGCATCAAAGCTGTTGAGCTTTTCGATGATGGCTTTTTCCGAAGCGATCAGCGGGGCGATTTCGAGCTTGGTGATCCGCCGGACGTCGTCGATCGCCAGCACGTTGAGCGGATCGGCCATGGCCAGGAACAACTTGTTATCCAGCCGGCTGACGGGCACCACCTTGTGGGTATGGGCCAGGTCCCGCGGGACCAGATCCACCACGTCCGGCATGATCGTGACCCGGGCCAGGTTGATGGGCGAAACATTCAGCACGCGTCCCATGCAGACCGCCAAGTCATCCGGGCTGACGTATTGCCGGTCTTTGTCCACCAGCAACTTGACCAGGCGGGCGCCTTCCTTGCGTTGCCGCTCCAAGAGCTCCTCAATCTGGTTGGCACTCAGCAAACCGTCCTCCACCAAGGCGTCGGCGATGCGTTCGGCGAATGACTTGATCTTGGCCATAATCAGCGGAACGCTTTGCGCAGATTGCTGACCAGTTCCTGGGGCGGCGCCACATACCAGAGCAGCCGGTGCGTGGTGGCACCCGCCAGTTCCTTGGCCGCCTGCTGGTTGAAGGGATTGGCCGTGGCCACCAGAATCGATTTGCTCATCCGGTCAAAAGGCAGCACGCACCAGCGACGGCAAATATCCGCCGGAAACCCGCGCGCCAAATCGATGTCCAGGTCATAACGATCCATCGGCAGATAAGCCAGCCGCGACTTGTCGGACAATAACCGCAGCGACTTATCGACCGGATAAACCCCTTTTTCATGGAGCTTCTGGACAAATGGTTCCACCACGTCCGCAGGCGGGGTGGTCAAGTCCGGGGTTTGCCAGCACAAATCAAAATCGCCGGCGGTGATGAGCCTGCTCTCGACGTAAATCTTGTACATCGACTTGCGCCCGTCGTCCACTTCCTCGCTCGGTACGGTCAGCGACTTCGCCCGGCGCCGGATCTGGGTGGTATCACTGACGGACGGGAGAGCCGCCGCTTCCGCCGCGTTCTGCACCGCGGCACTGCTCGCGCGATCTTCGATCTGTTTTAGCGCCGCCCGGACGTCCGCATCCTCCGGTCGCCGTTGCAAAATCGTCTCGTATTCCAGAATCGCCGAGGAAAGCTGCCCCTGCTGCAAGTACGCCTGCGCAATCCGTTTGGAAGTGCCCACCAGATCCTCTTCCCGACCGAGCTTGAAATAAGCCTCTTTTAAAATCTCAAGGGATTGGGTATCACTCGGTTGCGATTGAACAATGACCTCGAACATCTCAATTGTCTGTTGCAATTGAGCTTCTTCTCCGGGGTTAAGGGCCGTTGACATCGACATTTCCGATTTAATTCAGCAAATTCACGGCCAAGTTAAGGCGAGCCGGGCTTGATTGCAATCCAAAGAAAACGGCCGAATGTGGCCGGATTGACTTTTGATTGAATTGACAGGATTCCACCGATTTTCTAATGTCTTGCGGCAAAGACCCCGCTGCTTTGCCCCGGATATGCATCCGGGGATTTTTATTGTGAATACCGGGCGGCGCGGTCGCAAACATTATTATGGCAAACACCATTCTCGTTGGCGCCCAATGGGGCGACGAAGGCAAAGGCAAGATCATTGACGTGCTCACCGAGCAGGCGGATGTCGTCGTTCGCTACGCCGGCGGCAACAACGCCGGCCACACGGTCATGGTCAACGGAAAAAAATCCGTCCTGCACCTCATCCCCTCCGGCATCCTGCGCAAGAACAAGCTGTGCGTCATTGGCAACGGCGTGGTCTGCGACCCGGTCGGCCTCGTCAGCGAGATGGCTGGGCTTCGCCAGCATGGCATCAAGGTGACGCCCAAGAACTTCGCGCTGAGTGAAACCGCCCACGTGGTGCTGCCCTACCATCGCGAACTCGACGGCGCCCGGGAGCAGCTCAAGGGCGAGAACAAGATTGGCACCACCAAGCGCGGCATCGGCCCCGCCTACGGCGACAAGGCCGCACGCGTCGGCCTGCGCGTCAATGAACTCATCGATTCCGCCAAGCTCGCGGCGAAGCTGGCCGACCGCATCAAGGAAAACAATGCGGTTCTCAAATCGCTCGGCGCCAAGCCGCTCTCATTTAAGTCGGTCTTTGCCGAATACGACCGGGCGGGGCAGCAACTCAAGCCGTTCGTCCAAAACACCGTCGTCCTGCTCCACGACCAAATGCGCGCCGGCGCGGACATCCTGTTCGAGGGTGCGCAGGGCACGTTCCTGGATATCGACCACGGCACCTACCCGTTCGTGACCTCGTCCAACACCACGGCCGGCGGCGCCTGCACCGGTTCCGGCGTGCCGCCGCACCGGATGGATCGCGTCGTGGGCGTGATGAAAGCCTACACCACCCGCGTGGGCGAAGGCCCCCTGCCCACGGAAAATCCGGAGATTTCCGATCTCTTGCACAACATGGGCCGCGAATTCGGCGCCACCACCGGCCGCCCCCGGCGCTGCGGTTGGTTCGACGCCGTGGCCACCCGCCACGCCACCATGGTCAACGGCATCGA
This sequence comes from uncultured Bifidobacteriaceae bacterium, assembly GCA_964437865.1. GTDB lineage: Bacteria > Verrucomicrobiota > Verrucomicrobiia > Limisphaerales > UBA11358 > UBA11358. The sequence goes on along the minus strand of CAYTJG010000074.1, from coordinate 15,025 downwards.
TGACCTGGCCATCACCAATCTGGACGGCTTGGACACCGTGGAGAGCATCAAGGTTTGCGTGGCCTACCGCCGGGGGAAGACGCAGTACGATTACATACCGAACGACGTGCAGGTGCTCGCCGGCTGCACCCCGGTTTACGTGGAATTTGAAGGCTGGCAGGCGCCCACCGTAAAGTGCCGCACCTTCAAGCAATTGCCCGCCAAGGCCCGTGCCTACGCCAAGGCCATTGCCGACCTCAGCAACGCCCGGCTGTTCATCGCGTCGGTCGGGCCCGGCCGCGAACAGACCATCTTTGTGTGACCATCGCCCCCCTGAGCGCCGAGGCCGCCGCCAACCTGCCCCGCCACGTGGCGGTGATCATGGATGGCAACGGCCGCTGGGCCAAGGCCCGCCATTTGCCACGCATCGAAGGACACCGACGCGGCGCCGATTCCGCCCGCGAAATCATCCGCACCGCCGGCGAACTCGGCATCAAGTACCTCACCCTCTACGCTTTCTCGGCCGAGAATTGGAACCGGCCCAAGGACGAGGTGGACGCCCTGATGAAATATCTCGTCCACTACCTCAAGAGCGAGACGAAGGACCTGAACAAGAACAATGTCCGGCTCGAAGTCATCGGCCAAATCCACCGTCTCCCCGACCATGTGCAGGAACACCTGCAAAGAAGCATGGCCACCCTGTCCAAGAACAACGGCCTGACCCTGATCATGGCGTTGAGCTACAGCAGCCGCATCGAAATCGTGGAGGCCGTCCGGCAAATCGCGCAAAAGGCCAAATCCGGCAAACTCGATCCCGCCGACATCACCGAAAAGATCATCTCGGACCACCTGTGGACCCGCAACGTGCCGGATCCGGACCTGCTCATTCGCACCAGCGGCGAAATGCGGGTCAGCAATTTCCTGCTCTGGCAGATCAGCTATGCCGAGCTGGTCATCACCCCCACGTTTTGGCCGGACTTCCGCCGGCCGCACTTTTTCGCCGCCCTCGAGGAATACGCCCGCCGCCATCGCCGCTTCGGTGGCATTTGAGCACCGCGAGCCACCGCAGCCGGATTTTCCACACGTTCACCGGGGCGTACCCATGCCCGGGCGCGAACGCGTTCCTACGTGGCGGCTGCTGAAACGTACAAGCGTTGCGGCCGTGTGAAATCTCAGCTCAGCGTGATAAAGCAGCCGTTCGTTTCGAAGCCTTCGGTCCAGGTGATGGCTGGCTCAAAACCCCGCCTCAGCACCCGCGGACGGCCCGGCGCGCGGCCGTCCCGGCCGCGGCGACGCGATTCCGAACCAAGCGTCTCCCCACAAAAACGTTGCGAAACGCAAGGCCGCCCCAGCACCCGCCACTCGATGTGCCAGCGGCCGCGACGCCCGCCCGGCTCAGCGCCCGGGACGGGCGCACGTCCGCGGCCGTCCCGGCCGCGGCGACGCGATTCTGATCGCGGTGCCACCCAACCCCACGCCCCGCAACGAACGACCGCTCGATCACGACTCGCTCAACGGTCCAACGGCCGCAACGCCCGCACGCCTCAGCGGCCGGGACGGCCGCGCCCCCCAACCAGAAGTCGAAGGCCTTATACTTTTCATACAATTATTTTACAATCAGTCCCGGGTGAGGCATGCTGGGGGCAAGATGAGGTTGCGATCGCCGGCCAAGCTGCGCCACACCGCTTTCACGTTGATAGAATTGCTGATCGTCATTGCGATCATCGCGATTCTCGCGGCGCTGCTGCTGCCCGCCCTGGCCCGCGCCAAACAAAAAGGCCAGGAATCCACCTGCCTCTCCAACCTCCGGCAGATCGGCCTCGGCTTCAGCATTTATCTCAACGACAACAACGACCATTTCTTCGACGAGCGTCCCTTGAAATCGAGCCTGCCGGGAGGCTATCGCCCCTGGACCAGTTGGCCGCCATCGGATCCGCGGGCGGGGTGGGCAGCCACCACGTTTCAGAATATCCTCCCGAATTTTGCGCTTTGGTCCTGTCCCGCGGCGGTCAACTCCGCCACCGGCAACGCCATGGAATCCGCCCAGGCCACTTCCGCCGCCACCAACGCCGTCGTTTGCCGTTATTGGGCGTGGCGGTTTGATCGCATCGACGACCTCAGTGCCACCACCATGCTGGAGGATTTTTGGACCAAATCGGCAACCCAGGCGATGGCCGATCTGCAATCGGCCAACGACGCAACGGTCGGGCCGATTTATGGGCCGGCTGACGTTGAACTGGTGGTGGATCCCTATTATCCGAACACGCCGACTGGCGCCACAACCGTGGACCCCGCGCTCAAGGGCCGCACCATTCACAGCGGCGGCCGTTGCCGGGTGTTCCTGGATGGCCACGTGCGCTTCCTGCGCGACACCCGCACGCCGTTGCAGTAGCCAAGTCGCCCGCGTCCCGTTCCGGAGACTGCCTTTGGTTCTCCCGGACGAATTAATCGACGCCGTTCAAACTCAAAACGGCCGGCGACCGGAGCGGGCACTCCCGCGTTTCCGCACCGGATTCAAAGAGGCTCACCAGCCCGTTGCGGCTCATGCTGTTGATCAGCGCCCGGGAGGAAACATGATAAAGGTTGCCCAGAATCCGAAAGGGACAATGTGCCTGGCTGCATTCGACCGGGCAGGTTTCGACAAATTGGAGGGCGATGGCGCGCAATTCCGCATCTGATTCGTGGCCCGTCAGGACCGAAAGAAACTCGCCGTTGGTGTCGCGCGCCGCCAGCCTGGCTGACAAATAGTGCAACCCCGGGGGGATGCGGTTGAGCACCCCCGTCTCGGCGGATCCGAAAGAGAATTGGTCGGCTTTCATTCAGTAATGCGCTCCGGCGCCCGCTCAGATGGCCACATTCGTCACCAGGTTAGCAAGCTTGATGCCAACCAACTCGACGCAATCACAAAACACTAAACAGTAGTAGTTTGAAAAATATAAAAACGATTCAATCCAACCGGGATTGTCTTAAACGACCCTCGGTTGTATTCACTTGCCCAAATACAGGGCAAGTTCCCTGAACTCGACGCTTAACACCGGACTTCGGGTCCGGTGCGTGGCGTCCGCCTGACGGCACTTGGCAGGTGGTGCGTATCCGCCTTAACAATCTCTCACCGCGGACGACCAGGCCCTCCGCCGTGCGACTGACTCCGGGCTGTGCGTGATTTCCATGCCAAATTTTCGCCCTGCCGCCGGGCGTAAAATCACCTTTTCAATTTTCATCCCACGCACTTCATGTTAATAACTTCGCCGGTGGAACCAACCCGCCCCATCATGTCCCCGGTTCCCGGCGAACGCCTCCTGCGTTTTGTCGGTGATAGCATACGCTTTCAACTGCGCCCCGCCATCCCCGCCGACCAGGCGCGATTCAGAGCGCGCCTCCGGACCAATCTCGGCCGCGCGGCCGTGCGCCGACGGGAGATCATTGCCGCCCAGGCCGGCGGCGAGGCGTTTGCGGATGCCTCGTGGCGGGATCTGCCCATGCAACCCACCGCCGAGGGCTGGGAGATCGAACTGCCGCTGGCTGAAGTGGGCTTTTTCCGGGCCAAGGCCTACCTGCTCGACCAACAAAACTGGCAGCACTGGCCGGATGGACCGGACGCAGGCATCGCCGTACACCCGGATTTTGCCCGCACCGCCAACACGATTTACTGCGCGTTCACGCGGCTCTTCGGCGCCACCAAGACATTGCCGTCCACCGCCGATGAACCGCTGGAAACCCGGCTCAAGGAGCTCGAATCCTTGGGTTACGCCACCTTGCCGCCGTCGGGAACATTCCGCGCACTCACCCGGCAACTGCCTTTCATCGTCCGCCAGCTTGGCTGCCGCATCCTCCACCTGCTGCCGGTTAATCCCACCCCCACCGTCTATGCCCGCTTCGGCCGCTACGGCAGCCCCTACGCCGCGCTGGATCTGACCGCCGTGGATCCGGCCCTGGTCGAGTTCGACAAGCGCACGACCGGCATCGACCAGTTCTGCGAGCTCACCCGGGCGGCGCATGCGCTGGAGGCCCGCGTCTTCATCGACATCGTCATCAACCACACCGGCTGGGGCTCCCGCTTGCAGGAGAATCATCCCGAGTTCTTTTTGAGGAAGCCCGATGGGGAATTCGCCAGCCCCGGCGCCTGGGGGGTCACCTGGGAGGACCTGGTGGAGCTCGAACAGCATGAGGTCCCGCTGTGGAACCTGATTGCCGACGCGTTGTTGACCTGGTGCCGGCGGGGCGTGGACGGCTTTCGCTGCGACGCCGGCTACAAGATTCCCACCGCGGCCTGGCAGTACATCATCGCCCGCGTGCAGGAGGAGTTTCCCGCGGCCATCTTCCTCCTGGAAGGGCTTGGCGGTTCGTGGGCAACCACCGAAAGCCTGCTCACGGAAGGCGGCATGCAATGGGCCTATTCCGAGCTGTTTCAAAATTACTCGGGCCGCGAGGTCGCTTGGTACCTGGATTACGCCCTGCGTCAAAACGAGCGCGTGGGCACCTACATCCACTATTCTGAAACCCACGACAATAGCCGACTCGCCGCCCACGAGCCGGCGGCTGTCGCCCGCAGCGTCCGCCAGCCGGCCGGCACGCCTCCCGGTCGCGCGTGGTCGCTCCTGCGCAACCGGCTCTGCGCACTAACGAGCGCCAGCGGCGGTTTCGGCTTCACCTGCGGAGTGGAATGGCTGGCCACTGAAAAAATCCGCGTCCACGGCAATACGGGCTTGAATTGGGACGCCGCCGCCAACCTCGTTCCGGAACTGGCCCGGCTGAACGCCCTCCTGGCCGATCACCCCTGTTTTTTCGACGGCGCCCGACTCCAGCGGTTGAGCGAACCCGAATCCCCAATCTACGCGCTGCTCCGCGGATCGGCCGAGGGCTTGGATTCCGTGTTGATCCTGGCCAACACCGACGTCGAAAAAGAGAACTCCGTGGCGTTGGATGTTCCCGACCCCAAGGTGGATCTGCTCGGCCAAGCGCTGCCGGCCATTGCCCGGGTCCGGAACAAGACGGTTTTCACCCTGCCGCCCGGCGCGGTCTTTTGCCTGTCCACCACCGAGAAGCCAGCGGGCCTGAGCGGCGATAATTACCGGCGCGCCCGCGCCCTGGCAGCGTTTGCCTATGAGGCCCTTAACCAGGTGGTGCCGATGGAAACCGCCGACGGTTTGGATTGGCGCTGGCTGGCCGCGCAGGCCGGGCGCTCGCCCTGGGAATTCCTGGCCGCCGCCGCCGAATTTGGCTCGGCTGCCGGGCGACAACCCTTCCCCGAATTGCTGCGCCAAGCCGAGGCCCGGCAAACTTACCCACGAGTCGTGACGTGGACGCAAATCGATACCCGGCGCATCAGCTTGGTGCCGGCGGGCCACTGGCTCCTGATCGAGGATTCCGCGCCCTTCCGGGCAACCCTCGCAGCAGCCCAGCCGGCGCCGGGGCAGGCCGCGGCCGAAGACATTTTACACGTCCGTTCCACGCCCGCCGGCACGGTGCACGTGGCCTGTTTCGCCCCCCGGGAGACCGCGCTGGAAGCCAGACTGTTGATGGAGCGATATACCGAAGTGCCGGAAAACCTGATGGCCGCGGTGCGCTTCCTGCCGCCCGAACCACAACCAGCCTGCACCCTGCCCCAGCCGACTGATCTGGTTTTGCTGACCAACGGCCTCGGCGGCATGGCCCGGCTCGGCGTGGACCTGGGCCGCGTCAATTCCAAATACGACTGCGCGCTGGGCGCCAACCTGAACCCCACGGTACCCGTGGACCGGCACATATTGGTCAAACGCCTGCGCGTGTGGGTCAACGCCGACGGTTTTCTCTCCGCCCTCAATTTCAGAAACTTGGTGGCTTTCGCCGCCGGACCGCCGGCCGCATGGCATTTCGTGGCCAACGCCGGCGACGGGCGTACGGTGCAGGTGGCTTTGCGCGCCGAAATGGTACCCGGGGAAAACACCGTGATCTTCCAGTTCAGCCGACCCACGGAAAAACGGGCGGGCGGCAAGCAACTGCCCGCCGAGGCCGAGGTGCGCCTGACCGTGCGCGTGGACTTGGAAGACCGCAGTTTTCACGGCGAGACCAAGCGCAATGCCAGCGCGGATCAACACTTTGCCGCCCACACCCAGGTGCTGGCGAAACCGGCTGGCTTCGCCTTCACACCTGCCCCGGACCGGCCACTGCGCGTCTTCGCCCTGGGCGGGCTTTATCACGCACAGCCGGAATGGTCTGAAAACATCCCGCACCCGGTGGAGCAATCTCGGGGGCAGGTCGGCAGCGGCGATGCCTATAGCCCGGGCTGGTTCGATCTGCCGTTGCCGAAAGGTGGCTCCGCCACGGTGGTGCTTACCGCCGAAGTCTCCACCATCGGACCAGCCACCCCACCGCCGCCGTACGAGCCGCCCGCGGTGAGCCCGGCGCCGGGACAGTCGGACGCCAGTGCGGATTTCGCCGCCCAACTCGAACGCGCCGCCCGGCAGTTCGTCGTGCGCCGGGACGATTTCAAAACCGTCATCGCCGGCTATCCCTGGTTTCTTGACTGGGGCCGGGACTCGCTGATCTGTGCGCGCGGTCTGCTGGCCGCCGGCTGGGTGGACGAAGTGCGGCAGATTCTGCTGACGTTCGGCAAATTCGAGCAGGACGGCACCCTGCCCAACACCATCAATGGCCACGACGTTTCCAATCGCGAGACCAGTGACGCCCCGCTTTGGTTTGCGGTCGCCTGCGAGGATTTGGGCGACGCGCAATTTTTCAATGCACCCGTGGACCAGCACCGCACCATCCGCGATGTTTTGACCAGCATCGCCGAACACTATGTCCAGGGCACCACCAACGGCATCCGGCTGGACCCCGATTCCGGCCTGATTTGGAGCCCCAGCCACTTCACCTGGATGGATACAAACCATCCGGCCGGCACGCCCCGCGAAGGGTATCCCGTGGAAATACAGGTTTTGTGGATCCGCCTGCTGCAGCTGCTGGCGCGCATCGATACCCCGGCCGCCCAAACGAAATGGCGCCGCCGGGCCGATGAGGCCTTGGCATCCCTGGAAAAGTACTTCTGGCTGGAAACCAACGGATGGTTGGCGGATGTCCTGTTGGCCCGGGCCGGGGTCGGCGCGCGCCAAGCCATGGTGAGCGACGCGCTCCGCAGCAATTGTCTGTTTGCCATCAGTCTGGGCTTGGTCACCGGCCCCCGCGCGCGCCGCTGCGTGGAAGCGGCGCGAAAATATCTCGTGGTGCCGGGCGGCCTGCGCTCCCTGGCTCCCTTGCGGGTGGCCACGCCCCTGCCCGTCTGGCAGGGCGAACATTTGCTGAACAACCCCGTGGAGCCCTACTGGCCGCACTACGAGGGCGATGAGGACACGCGCCGCAAACCCGCCTACCACAATGGCACCGCCTGGACCTGGACCTTTCCGACCTTCTGCGAGGCCTTGGCCGCCGCCTGGGATTGGTCGCCAGCCGCCGTGGCCGCCGCCCGCGGCTATCTGGGCAGCGCGGAGAAACTGCTGCAGGAGGGCTGTCTCGGCCAGTTGCCGGAAATCCTCGATGGCGACGCCCCCCACGCCCAGCGCGGTTGCGACGCCCAAGCTTGGGGTGTCACCGAGACGTTGCGCGTATGGAAAAGGTTGAATTCAGGGGCCTCGCAGGCAAAATGACGACGTGAATTTCCGCGACAAGATTATCGCCTGGGACGATTTACCCGCCTGGCGCCAGCGCTTCCGAACCGGCCACCGCAAACTGGTGGTCACCAACGGTTGCTTCGACATCCTGCACCTGGGCCACGTGACGTATCTGGAGACGGCGCGCAATTTTGGCGACGCGCTGCTGCTCGGCGTCAACGGCGACACCGCCGTCCAAAGTTTGAAAGGCCCCGGCCGCCCGGTCAATTCCCAGACCGACCGCGCCCTGGTCCTGGCCGCGCTGCAAAGCGTCGATGGCGTCTGCATCTTTACGGATGCCACCGCCACGAAATTCCTCGCCGCCGCGCAACCTGACATTTACGTCAAGGGCGGCGATTACACCCTGGACACGCTCAATCAAGACGAACGACGCGCCGTGGAGTCGGCCGGCGGGACAATTGTCCTGGTCCCGTTTGTGCCCGGGAAATCAACCACCGGTTTGCTGGAGAAAATTTCGCGACTGTGAAAATCCTGGTCATTTCCCTCGCCGGCATCGGCGATACGTTAATTGCCACGCCGCTCCTTCGTGAACTCCGGGAAAACTACCCGGAGGCGACCATTGACGTACTGGTCAAGGAAGCCGGCGCGCGGGATTTTCTGGAGCGCAATCCCAACGTAAACCACGTTTTTCACAAGGACTTGCTGAAATGCAGCGCGTGGGAACGCGTGCGCTTTGTCTGGTCGCTGCGGCGGGAGCGCTACCAACTCTCCATCAACACCCATCCGCAAAGCCGCATCCATTACCGCATCGCCGCGTGGCTGGCCGGCGCCGAGGTGCGCATCAGCCACCAATACGAATGTTTCACCTGGATTGATCGCTGCCTGATTACCGGCTCCCTGCCGCAGGATTACACCCGCCATTCCATCGAAAACAATTTCGACATTCTCACCTTCATCGGGGGCCGGCAGAGGCTGGCCGCGCATTCCCTGGAATTCGTCCTGGACCCCGCCGATGAACAGTTTGCCGAGGCTTTTTTGGCCCAACACAAGCTGCTCGGCCGCAAGATCCTGGGCATTCACTGCGGCTCCGGCGGCACCAAGAACCTGCCCCTGAAGCGATGGCCGTTGAAGAGCTACGCCGGCTTGGTTCGACAATTAAACCGCGAGCGCCCCGACCTCCACATTCTGCTCTTTGGTGGCCCGGAGGAGACCAAGGATCACCCGGTCATCCTGGCCCAAGCCAGCCCGGAGTTAACGATGGAAGCCCGCACGAAAAACCTGCGCGAAACGGGCGCCCTGATGAAACGCTGCAGCGCCTTCCTGAGCGTGGACACGGCGCTGATGCACCTCGCGGCAGCCTTGAAGGTCCCCAACCAGATTGTCATCGAGGCCCCCACCCTCAACGTCACCAACCTGCCCTACGGCAATCCTTTCACCATGGTGAAGAACCCGGTGGTAAACGGGCACAATCTCGATTATTACCGCTACGACGGCGGCGATATCAAGGGCACCCGCGAAGAACTCATCGCGGCGATGGAGTCCGTCAAAATTCCGGACGTCTTCGCCGCGATTACGAAATTGATCTGAAATCGGGCGGCCAGGGAACCGGCTGGTTCCCGCCCGCCCGCGTGTTTACAGTGAGAAGCCGGCCGCTTTGGCGTCGGTGGCAAACATCTTGACGGTATCCAGCGATAGCGCCGCCAGATCCATGCCGGCCATCTTGATGGCCTTGCCGAGGATGTCATGGGGCACGGTCACAATGTGGCAGCCGCAGTCATTGGCTTGGAAAATATTCAGCACCTCGCGCACGCTGGCCCACAACAGTTCCGCCTGCGGCTGGTGCTTCAAGATCTGGCGGCTCTCCACCATGATTTTCACCGGGTCCACCCCCGTGTCGGCAATGCGCCCGGCAAACACCGACACCACCGCCGGCGCCTTCGGATTCAACGCCGCCGCCACGCCCCGCACCTGGTCCAGGGTCAATATCGCCGTCACATTCAGCTTCACCCCGTCCGCCGCCAGTTCCTTGATCAGGGGCAGCGACGATTCACCGCGCGTGTTGGTGATGGGAATCTTCACATACACGTTTTGGGCCCAGCCGTTGATCTTCAACGCCTGGCGCTTCATCTCCGGAAACTCGTCCGAAAACACCTCCAGCGACAGCGGCTTGGCCGTGATGCTTTGCAAAATATCCCGCGCAAACGCTTCAAAATTCGTCAGCCCCGCCTTGCGCATCAGGGTCGGGTTGGTCGTCATGCCGGTGATCAGCGGGTTGGCATTCAGTTCCAACATGCCTTTCTTGTCCGCGCCGTCGGCAAAAACTTTGATTTTCAGGTCTTTAAGCGTTCGTTGCATATCTTATTTTAGCGAGTTAATATTATGTCCGCAGCTTCGCCCAAATGGCGAGCCGAAAAATCGGGTTTCTGCTTCAGTTCCTCGGCGTAACCGCGGTCGATAAAAATGGTGCGGCAGCCGGCGGCGTGGCCGCAATCGATATCGCGCCAGCGGTCGCCAATCATCCAGCTGCGGGCCAGGTCCAGGTGCAATTCCGCGGCCGCGTGGCGCAACATGCCCGGTTTCGGCTTGCGGCAATCACACTCCGGGCCGCCCCGCCCGGCGTGATAGCAGACTTCCACCCGGTCGATCGGCAACTGTGCCCGCAGGTGCGCGTGAATCTCTTCCACCACCGCGCGCGCCAGCGTGCCCCGCCCCACGTCCGGCTGGTTGGTGGCCACCACCAGCACAAAACCCGCCGCCTTCAACCGCGCCAGCGCCGCCGGCACCTCCGGCAGGATCTCAAATTCCCCGAGGCTGGTGGGCGGATACGGCTTGCGCTCCTTCTCCAGCGCCCGGTTGATCACGCCGTCGCGATCCAGAAAAACGGCGCGGGACAGGGTCGGGGAGGCGGTTGGGAAAGACATGGGATTTCAACCACTAAGCTGACGCCGCAACGCCGGAGCCGGGCGCGCGCCGGTGCGGTTCGGCAGACGGGCCATGGGCCTTCCTCATTTGGTGGATTCCCACTTGGTCTGCGCCACTTTCAATTTGGGGTGCGAGACCAGCAAGTGCCAGATGACCCCCTGAAAAGCCTCGCTGTGGGGCGTGACATGGACCGGATTGACCGTGGGCACAATCACACAAGCGGTGGCTTCGCGGGCGGTATAGCCGCCGTCACGGCCGACAATGCCAATGACCGAGGCGCCCACCTTCTTGGCGAGCTGAATGGCGTTCACCAGATTGGGACTGACATTTTTCTCCACGTTGCCGCCGCCCACGGAGAAAATGAGCAGACCGTCCCGGGCGCCCAGGCGGCTGCCCTTGAGCCATTCGGAAAAAATGCTCGGCCAGCCCTCGTCATTGGTGCGCGCCGTGAGTTCCGACACATTATCCGTGGGCGCGTAGGCCTCAAAACCGCAGATTTTGCGAAAGTCATTCACGGCGTGCCCGGCATTGCCGGCGCTGCCGCCCACCCCCAAAATGAACAGCCGCCCGCCGCGCTCGCGAATGGCCGCCAATTCATCGGCGCATTTTTCAATGGCGGCTTCGTTCAGTTGGGCGGTGACCTGCTGCACCTCGGACAGGAATTGCTTGGTAAAACTCATGATGTAGCAAAATGAAACCTGATTTTGTCTGACAAGGGAAACCAAAAGTGACGTTGTCTCGGCGCCGGCGAAGCCGCCCGCCGGGCCCCAACGTCCACCTGCACGCCGGGACACCGCTAGTTCATGGATATGCCCCGCCGAATAAAGGTGGGCACGTCCAGATCCTCGCCGTTGTGCTTGGTGGGTTCGCTTTTGTCAAAGCGTCCCTTGGAAACAATGGTCAGCGGCAGTTGGGTCTGGATGGGCTTGTTGGCCGCCTTCCTCGTCCGGGTCGAACGCGGCATCGCCGATTCGCGCGAGCCGCCCCCCCCCGCGCTCGCCCCACCCGTGGCCACACCGCTGGTGCTGGCCGCTGTCGAAAACCGACGGCCGGTGGCCACCTGCTCCTGCCGCGCCACGATGATCGTCACGCACAGTTTATCCTCCATGGCCGGGTCCAAGGCCGCCCCCATGATGATTTGCGCCTGGCTGCACTGCCGCTTTACCTGGTCGATCACCCGGTTTATTTCCGCCATGGACAAGTCCGTCCCCGCGGTCAGGTTCACCAGCACCGCGTCGGATTCGGCCAGCGCCCGGCCTTCATCCAACAACGGATGCGACAGGATATTCTCCACCGCTTCCCGCGACCGCCCCGGCCCGGTGGCCTCGACAAAGGCAAAGGCGCTCTCCGTATGGCGGTCCCGCAACAAGGCCTGCAAATCGGCAAAGTGAATCTGAATCAAACCCGGACGCGTCAGCAACTGCCAGAGTCCGCGCACGCCCTCGATGAGGAAGCCGTCGATCACGCGGAACATCTCCAGGGCCCCGGTGTTTTCATCCACCAATTTGAAAATGCGCTGGCTGGGCAGGCAGATGACGCCATCGGCCGCCGATTTCAACTGTTCCAGCCCCTGCAGCGCCTGCGCTTCGCGCCGGTTGCCCTCGCATTCAAACGGCAAGGTGACAAAGGCGAGTACCAGGGCACCCGCCTCACGCGCCGCCTTGGCCAGCACCGGACTGATCCCGCTGCCCGCGCCGCCGCCCAGACCGGCGAGAATAAACACCACATTGGCCCCCTCGCAGGCCGACTTCAAAATCAAAAATTGCTCCTCGGCCAGCGCCCGGGCGCGATCGGGATCGCCCCCCGAGCCGAGTCCGCGCAGCAGCTTGTTTTCCAGGTGAATCTTCACCAGCGCCGGCGAGGCCGCCAGCGTGCCCGCCTCGGTATTGATGCCGGCGAACTGGGCGGCGGCGAATTCGGCCGGGTTCAGGGCGCCGAGCATCGCCAGGCCGGCGTTGCCCACCCCAAAGATTTTAATCGCCGTCCCCGCAGGGTTGGGCGGCGGCACCGCACCGGCAAGATCAGTTTGTTGGTCCATAATCCGACTTGAGTTAAGAACGCTGTATCAATTTGCCAAACATGTCCTTGAGGCCGCGCGGCAGGAACGAACGCCCTTCGCGGTGGCGCGTCTTCAGCGAGCCAAATTTCACGAGCCCGATGCCGGCGGCGAATTCCGGCTGATCCAGGGCCGCCGTCACCCCGCTGACCGAACAGGTGTGGCCGGCCGTGACATTCATCTGGAAAACATTTTCCGCGAGCTTCACCAAGCCCGGCACGCGGGCGCCGCCGCCGCACAGCAACACGCCGGCGCGCAGGTATTCCGCCAGCCCGACCCGTTCCAGATCCTGAGCGATCAACTCAAAGATCTCCTCCAACCGCAGCGACATGATGCGTTGCAGATGTTCGAGATTGATGCGCTTGAGTTCCAGGCCCAACTCGTTCGTCAAACTGATGGTCTGGCCCCGGGTCTCCTCGTTGACCAGGGCCGAGCCAAATTCGATCTTCAACTTTTCCGCGCGGCTCAGGGGCACCTTCAGGCCATAGGCCAGATCGTTGGAGACATGGTCGCCGCCCACGGCCAGCACGCCGGAATGGCGCATCACGCCGTTGGCATACACCACATACTCGGTGGTGCCCCCGCCCAGATCAATCACCAGCGCGCCCAACTCTTTTTGTTCGTTGTTCAGCAGCGCCAGCGACGAGGCGATGCCGGTGAACACCACGTCGTCCACCTCCAGCGAGGTGGCGCGCACCAGGCGGATGACATTTTGGAGGCGATTGGCGTTGCCGTGAATCACGTGCATGTCCACCCCCAACCGCGCCCCCAACATGCCCACGGGATTGGCCACCCCGTCCTGGCCGTCCACCGAAAAATGCTGGCGCACGGCGTGAATCACCGTGTCTTCGGCGGGCAGATTGATGGCCTTGGCGTTCTTCACCACGTCCTCCACGTCGTCCGGCGTGATCTCGCGATCGGCCGAAACCACCGGGTGCATGCCGCGGTTGTTGAAACCGCGAATATGCCCCCCGCTCACCCCCAGATACACGCTGCGAATCTCCACGTCCGCCATCTGCTCCGCCTCAAACATGGCCCCCCGCAGGTCTTCCTCGACCTGGGCGGGATCAATGATCTCGCTCTTGCGCACGCCGCGCGAACGCGCCTGGCCCAGCCCGATGATGTTGACTGCGCCGTCGGGGCCCAGTTCGCCCACCACCACGCATATCTTGGAAGTGCCGACTTCCAGTCCGGCTATAATGTTGGAATCGTCAAACATTTTTTCTCCGCGTCTTCAAGGGTTTTACCGTCTTGGGAGTCACCACCGGCACCGCGCTGGCCGTCATCCAGTGCACCGGCACATTGTTCTCCACGGCCAGGTCCGCCGTGGCAATCGTCTTTTGCTGCTTCGCCCCAAAAGTGAAAATCTGCTGCCAGCGCTGCAACTGCTGCTCCACATGGTCCAATCCGAATGTCACTTCGCTCCCCTGGCTGGTCGTCACCACGAGCACCCGGGGTTGCGAAACATCCACCCGCTGCAAATCCACCAAACCCCATAAGGACGACTGGTCAAAGGCCGCCACCAGCCGCAACGCTGCCTGCACCTGGGGCAGATCCAGCCGATGCCCCGGCTGCAGTTGAAAATAGTTGACCCCGGAAATCACCGGCAACTGCGGGTTCACTTCCGCCAGCGGCACCGTGCACACGCGCGGGTCCAGCGGCTGCATCACCACCCCATCCGCGTCCAACTGATAAATCGAGGCGACGATGCCGCCGTTGGCATCGTTGTGATATTGGTTGACCTGGGCCACCGGTTCCCGTTCCGTCACCCGGATTTTCAGCGTATGCGGCAATACCCGCTCCACCGAAACCGAATCGATCACGGAAACCTGTTCCAGGTTCCGCTTCACATCCGGCAGATCCAGCGCAATCAGATTGGCGCCCAGCTTCACGCCGCACCAACGCCGCAACTGCTCGCGCGCAATCTTCCCGTCCGTCTGCGCGTCGATCACTTCGATCGCAAAATCACGGTTATCGTAGACAAAGACATCCAGGGCCAGTTCGCCCACCTTCCAGAACAGGTACAGGCCGAACACCGTCCCGAACATGACGACAAAGGAGATGCGCGCCAGCCGCCAGCGGTTGGCCCGAACCTGATCTGAACGCAGCTTGACATCCAGCACGTGGTGCCGGTGCAGCCGTCGATTCTTGCCTTGTGCGCGTTTAAACCACATGGATCAAAGTCATTACCGCCGGGAACCGACCGCCAACTGCTCGGCCCTCAGGGCCCCCGTCGCTGGCCGCGCCAACGCCAAGTCAACCATCCGTTGGCACATTTCCGCATAGTTCATTCCCGCGGCGGCCGCCGCCTTGGGCAGCAGGCTGGTTTCGGTCATGCCCGGCAGCGTGTTGACTTCCAGCACCACGGGGCAACCATCCGCCCGGACCATGACATCCACCCGCGCGTAGTCGCGGCCGCCGACGGCGGCAAAGGCGCCCTGGGCGGCGGCCTGGATGCGTTGCGTGGTGGCGGCGTCAAAAT
>CAYTJG010000073.1:0-22897 GCA_964437865.1 uncultured Bifidobacteriaceae bacterium | reverse complement strand
CAATGGCTTCGCAGGTGGCCATCAAGATGCTCGGCACCAACGGCGGCGGCAACACGAACGCCAACGCGGCGCATCCGTATGAAAACCCCACGCCGCTGTCCAACTTCCTGCAAATGCTGGCGATCTTCGCCCTTGGCAGCGGACTCACCTATTATCTCGGGCGCATGACCGGGAACCAGGCGCACGGCTGGGCGGTCTGGGCCACCATGCTGATCCTCTTTTTGGCGGGCACGCTGCTGGCGTGGCACGCCGAGTCCGCCGGCAATCCGATTCACCAGCAGTTGGGGGTGGCGGTGGCGGATGGCAACCTGGAGGGCAAGGAAACGCGCTTTGGCATATTCAACTCCGCCCTGTTTGCCACCGTGACCACCGACGCTTCGTGCGGCGCGGTCAACGCGATGCATGATTCCTTCACGCCGCTGGGCGGTTTTGTGCCGCTGTTCAACATCCAGCTCGGCGAAATCATCTTTGGCGGCGTGGGCGCTGGACTCTACGGCATGCTGGTGTTCGTGATCCTCGCCGTGTTCATCGCCGGGCTGATGGTGGGCCGCACGCCGGAATATCTCGGCAAAAAGATCCAGTCCTTTGAAGTGAAGATGGCGATGCTGGCCCTGCTGGTGCTGGCCGTGGACATTCTCGGTTTCACGGCCTGGGCGTTGGTGAGCCAATGGGGATTGGCCGGATTGAACAACAACGGCCCCCACGGGCTGAGTGAGATTCTCTACGCCTACAGTTCCTGCACCGGCAACAACGGCAGCGCCTTTGCGGGCCTGACCGCGAATACGCCGTGGTACAACACCACCCTGGGACTGTCCATGTTCATCGGCCGGTTCCTGATGATCATTCCCATCATGGCGCTGGCCGGTTCGCTGGCCCAAAAGAAGCTGGTGCCGGCCGGGCCGGGCACCTTCCCGGTTTCGGGCTTTACCTTTGTGGTGCTGTTGATCGGCACCATTCTCCTCATCGGCGCACTGAACTTCCTGCCGGCGCTGACCCTGGGGCCGGTGGTGGAACACTTCCTGATGGGGCAGGGGAAACTTTTTTAGCCAAACGCCATGACCCACAAGACTCCCTCGTTGTTCGACTGGAAAATCGCCGGACCCGCCATCGGCGCGGCTTTCAAGAAGCTGCATCCGCGCCTGATGATCAAGAACCCGGTGATGTTCGTAACCCTGGTGGGCGCCGTGCTGACCACCGTGGGCATCTTTACCTCCCGGACCGACCGCGGCTTCATCGTGCAATTGGCAATCTGGCTGTGGTTCACCGTGCTGTTTGCCAATTTTGCCGAAGCGGTGGCGGAAGGGCGGGGCAAGGCGCAGGCCCAGGCCCTGCGCGGAACTCGCGTGAAAACCATCGCCCGCCGGTTGACCAAGGGCGGCCAGACCGAGGAGGTGAATGCCACCGAGTTGCGCAAGGGCGAGGTGGTACGGGTGCGGGCCGGCGAGATCATACCGGCCGACGGCGACGTCATTGAAGGCGCGGCGACCGTGGATGAATCGGCCATCACCGGCGAATCGGCGCCGGTCATCCGCGAAAGCGGCGGGGATCGCAGTGCGGTCACCGGCGGCACGCGCGTGTTGTCCGATGAGATCCAAGTGCGGGTTTCCATCAACCCGGGCGAGGGATTCCTGGACCGCATGATTGCGCTGGTGGAAGGCGCGGCCCGGCAGAAAACCCCGAACGAAATCGCGCTGACCATTCTGTTGTCGGCGCTGACGCTGATCTTCCTGCTGGTGTGCATTACGCTGAAACCGTTTGGCATCTACTCGGCCACCGTCTTCTCGGTGCCGGTGTTGATCGCGCTGCTGGTCTGCCTGATTCCCACCACCATCGGCGGATTGTTGAGCGCCATCGGCATTGCGGGCATGGATCGCCTGTTGCAACACAATGTACTGGCCATGAGCGGCCGGGCGGTGGAGGCGGCGGGCGATGTGGATGTGCTGCTGCTCGACAAGACCGGCACCATCACGCTGGGCAACCGCCAGGCCACGGAATTCATGCCGGCGCCACTGACGACCGCCGAACGGCTGGCCGACGCGGCGCAACTGGCTTCGCTGGCGGACGAAACCCCGGAAGGCCGCAGCATTGCCGTGCTCGCCAAGGAGAAGTTCGGATTGCGCGGTCGGGACGTGGCCGTTCCGCACGCGCAGTTCGTGCCCTTCACGGCGCAAACCCGCATGAGCGGCGTGGATCTGGCCGCCGTGGATGGGCAGCCGGCGCGCCGCATTCGCAAAGGCGCGGCGGAGGCCATGCGCGCCTTTGTGGATCGTGAAGGCGGGCAGTTTCCCCAATTGGTGTCGCAGACCGTGGATACCATTGCGCGTTCCGGTGGCACGCCCCTGGTGGTGGCCGATGGGCGCGAGGTGTTGGGGGTGATCCACCTTAAGGACGTGGTCAAGGGCGGCATCAAGGAACGGTTTGCCCAGCTTCGCAAGATGGGCATCCGCACGGTGATGATCACCGGCGACAACAAGCTGACGGCCACGGCCATTGCGGCGGAGGCGGGCGTGGACGATTTCCTGGCCGAGGCCAAACCGGAGGACAAGTTGGCGCTTATTCGCCGGGAACAGGCGGGCGGTCGGATGGTGGCCATGATTGGCGACGGCACCAACGACGCGCCCGCCCTGGCCCAGGCGGATGTGGGGGTGGCCATGAATACCGGCACCCAGGCTGCCAAGGAGGCCGGCAACATGGTGGATTTGGACTCCAATCCCACCAAGCTCATCGAGATCATTGAAATCGGCAAGCAACTGCTCATTACCCGCGGTTCGCTGACCACCTTCAGCATTGCCAACGACGTGGCCAAGTATTTTGCCATCATTCCGGCCATGCTCATGGCCACGTTCCCGGCCATTGCCCCGCTGAATATCATGCGGCTGCACAGCCCGGACAGCGCCATTCTCAGCGCCATCATCTTTAATGCGCTGATCATCGTTGCCCTGATTCCGCTGGCGCTGCGCGGCGTGAAGTTCAAGCCCATCGGCGCGCTGGCCATCCTGCAACGCAATCTCCTGATTTACGGGCTGGGCGGGGTGATCATTCCGTTCATCGGCATCAAGGTGATCGACCAGATCATCACCACGCTCAAACTCGTCAACTGAAGCATTCCTGAACGCCGTGGCGCAGCGTTGGCACCACGGCCGGGCCGGTGAGCGGCCAAATCCAAATCGCATGTGTTTATGAAAAATATTTTAAGTGAACTCCGGGCTTCTGTCCTGGTTACCGTGGTGCTGGCGGTGGTCTGCTGCGGCGTTTATCCGCTGGCGGTTTATGGCCTGGGCCGGCTCATTTTCCCCAATCAGGCGAAGGGCAGCCTGATTGTGGTGGACCGCGTGATTCGCGGCTCGCGCCTGATCGGCCAGCAATTCACGGGCGAAAAGTATTTCCACGGCCGGCCGTCGGATGCCGGCAGCAATGGGATGTCGTATGACCCGACCAGCTCGGGCGGGAGCAATCTGGGACCCACCTCGCAGAAACTGCGCGACACGATTGCGCAGAACATCGCGGATTACCGCACGCAGAACGGCTTGGGCACCAACGAGCCGGTGCCGGCGGATGCCGTGACGGCTTCCGCGAGCGGATTGGATCCGCACATCAGTTTGCGCAACGCGGAGCTGCAAACGGCCCGGGTGGCCCGGGTGCGGGGATTGACCGTGGCCCGGGTGCAGGCCCTGGTGCGTGCCAGCGTAGACGAGCCGAGCCTGGGCTTGCTCGGCGAGTCGGGCGTCAATGTGCTGCGGCTTAACCTGGCGTTGGACGCGGAGAGCCCGGTCGCCAAATGACGGCCTTGGGCGCTGCCTCAGTTGGGATGAATACCGATTTGACCAGTCAATTGGAGATCATGGGCTACCTGGTGGTGGGCACGGTAACCATTGCCGTGGTGATCGGCTGGGTGGTGAAGCGGTTCGGGCCGCGTGAATAACCCCGGAGTGGCGCAGGGAGGGAAACGCGGCCACCGGGAGGCGGGGCTTCAGTTGTTTTGGACGCTGTTTTTTTTCTCGTCCGGGCAGCGCTTTAACCACGTGTCGACCCGCAGGATGTGCCGGGCGATCCAGACGTTGCAGGACCGGTAGAGTTCCAGGACCAGATCGGCGCGCCAGCCTTCCAGGTCCACCTGCCGCTTGAATTGTTTCAGGAAGTCCCTGAATTCGCTGTGGGCCTGCAGGTTATCCCGGTGCGCCGGGCAACGCGCCCGGAACATGCAGTCCTCCTCCTGTTTGAAATGGGTCAGGGCATACGACTCCAGAAACTCCAGGGAACGCATGAACAGATGAATCTCCTCGGGCGTGGGATTCACGGCCTGCGCCAAGGTTTCCAGGCGGCCCACGTAGGAAATCAGCATCCGGTGCTGGGCATCGATCAATGGGTCGCCGGTTTCAAACTTCTCGCTCCATTCCAGCATTTTTAATTTGGGTTGAACTGCTACCTCTGATATTAACAATACTACACCAAAATATTAAATAAGCAAATTGGTTTTGGGGTGGGGCGGCCGTTCGTTGCGGAGCGCTCCGCTGGGCGCCGGCTGGCTGGGCATCGCGCCTCCGTGCCCGAGGACGGGAGCGGCCGGAGGTTGGGGGGGTGGGAGACGGCTGAGGCCGAATCACATTTCAGCGGCCGAGGACGGCTGCGCGCCGGGGCGGCTACTCCTCGGTGATGGCTTTATCTTCGTCGGCTTTGCCGCCGGTGCCGTTGTATTCGTGGAGTTTATTGCGCAGGGTGCGGATGCTGACGTCGAGGATCTTGGCGGCGTGCGTGCGGTTGCCTTTGCAGCGGTCGAGGGCGGAGAAGATGTGTTGCCGTTCCAGTTCAGCCAGGGTGGGGAACGGGCTGGGTTCGGCGGAGGCTCCGGGCGTGACCAAGTCGCTGGCGGGAGTGGGGGCGGCGGCGGCGCTGGCGCTGGTAAGGCCGAGGTGTTCGGGTTCCAGCATGCCGTTTTCGCCGCACAAGATCACGGCTCGTTCCACGACATTTTGCAGTTCGCGCACGTTGCCGGGCCAGGAATGCTCGTTGAGGACGCGCAGCGAGGCGTCGGTGAAGCCTTTGACATGCACACCGTGTTTGCGACCGAGCCGGCGCATGAATTCGAGGGCCAGGAGCGGAATATCCTCGCGGCGCTCGCGCAAGGGGGGCACGGAAACGGGCACGACGTTCAGCCGGAAAAACAGGTCCTGGCGGAACTCCTTTTTCTCGACGCTTTGTTCGAGGTTACGGTTGGTGGTGGCGATGACCCGCACATCCACCTTGATGGTGCGGTTGCCGCCCACGCGTTCGAATTCGCGTTCCTGCAGCACGCGGAGCAGCTTGGCCTGCACGGCGGGCGAAATCTCGCTGATTTCGTCCAGCAGGATGGTGCCGCCATGGGCCAGTTCAAAACGGCCTTCACGTTTGGCCAGGGCGCCGGTAAAGGCGCCCTTTTCGTGTCCAAAAAACTCGCTTTCGATGAGGTTTTCGGGCACGGCGGCGCAGTTGACCTTGATGAACGGGGCATTGGCGCGGGGGCTTTCCAGGTAAAAGGCGCGGGCGACCAGCTCCTTGCCCGTGCCGCTTTCGCCCTGGATCAACACGGTCGCCTGGGTGCGGGCGACCTTGCGGATGAGCGAGCGGAGGTTATCCATGGCCGGGCTGCGGCCCAGCAGATCCTGCTCGCCGTCGTCGGATTCCTGGCTCAGGAGCGTATTGACTTTGAGCAGTTGGTTGAACTCCTGGGCCTTGCGCAGCGTGAACTCGATCTGGTCGGTGGAGAAGGGCTTGATGATGTAATCAAACGCGCCGTTCTTCATGCATTCCACGGCGGATTCGACGGAACCGAAGCCGGTCATGACCACGGCCAGCGGACGGTGGGGGCGGGTTTGCAACTCCTTCAGCAGCTCGATGCCCTCCCCGTCGGGCAGCCGCATGTCCATGAAGATGAGGTCGAAGTTATCGCGGTTCAGGAAGTCGTGCGCGGCGGCCAGCGTGGGGGCGGCGGCCACGTCAAAGCGTTGCCGCCGGAGAAAATTCTCCAAATTGGTGCGGACGATGGCGTCGTCTTCCAGGACGATGATCTTCTCAATGGACATGGTTTATACTGCAGCATGCCGTCGGTACAGATTCACGACAAAATTCGGCTGTTGGGCGGCGGCGGTCGGCAATTGCGTGGCGGGGATCAGTCCCCGCCGCAACATCTCCTGCTGGTTTTCGCGGTCGAGCAACAACAATCGCGGGAGCAAGCTCTGAATGTCCCGGAACAGATCTTGTATCTCCCTGCAGGACTCGCGCTGGCCGGCCGGCACTCTTTCCCACCATTGGCGAAAGCTGCGTAACTTCATTAACCCCGATTCCAGCCGTGGGAGCAAGCGCTTTCTTTCCAGATGGAACGGCTCGGGGGACCAGGCTGGCGAGCGGCGGAGCGCCTGGTTCTCCTCGCCGAACAGGGTGAGGAACTCGCGGCACAGGTCGAGGTAGCTGCGCAATTCGTTGGCCAGGTCGGCCAAACGGCCGGTCGAGGAGGGGGCGGGGACGGCGGAAAATTCGGCGGTCATGGTAGGTGGCTGGGGTTGTTGGTGCGGTTAGTGGTGGCCACGGAGGCCACGGTTTCGTGGTTAAAGGCCGTCGCGTGCGCATTCCAATCCAGGAAATGCAGGCGCCAGGCGGCCATATCCACCACGGATTTGAGATCGGGGGGCAGGTTGGTGTCGGTGGCCGCCGCGGCGTTGGTGAGCACCAGGCGATATGCTTCCTCGGCCAGGTGGGGCTGGAGCAATCGTTCATAAGTGAGGCCCACCTGGTAGCGCACGGGCAGTTGCCAGGTAAGGGAGGTGTTCAATTGGGCCAGCGCCAAGTAGACGTCCAACGCCTTCATGAAGTCGCCATCCTGGTAGAGTTCGTTGCCGATCTCGTTGCCCACGCGCTGTTGCCAATAGGACCAAACGGTTGGATTGTTCGTGGTCTTGTCGCTTTCTTCCTTCAGAAAAATCTTCACCTGTTGCAGCGCCTCGGTGTTGCGTTTCTGGCTCTTGTACGCATGGGCCAGATGGTAGCGCACTTCGGGCTCCTCCAACGAATTCGGGAAATGGGCCAGAAAGTCGACCGCTTGGCTGGCCGCCTCGTCATGGTGGTCGATGGCTTCGAGCGAGCGAATGAGCCGGAATTGAATTTGTGCGCGGTCCAACGAGGGGTTGTTTTGATTGAGCAGCCGCGAATAATAATCGGCGGCATCCGTGAACTGGCCCATCAGATAATGGGTCTCCGCGATTTCGACCTGGGCTTTGAGCACCAGCCCCTGATAGTAGTCGAGTTGGCCGTCCTTGAGGGACAGGGCGGTGGTCATCACCCCGTAGAACTTGGTGAGCGCGAGGTTGGGCAGGTCCATTTCGCGGAAGATTTGCCCTTGTTTCAGGAAAATCTCGGGAGTGCGGGTGTCGCCCGGCCAGCGCGTCAGAAACTGGGTGTAAATGGCCTGTGCGCGTGGCAGATCATTCTCGGAGTGCACCACTTGGGCCATTTCAATGAGCACCGATTTCCGTATGTCGTCCGGCACGTCGTCCCCCAGCAATTTGAGATAGTTTTTTTCGGCCTCCTTCCATTCATGCACTTGGGAGAGGTAACGGGCGGTGGCCAAGGTGAAATCGCGGCGCTGCAGGGCGCTTGGCTGCGAGAAATCGGTGTCGTTGGTGCTCGTCGAGAACTCCGGCGGAATCAGGTTGGTCGGCGACGCATCATTGGTTTCGGTCGTCGAAAACGACGGTGGGTCCGCCGGTTGGGCGGCCAGCCGAACCAGGACGAGACAAAGAATGGACATCACGGCCAAGACACCGCGCGGCAGGGGTGAAGTTGGCTTAATCAATATCATTTAACGTTGTAAGTCGCTTGGCTTGATTTCACCATCGGCACTGGCGGTACGAAACTCAAAGGCAGCGGGCCCAAGAGCGCCGCGGAATTTGTCCCGCCTACGATTGGATGCAGATAAACGGCCAGCATCTGCGGAGTGATGCCCACCAAGTCCGGCGTTGGGAGCTCGAAAATGGATGCGGCGGACGTACTGTCGGGTGCCGACGTTGGGAGCGTGGCATCCGCGTGGGGGTTTTGGGCGTCGCGGGATGCCGACTTCAGATCGGCGGCGACGGTGGAAGCCGAATTCGTGGATTGGGACGGCTGCCGATAGCCGGCTTCGAACTTGACGACGGACGCGGCTGGGCTATTGGCCTTTTGAATGCGCATGGCGGGCGGGCCAACCAGTGGCAAATAGGGGATGGTGGCATGCGCGATCGTGCCCAATACGACAAACAGCGTCAGCGCCTTCAACGTGGCGAATCCGTGGATCCCGGGTCTTTTCATATATTTTGGCAGACACATACCGCCGGGTCCGTATCGGAAAATTCTGCCGGGACTTAAGGTTTTTTCGTTCTGACTTGCGCCCGAATCATCGGCCCGTGGGCGGGGCCTCGAAGTGGGGGCGAGGCGTGGCAAGGGATCAAGCCGCCACGCTGGATAGAAGATCAGGTACCACCTTTCGAATGGCCAGTTTTGGCGGGGGCGGCCCGATCGTGGCTCCGGGGACGAATTCGACTGGCACTTCCAAGGACTTGCGAAAGACGCGGCCATACTCAACGAGTTCCAGCGTACGTTCGGCCATGGCTTGGGAAAATGTCTTGGTATTCAGCTTGTAGTGGCAAAGCGGCGGATAAAACTCCGAGTACCAAACGTCATAAGGCAAAACGACCAACGACACATCTTCGGGCACGCGTAAGCCTTTGGAAACCAGCCAGGAAAGGCTGGTGAGCAGGTGATTGGAGCTGGTGAGCACCATGGCGGTGGGGCGTTCCCGAAGCCGAAAGGCAGTTTCATAGGCTCGGGCGATGGAGTCCGGGGTGCGCTCGTCCTTGAAGATGGAGAGTTTGGTGCCGCCCTCGGCGGCGGCCAGTGCGCGGCGTAATCCGTTTTCAATCAACATACTGCCGGCTCCCCTTTCGACAAATTCAAAGAGGCCGATGTGGCGGTGGCCATGGCGGGTGAATTGCAGCCCCGCGTGGAAGGCGGCCGGTTCCCAGTCCTTGGTGACGTAAGGAAGATTCAATCCGGGATACGTCCACCCGTGGACCAATGCGGGCAAGCCGCGCTGGGCAAACCAGCGTTGGATTGGATACGAGGAGCCATAGAGTACCCAAGCGGCGGAACGGTGTGAATGGACCAGGTTTTCGAGCGGTGTCTCGGGTTCCTTTAGCCGGAAAATATCGGGCGAGACGTATTGGAGGTCTCGTCCCAGTTCCGCAAGGCGCTTCCGGGTGTCTTCCATTTCGGCCTCGGTTTGGCCCTGATTGGCGGGATAGGGGGACAAAACGGTCACCGGCAGGCGGGGATCCGCCTTTTTGGTCCGTTTCGGCAGCTTGGGGAGGCAGATTCGGCGTTGGCGACCCTGGCCTGGCGGCTCCAACCAGCCTTCGCTGGTCAACGCCCGCAAAGCCAAACGCACGGTGTCACGGCCAACACGCAATCGCTCTTTGAGTTCCAACTCCCCGGGAAGCACGTCTTTAAGTACTCCGCTCGCAATCCACTGCTTTATTGTCGTGGCCGTTTCGGACACCAGACTGGGTCGTTTTGGCAGCCTGATCATCGCTATCAACGCTAGAATACCATACTTCGCCCTCAAAAGACCAAATTCGAATTTGGCTGTCAACTCCGCGTAACACCCCGGTTTAGGGGGGGCGGATGGGGACAACGGACCCTTTTATTTTTTTGTGGGGTTAATTTCTGTTGATTGATCGATTTATGGCCGGCGATTCGGGGGGGCAGAAGACGTCCATTTGGCGGATTGGGCGGCGGTTGGCCGGGTCAACCCGGTTGCCACCACGTTTTCACGCAGGGCCAGCTTCCTGGAAAATACGAAGGCCGGGCAGTGCCTGCCCGGCCTTCGGTGAAACGATGCCAATTAATTAATCAGTCGATTAATGGATGCGATAGAATAACTGCGGCGTTTTCGCATTGACCGGCAGCGAGTTGGTGAAATTGCCGCTGGCGTCATAAGTGCCACTGGCGGCGGTACCCCAACCGTTGGGGAGCAGGAGGTTGCCGTTGGTCTGCACCACGAAGCTGCCGGAGCCTGTGCCACCGGTGCCAGTGATGACCAAGCTGCCGTTGCTGAAGGTGACCTTGCCGATGATCGGCTGGGCCGTGCCCGTGCCGGGAACACCCAGCAATTCGATGTCGCCAACTTCCAGATACGCGGCGGAGTTGGAATTGACCACGTTGGGGAAGGTCAAGCGATAGGTCGTGAATCCGCGATAATTCGCGAACAGGATTTCCTGGACGGAATTCACCGCAGTGGGATCCGTGAGCAAGCCGGACGAATTGCGCGGCGCCGGCAACGAGAGCGCGCCGGAGGAGATGGTGGAATACGTCTTGCCACCGTCATTTGAACCTTCGAGGATATAGCCGCTGGGATCGTTGGCCGCTGAATCGGCTCCGGGATACACCCGGATACCGTCCAAGACGGTGCTGCCGACGGTGGGCGTTACGATGATGCCCACCGGTCCGCCGAAGGGTGCAAAACCGGCGCTTGCGTTCAAGCCGCTGCCGCCGTTTTGGTATTCGATCATGTCGTTATCAATGGCATCGGCCGGGGGATTATTGGTGTAGCGCGTGCCGGTGGTGTCACCGAAGCCCTCGATGGGATCATCCACCGTGGTCACATCCACGTTGGTGCTGAACGCATACAGATGGGCAATCGAACTGGTGACGTAGCCAGCCGTGCTGGTGGCCACGGCGATATAATCGGCCGAGTCAACGAAGTTGACCGGCGAGACGGAAAGGCCCGTTGTCTGGGAGCCCGAAATGTCACCGCCATCCGTGAGGGCAACATAGGTTCCATTCGTTCCCCGCATCCAGAACATTGAGAGGGAGTTGCCATTGTAGCTGGCCGCCGCATTGAAACCGGCGGAGCCGCCGACATAGGAGCGTTGGTCCGTGGGCTGCGTGGTGAAAATAGGCAGCGCCGCCGAATTCGTCACTCCGAGCAGCTCCATTTCTTCGAACTGCACCTGCGTGTTGCCGGCACCGCCCTTTTGGGTGGGGATGGACAACCGATAGGTGGTGTAGGCGGCGGTGTTGGTGAACCGCACTTCGGTCACCACTTGGGTGAGCGGGTTGGGCGCAACAGTGGCCGGGGTGTTGCGGGTATCCGAAAGCGTGATCGAATTGGAGACGATGCGCGTGTACGTGCTCCCGCCGTTGATGGAGCCATCGAGCTCGAAGGATGTCGGGTCACGGCCCGTGCTATCGCTGCCGGTGTAAAGCCGCAGGCCATTCAGGATCGTGCTCCCGACGGACGGGGTGACAATCAGAGAGGGCACGGTGCCCGAGCTGAAGTTGGCGCCGAATTTGGTGTTCATGCTATTGTCAATCGCGGTTGCCGGTGCGCCATCGCCGAACGGAGAAACATTGGAGCTGACGCTGATGGGATCGCCCGGCTGCGTCACATCCGTATTGGTGGAGAAGACGATCATGGTGGCAAGGCCGCTGTCGGCCATGCCGGCGGAGTCGGTGGCCACCATGCGGTAGTCCGCCGCATCCGCGAACGTGACCGGATTAATGGTCAGGAAACCGCTGGTGACACCGGAGATGTTCCCCCCGTTGGCGAGATTGGCATAGACCCCGTTAGTGCCCTTCTGCCATTGGTAGGTGACGGGGACGTTCGCCGTCGCGGCGGAGGTGAAGGTCATGCTGCTGGCCTGATAGGCATTGGCGGAAACGGGTTCCACCGTGATGCTCGGCGGCAGCGCGCCCGCCGAGCCGCTGACCGCGAAGAGCGCAAACCGGCCGCCGGTGGTGTTCGTGTTCATCAGGGTGATGCTGGTCACTTTGTCGGTGGTGTCAGCCAAGGGGACATCATTTTCCAGGAGGACCGGATCGCCCGAGGAGATATTACTGAATTGGGCCGAATCAACCGCCACGCGACCGTTGGCCACATAGGCGACGGCGCCAGAATTGTCGAACCAGTCGTTAACCGTAAGGATGTTCGTCGCCGAAGTTCCCCCAACGTAGTGGATAATGCAGAAAACATTAATGGGGCCGCTGCCGGCCGAGCCCAGGAAGGACAAGCCGGAATAGGCGGCCGGGGTGGTCAGCGTGATGGTGTCGTTGGTGACGGCGGTGCTGATATAAATGGCATCATTCACGGTGTAATCCGGGGGCATCTGGTAGATGTGATCACCCGTTGAATTGGTCACGAAGGTGCCGGGGTGGGGAATGCCAGTGCCGGTGAGATTTTGCAAGGGGCTGTTCCAGGAGCCGGAATCAGCGTTGTTCAGATTGTAGCCCTCTTCATACCAGGAAGTTCCGGTGTTGTTCGTGGCGTCCATGGACTCGGTAGTGGCATAAAGGTTGGTCGAATCTTCCATAGTCTCGCTCATGACCCGGCCATCTTTAGGCGCGCCGGCTTCCACGACAAAGTCGTAGGTGTAGCCGGTCACCGTGATGGGCGTGAACGCCCCGGTGCCGCTGGACAGGGCGCCGCTGACACCCATGATGTCGTTGTGCGAACTGGCTTGGCCGCTGGAGTAGGCCAGCACCAAGTTCGTGACCGGGCTGGTGGTGTTCTTAAGCGTGATGTCCCGGTAGTAGATGCGCGGATTACCAAGGCCGTCCCCGCTGGTGCCGTCCGCTTCCGGGGTGAGATTCACTGTGGAATTGCAACGGCCACCAACGATTTCGGCCACGCCACTGCCGCCAAACCAGTCCGGACAACCGAAATTCTCGGTTTCCGACGTGCCGTCCAGATGGTTGACCGTGACGTTGATGGAGTCGCCGCCATTGCCACCACTGCCCAGGAAAGAGAGCTTGGTGTAAGCTGCCGGCGAGCTCAGCGTAAAGGTGCCGCCACTGGTGGTATCCACCAAAATGCCGTTCGGCTGGGTGTAGCTCGGCGCCATGGTGAAGGAGTGATCCGACGCTTGGAGGGCGGTGAAAGTGCTGCCTGCGGGCGGCAAACCGTTGGCTGGATGATTCGTATCGAAGCCTATTTCAAACCACGTGTTGGCCGTGTTGTTGGTGCCGTTGTCCACGGAGGCCGTGGTGACAATCGTGAGCCTCGGGCTGGCGTTCGATTCGACGATGACATCCGCGTTGTAGCTGCTGCTTTGGATGGCGATCGGCGTGTAGGCGGCCCTGGTTGCCAGGGGAGCCAGCGCCAGCGCCAAGCAACATAGGAGTCTTTGGGATTTCATAGGTTGTGGGACTGTTTGGTTTTTGGTTGTTTTTTGGGAGTGCATTCGACTGCATTCATTGGCCGATGCCGGGTGTAAACGGGCACCGGCCAAGAAATTCTGAGAGACACGGGAAGAAACGGGACTGGCTCGCTCGGCGGTGCCGGCCAACCACCTGATGATCAAGGCCGGGAAACGTCCCGGCCTTGATCCCTCCAGACTTGGCGACGGCTGTGGATAGCCCTTGGTGGAAGGGGGGGGTCATGTCTGGAAAATACAAGGCACCTTGGCCAAGGTGGAACTGGAGAGCAGTTCGCCGGCAGTGTGGTTTCGAGCCTCGGTGGGAAAGCTGGTTTCCCTCAAATTGTGACAACAGATCGCTAATAAAGACATAGCTCCATCATGGATGGTGTGGTTGTGTGATTGTTTATACAATTTATACAACCAAGCCAATAACGCAAAAGAAAAATCAACATGTTTGGAAACAAGACAAGTCGGCGGATCGGTGACTTGCAAGGTGAATGCGGCTGGCAGCCTGCCGAGCTATTATCAAGGGGGTGTCCCAAATAACCGTGCGTGTCGCGGGGAGCACGGCGCAGTTCTATCGGTTGGTGCATAAGGCCTGCCAGTAAGGGCTGCGCTCAGCCGCTGCCGCCCGCGCGCCGTTGGTGCCGGCGGGCGGCCCAGCCGAATAAACCACACCCGCCCGGGGCTTGCTCTCCGGGCGGGTTTTTTTTCGGCGGATTGCGGTTTCCCGCGGGCAAAATCACAGCGCGGACACGTTGGCCGCCAGCTTGCGGAACAACCGCCGGCCCGGCCCCCTCAAGGTTTCGGCTGCCGAACCGCCTCCGATGGCTCCGGGTGGCTCGTCTCGGTCATCGGCGATATTTCCCGCAACTCCGTCGGCGTTTCCGGCAGCAAAACCATCTCGATGGCGTCTTGCAGCGCCTGAAAAGTGAACGGTTTGAGCAGCAAGGCATCAATGGCCACGTCGGGTTGGCCAAACACCTTGTATTCCTCCACATAGGCGGTGGCCATCACAATGCGTTGGTGCGGTACCAGCTTCCGTATCCGGGCCACCAATTGGTCGCCGGACATGCCCGGCATGGAGAAATCAGTGATCACCACGTCAAACTGGCGCTGCGCCAGACGGGCCAAGGCGGCACTGCCGTTGTCGAAGGTCTCCACCTCGCAGCCGCAGTGCACCAGCAATTGGCGCAAAGACTCACGTATGATGGGTTCGTCATCAACCACCAAAATCTTCACGCCCCGCCTCATTTGAATCCCACTCCCATACTAACAACCTTAGGCCAATCTGCGCGAATTGCAATCTAGAGTTATTCACAAGATAAGTAAATCTCCACTGGCGCCGGGTGGTGGCGGATCGGGATGTCCACGCGGAATGGGGAGGCAAACCGGACGTTTATGTTGGTAGTCGTGGATGAAACGTCCGGCTTGCCGGTTGGGCGCGCGAGACCCGGTTCGGCGAATCTCAGCAGGCGTCCATTTATTGTCTGACAGGACGACGGATGGCGGGCGGGCAGGGTCATGTGTCAGCGGGTGTTTCGCCGGCGCCGCCAAAGCGGGTGGCGGGCACGTAGCTGAATCCCGGGAAGCCGCCCGCCATACGGGACAGCCGCTGTTGTTCCGCCTCCGCCAGCAGGGAACGAATGGTGCGGAAAAGCCGGGTGAAATCCAAAGGCTTTTCCAGCAAGGCGCCCGCGCCGGAAGCCAGCGCCGGAAAGAACTGGTTCGGGCGGGCCGTGATCAAAATCACCGGCAAATACGGGTCCCGCAGGGTCAATTCTTCGAAGGTTTCCCAACCGCCCTTCACGGGCATGTTCAGGTCCAGCAGCACCAAGTCAAATGGTGCGGAGCCGCCCAACGCCAAGGCTTCCACCCCATTGGCGGCGCTGGACACGAGATAATTCTCCTCCGAGAGGATGCGCACCAGTATTTGGCGAATGGCTGGATCGTCATCCACCAGCAGGATTCTGGGTTTCGTGGCTTCGGCAGTGCCGGCCGAATCGGCGGTGTCATGCGTGGCATTCATAATTAATAGCTCTGGTTGGCCCCAAGTCGTACTGGTTCAACCCGTCGCAGCCTCGTCAACTGCGCTGATGCCCAAGATTCGGCTTAGCGAAAAGTGTGCCAGCCTCGGGAGTTGGCGCCGGGGGGGCGTAAAAGACGATTTTTTGGGGTTTCACCGGCCGGCCGGCCCCTCCACGTGCTAAGAGAGTTTTCCCGGTTGGCAAACATTTGACCAGCGGGCCAACGCCCCGTCGGCGGGGCGTCGCCTTCATCTGGCGGCCGTTCAGCGGGCTTCAGCGGGCTTCGGCGGGGGCTGGCCGGGGCTCCGCGGACGACGATTTCCAGAAAAACGCGCAAAAAGATACTGGAATCAAAAGATAACGAGTTTGACTCCTTTCGATCAGGAAATTAGATTCAAGGCGATGCTGGCCGCTGAAACCAAAGTCTCGGGTTCCCATCCCGGACGCGTTCCTGAAGTAGAGTCCGCCTGTTCCTGGAAGAGAATCATGGAACCGGTGGAACCGTTCCTTAAAGCAGTCACCGAGCAGCTCATGCGGCAAGCGCGCGATTTTGATCCGCAAATTGTGCCCTATGCCGAGCATGCGCTGAACAACGGCGGCAAACAGTTGCGTCCCACGCTGGTGGCGCTGGCGGCCGGCTCCTTTGGCCGGGTGGGCGAGGCGCACGTGCAGGCCGCGGTGATTATTGAAATGGTTCACCTGGCGACCCTCATCCATGACGACATCATGGATGAAGCGGAGATTCGCCGGGGCAGTCCCACCGTGGCGGCGAAATGGGGCAATGAGATCGCGGTGCTGTTTGGCGACTGCCTGTTTGCCAACGCCCTGACGCTGGCGGCGAGTTTTCCGACCACGGATGTGTGCCGGGCGGTTTCGCTGGCCACGAACACTGTCTGCGCCGGTGAAATCCTGCAAACCCAGCAGCGGCGGAATTTTCCGGCGGCGCGGCGGGATTATTTCCGGGTGATCGAGATGAAGACCGGCGAGTTGTTTACGCTGTCGTGCGATCTGGCGGCATTTCTGAGCCAGGCGCCCCCGGCGCAGCGGGCGGCGCTGCGCGAATTCGGCGCGGCCGTGGGCACCGCCTATCAGGTCTATGATGATTGTGTCGATTTGTTCGGTTCCGAGGCGGACGCCGGCAAATCGCTGGGCACGGATCTGGCCAAGGGCAAGCTGACCTGGCCGGTTCTGCTGGCTTGGGAGCGGGCTTCCGCCACCAACCGCAGGTTGTTGGAACAATTAATTGAGCATTGGGAACCAAAAAACCTTTTGACAATCAACGCCCTACTGGCCAAGTATGAGACCTTTGAGCCATCAGTCCGTGAGATTGGTCGTTTTCTCGATCAGGCACGGCGGGCGCTCCGGGTGCTGCCGGAGGGGCCAGGGCGTACAGGTTTGGCCGCTTTGACGGAATTTTTGGCGCAACAAACCGGGACTTTGGCGGTTCAATAGCCATGCTAACTATGTCAGAACCTGCCACCGTGCCAGATCCAAACGCGCCCGCCAGCGCGTTGGAGGCGGACTTGGTGCGACGAGCCCGCCGGGGTGACCTCGCCGCCTACGATGAGCTCGTCAAACGCTACCAGGAACGGATTTACGCCACGATCTACCACATGACTGGCAATCATGAGGACGCCAATGATCTGGCGCAGGAATCGTTTATCAAGGCCTTCGCGGCCCTGAAATCGTTCAAGGGCGGCTCCAGTTTCTACACTTGGCTGTACCGGATCGCGGTCAACAAAACCATCAATTTTCTCAAGCAGCGTCGCAATAAGCACCATCTCAGTCTGAACGATCTGGATTTCAACGCCGAGCATGATCCCGACTTGGTGGCGCTCATCTCCGAAAAGACCCCCACCCGGGACGTCAGCCTGAGCGAGCTCCAAAAAAAATTGAACGAGGCGTTACTCAAGCTGTCTGAACCCCATAGAATGGTCGTGGTACTGCACGATGTGCAGGGTGTCTCGCACGAGGAAATCGCCGAGATCGTGGGCTGCAACATCGGAACGGTTAGGTCGCGGTTGTTTTATGCGCGCCAGCAGTTGCAAGGCTATTTGGCCGATTACCTAAAAACCTGACTGAAGCCAACATGAGCGAGAAGAACGATAATTTCGATGATCTGAAGCACTTGCTGAAGCTCAAACGCCACGAAATCCCGCCGCCGGGCTATTTCAATGGTTTTTCCAGCGACGTCATGGCACGCATCCGCGCCGGGGACACCGGGCGTAGCGAATCGCTGCTGGAGCGCCTGCAAGAAGGTTCGGATTTCTGGGGCAATCTGGTGCACCTGCTGCGGGTGAAGCCTGGCATCATCGGTGCCTTGGCGACGACCGCCTGCCTGTTCCTGTTGGCGAGCGTGTTGATGCTCGATCATTCCGAATCCGACCAGGCTGATACGCTGGCCATGACTGCGCCGCCGGCGCCGATGATCACCTTCACCGACACCGCTGCCGATCCCGCTGCCGCCACCCCCACTTTGGCGCTCAATCCGCCGGACGCCGGCATAACGGTGAGCACCAATCCGATGTCCAGTTTGCAGCCGGTTTCGAGCATGTTTGGTTCGTCGGATAACCCTTTGTTCCAGCCGGTGGGCTACGTGCCGGCCAGCCAATAGCCGTTGCCGATTCCATTTTTAGTGCGGTGTGCGCTTGAAACGCCACCGCACTTTTCATTTAATTCCGTAGTGCCAACCAAAGTCATTGCCGTAGCCAACCAGAAAGGCGGCGTGGGTAAAACCACCACCGCGGTCAATCTGGCCGCCTGTCTGGCGGCCGCCGGTCACCGCGTGCTGCTCTTTGACCTGGACCCCCAGGCCAACGCCACCAGCGGCGTCGGTATCGAAAAAACCCCCGGCGCCAGTGCCTATCAGGTGTTGCTCGGTGAGGGCACCTTGCTCGAAAAAATCAAGCCCACCGCCTTTGAGCACTTGGAAATCATCCCGAGCGAAGTGGATCTCTGCGCGGCCGACTTGGAACTGGCCCGGCTGGAAAACCACCTTCAGCGCGTGGCCCAGGCGCTGCAGCCGGTCCGCGATAGCGGCCGCTTTGAGATCGTGTTGTTGGATTGCCCGCCTTCCCTCGGCATTCTTTCCCTGAACGCCTTTGTCGCCTGCGATGGCATCCTGGTGCCGCTGCAATGCGAATACTACGCCCTGGAAGGAATCTCGATGATGAACCAGGTGCTCGACCAGTTGCGCGGCGCCGGTGTCAATCCCCGGCTCGAGGTTTTTGGCGTGGTGATGACCATGTTTGACGGCCGCACCAAGTTGTCCAACGAAGTCGTCGAGGAAGTCCGCCGGCTACTGGGTGCCAAGGTGTTTGAGACGGTAATTCCCCGCA
Source organism: uncultured Bifidobacteriaceae bacterium (assembly GCA_964437865.1). Taxonomy (GTDB): domain Bacteria; phylum Verrucomicrobiota; class Verrucomicrobiia; order Limisphaerales; family UBA11358; genus UBA11358. Next base: position 4,330 of record CAYTJG010000073.1, on the reverse strand, counting down.
CCACGCGGCTGGCCGAGGCCCCCAGCTTCGGCAAGCCCATCATCCATTACGACAAGTACAGCACTGGCGCCGCCGCCTACCAACTGTTGACCGCGGAAATCCTCAATCGGCTGGGCCTGCCTTGAGCAGCTGGCGGCTGGCCGATTAAGGTCGAAGTTCTTCTTGAAATTTGTGGAGTGGACAACGCGGGCGGAATCTGAACAATGTTGGGCAATGTTAATACGCACTGTTCTCTTTGAGGCGCACCGGCAACTTGGCGCCAAACTGATCGACTTTGGCGGCTGGGAAATGCCGGTGCAGTACACCAGCATCTCGGAGGAACACCTCGCGGTCCGACAGGCCGCCGGTGTCTTTGACATTTCGCACATGGGCGAAGTGACCGTCAGCGGGCCGGGTGCGCCGGCGTTTCTCAACCGCACCCTCACCAACGATATCGCCAAGCTTACTCCCGGTCAGGGACAGTACACGCTCATGTGCAACGAGCGCGGCGGCGTAATCGATGATCTCTATGCCTATTGCCTGGCTCCCGACGCTTTCATTCTCATCATCAACGCCTCGCGCATTGAGGTGGACGTGGCCTGGCTCCAGGCCCAGGCGGCAAAATTCTCCGGCGGACAACTCAACCTCACGGATGCCTCCCATCATTACGCGGCCATTGCCGTGCAAGGCCCCAAGGTCCGCTCGTTTATTGATCAGTGCATCCCGGGGCCGGCTGATGCGGTGGCTACGGTGGCCAAAGTGAGTGACCTCAAGAAGAATGAACTGGCCGGATTTTCCTTCCAGAATTGCAATCTGCTGGTGGCCTGCACGGGCTACACCGGCGAAGACGGCTTTGAAATCCTGGGACCGGAAGCGGCTGCCCGGGAGATTTGGGGCCGGCTGCTCTCGGTGGGGGCCAAGGTGGGCATCAAGCCCTGCGGCCTCGGCGCGCGCGATACCCTGCGCACCGAAGTGTGCTATCCGCTTTACGGCCACGAGTTGGACGAAGACACCACGCCCATCGAGGCTGGGGTGGGCTTTTTCGTATCGCTGGACAAAGGCGAATTCAACGGCCGCGCCGTGCTCGCCGCGCAAAAAGCGGCCCAGCGTCCCGCCGCGGGGGCAACTCCAGTGGGGGGCGTCCGGAAAAAACTGGTGGCTTTCAAGATGATCGGCAAGTCGGCGCCGCCACGGCCGCATTATCCCATCTGGGTGAATGGTGCGAGCGTGGGCGTGGTCACCAGCGGCACGCAAAGTCCTTCGCTCAACCAGGGGATCGGGATGGGCTATGTTCCCCCAACCGGCGTCAAGGCCGGCGCCACGATCGAAATCGAGATTCGCGGCAAACGGTGCCCCGCCGTGGTGGTGCCCAAGCCCATTTACCAGCCGCCCAAGGCGTAAGCCCGCGATCCGCGCGGGCGCGGAATCACACCGCCGCGCCGGGGGGGGCGGGCGCGGACCGAAGCCCGTCGCGATCGCGCGGCGCAGGGCGGACGCGCCAGCGTCGTCGGAGTGCGGCGGCCCTCCGCCGCTTTGGAACACGTGCCTGCCTGCCAACGACGGCAATCATGGTTCGTTCGCTCGGGCCGCATCTTTGCGGGAGCCGTGAGACGATCGCCAATAGCCGCGTTTGGGAAAAATTCATTTGCCCGCTGGTTGGCAAGATTTGCCTTGGGCCACAGCGCCGGAGGGCCGGGCGCAAGACGCTGGCGCGCTCACGGCCGCCCCTTGCGTTACGCCGCGTTGAGAGGTGCGCGCGCCGGTGGACCCGCTAAGGCGATACTGTGGCATCCAATCCCCGCAGGAACCGATCGCCGCGCGGGCACCAGAAATTGTCGTGGTTGAGTGACAAGACCACCGTTGATGCCTTCCCGAGAATCTGCTTCCGCGCCACTGGCCCGAAATAGCGGGAATCAAAACTGTTATCCCGGTTATCCCCCATCATGAAATAGCTGTCCGGCGCCACCTGGACCGGGCCAAAGGTCCGCTTGGCCGGCCGGGCCGGGATGGCCATCACCACGTGGTCGTGACCGGGCAGTTTTTCCCGCGCGAACTGGTTGCCGGCTTGTTCGGCCTTGGGCAACTGGTTGGCGAGGTCGGCGGCCAACGGCGTGTAGGTCACCGGCGTACCGTTGATGACCAATTGCTCGTTCCGCAATTCCACGGTGTCACCCGGCAGCCCCACCACGCGCTTGACCAGACGGGTGCCATCGTGTGGCGAATAAAACACCACGATGTCGCCCCGCTGCGGATTGGCCCATTCGGCCAAATGCCAGGTGGTGAAGGGCACCTTCAAGTCGTAGGCGAGCTTGTTGACCAGCACCCGGTCGCCCACCAGAATGGTTGGCTGCATGGAGCCGGACGGCACGTCGTTCCAATCCGCGAGCGAAGACCGGATGGAGAACAAAATAACCAGCAGGATGAGCAGGGGCCGAATCTCCTGCCGCCACCAGTGCCGCAGACGGGAACGAAAAACGCGCATCTTCATGGGGCCTTTGACTGGCGGCGGCTGAATCTGTTCAACGGCCGGGGCGCCTTGCCTCCCCGGGGGGCGGCAGCCGGCGGCCGTCAGGTGCCCCCAAACGCCTTGGGATCGTCCTGTGCCGGTTCCTTCAACACTTGGCGCTGGCGCTGCACTTCACGGAGGAGTTGGTCCTGCACCGCAGCGTAGGCCGGATCCCCAAAGACACTCTTCATTTCCGCCGGGTCTTTCGCCCGGTCAAACAGCTCCCAGTAATCGACATCGGGCCGGTAAAAATGCACGAGCGTGTACCGGTCGGTGATGACCCCGTAATGCGGCCGCACATGGTGGTCGGCGGGATATTCGTAATAGTGGTAATAGAACGCGGTCCGCCAATCGGCGGGGGTATGGCCCTGGAGCAACGGCCGCAGGCTGCGCCCTTGCATCCGGTCGGGGATGGGCTGGCCGGCGGCTTCAAGAAATGTTTCGGCCAGGTCCAGATGGGAGACGATGTCCGTGTTGGCGATGCCGGCGAGGGCGACGCCCGGCCAGCGGATCAGCAAGGGGGTGCGGGCGGATTCCTGGAAGATCCACCGCTTGTCGAACCAGCCGTGTTCGCCCAGGAAAAATCCCTGGTCCGAGGAATAAATGACAATGGTGTTGGAAGCCAGGCCCGTGTCATCCAGGTATTGGAGGAGGCGGCCCACGCTGTCATCGATGCCCTTGATGCAGCCGAGGTAATCGTGCATGAACCGGTTGTATTTCCATTTGACCAAGTCCTGGCCGGTCAGGTTTTGCTGGAGGAAGGCGGCGTTGCGCGGGGCATAATAGGCGTCCCAGGGCGCGCGCTGTTCGGGACTCAAATCCGGCGGATCGGTCAACTTGCAGTCCTCGTTCAGGCGCATGGTGCTGGCGATGGTCATGTTCTGGTCGTGCTCGGCCAGCCCGCGTCCGGAGTAGTCGTCAAAGAGATTAGCTGGCGGCGCGTACTGGCGGTCGTGGTCGAAATCCAGATCGCGCAGGGCCGGTTCCCATTCGCGGTGCGGTGCCTTGTGCCAGCAAAACAGCAGGAACGGCCGGTCGGGATCGCGGTGTTTCAGCCAGTCCAACGAAGAATCCGTGATGAGGTCCGTCACGTAACCGGAATGCTTTACCTTTTTCCCCTCGCGGATCAGGACCGGGTTGTAGTACACGCCCTGGCCGGGCAGGACATTCCAATAATCAAACCCGGTGGGATCGGATTCCAGGTGCCATTTGCCGATGACGGCGGTCTGGTAGCCGGCTTGCTGGAGCAGTTTGGGAAAGGTTATTTGGGAGCCATCGAAGCGGCAGTTATGGTTGTTGTAAAAGCCGTTGATATGGCTATAGGTGCCGGTGATGATGGAGGCGCGGCTGGGGCCGCAGAGGGAATTGCCTACCAGGCAATGATCGAACCGCACGCCTTCGCGGGCCAGCCGGTCGAGGTGGGGCGTTTGGATAAGGTGCCGGGAATCGCCATAGGCGCTGACCGCCTGCCAGGCATGGTCATCGGCCATGATGAACAGGATGTTGGGGCGGGGCGGGGCGCCCCCAAGTGCGGCGGGCAGGCAAAGAGTCACGGCCAGGAGCCGGAGCATCCATTTCATGGGAGTCATGATAGCCCGCCCGCCCGCCGGGCGCAATTTTGAGCCGCCCCCCCCCAGTCAAGTGGCTTTTTCAGCGCTTTAATTCATTGACTTGGAGCGGAAAAAATCTAGGCTTATCGATTCTTAACTATGGTGGGATCTGCGCGTGCAGCCCTCCCGCCCCCAGGAAAGGAAGTGAGTGCATTGACCGAGATTAAATTGAAAAAAGGTGAACCTGTGGATCGTGCGTTGCGGCGGCTGAAGAAAAAAGTCGACCGCGAAGGCA
>CAYTJG010000072.1:0-22985 GCA_964437865.1 uncultured Bifidobacteriaceae bacterium | reverse complement strand
GATTTAATTTACATTTTTTGGCACCCTTTGGGCAACGAATGGTGTGTCCACTGCTCAACACCGGGAGAGAGCGATAGTCACCGGCCGGTCGTGCCGCGGGGAGCCGAAGCTGAAAAACGTCAATGCCGCAGGTACTTCGCCACCGCCTCGGTGCGGGATTGGACGTGCATTTTCTCGTAGATATGGCGCAGGTGGGTGCGGATGGTGTTGATGCTGATGCCGAGCTGATCGCCGATTTGCTTGTAGGCCAACCCCTGCGCCAGACAATCCAACACCGCCTGCTCGCGGGACGAAAGCGGGACGCGCTTTTCGCCGCCCGGGCCCGTCTTCTGGAAGGACGCCACCACCTTGCGGGCGATGGAATTGGACATCGGCGAACCGCCCGCCTGCACGTCCCGGATGGCTTGCAGCAGTTCCTCCGGATCGTTCCGCTTGAGCAGATACCCCGTGGCACCGGCGGCCAGGGCCTTGAAAATCTGATCCGTATCGTCATACACGGTGAGCATGACGATCTGGACCTGCGGGACCAGCGCCTTGAGCCGGCTCACGCACTCAATGCCGTTCATGCCGGCCATGTTGATATCCATCAACACCACATCCGGATGTTCGTCCGGCAGGTGCTTGAGCGCCGCCTCGGCGCTGCCGTAGATGCTCACGCAGCGAAAGCCGGGCGACCCGTTCAAGAACGTGGCGATGGATTCGCACAGGCTTTTCTCATCGTCAACAATCGATACGGAAATCATAGGGCCACTCTACCGGCCGGCGGGTCCGGTGAAAACACGAAACGCACGCTGGTCCCCTGCCCCGGACGCGATTGCAGCTCGCAGCGCCCGCCCACGTCGGCCAGGCGGCGGCGCATGTTGCCCAGACCGTTGCCAAACCCGGCAGCCAGACTGGCCGACCCCGCCTCGCCCGCCGCGGGATCGAACCCATGGCCGTCATCCGTCACCACAATTTCAAAATCAGCCCCGCGACAGTGCATGGCAATCCTGGCCCGCGTGGCGCCGGAGTGTTTGAGGATGTTACTTAACGCCTCATGCACCGCCAGGAACAGATGATGGCGCGACTGTGAGGTGAGCGGTTGCGGTGGCAACTGGGGCGGAATTTCCAGTTCCAATTCAATACCCGTCCGCCGGAAATAATCCTGGGCGTATTGGGCAATATACGAGACCAGGTGCTCCAAGGTGTCCTTTTCCGGATTCACCGCCCAGACGATCTCATCCAAGGAACGGAGCACCTCGCGGGAATCGTCGGCCATGGAGCGCACCTGTTCCTCCACTTCCCCGCGGACTTCCGGGCTGCGCCGCACGTGCTCGCTCATGAAGGAAATCCGGCAGAGCTTGGCGCCCATGCTGTCGTGGAGGTCCTGGGCAATGCGCGTGCGCTCCCGCTCCAACATCCGATCCTGTTCCAACCGCCGCAGCCGGTGTTGCAGCCGGCGGCGGACCGCCAACCGAACGCCGCCGAGGCCCGCCGCCAACAGGCCCAGCGCTGCGCCGCCCAAGAACCACCAGCGCTGCCAGAAATGGGCCTGCACGGTCAGCAGCAAGCCGGCGCCCTGTTCATTCCACACGCCGTCACCGTTGCAGGCGATGATCTGGTAATGGTAGGTGCCCGGCGGCACGGAACTGTACGGGGCCACCCGGCGCGTGCCGGCTTCCACCCAGTCCGGATCCACGCGCTCCAGCCGATAACGAAAGCGCACCCGTTCCGGGGCATCGAAGCTGAGGCCGGTGTAGCGAAACTCTATTTTGTGTTTGCCTGGGACCAGGCAGAGCGAGGGTTCCTCCGCGGCGCCTGAGGCACCCATTGGGTCCCCCGTGGGCACCCGCGCTGGCGTTACGGGCACGCCGTCCACGAGCGTTTGTTCCAGGGCCACGGCCGGCGCCGGCGCCGTCACGGTGTGGCGTGGGTCCACCACCACAATCCCCTTCCGCGTGGGAAACCACAGCGAACCGGCGGCCGTCTTCAAGCCGGCGGGGAAAAACCCGCTGGCACATTCCTCCGACAACATGCCATCGGCTCGACCATAGATTTGCGGATAGACGGCGGGGATTTTATGGAGCGCCAGTTCTTCCAAATCCTGTTTCTTCACCCGCATGAGGCCCCGGTTGCCACCCAGCCAGAGACCGCCGGCGTCATCCTCGAGAATCTGTGAAATCGTATTGTCCGGCAACCCCTCGCGCATCGTGAAGTTGAAGATGGCGCCGTCGCGCAGCCGGCTCAGGCCGCCGCCGGTGCCAACCCAGAGAGCGCCTTGCGCATCCAGATGCAGGGTGCGGATCCAGCCGCTGGGCAGGCCTTTTTCTTTTTCAAAGCGGGCGCCCGGCCCGGCGTTGAGCCGATACAACCCGTCGCCTTCCGTGCCCACCCAGAGGCCGCCCCGGTCATCGGGCACAATGCCGGTGATGGCGTGGCCGGCGGGAAAATTCGTCGCGGCGCGCCAGGCTCCACCGGCGCAGCGCCAGAGTTCGCCGTTGCGTGCGCCGGCCCACACCTCGCCCGTGGCGCGGTTTTGGCCCAGGGCGCTGAGGCTCAGGTTGGTAAGGGCGGGCGTGCCCGGCTGCTGTTCCGCCAACTGCGCATCCGGAAAGTGCAGCAAGCCAAAATTCGGTGCCACCCAGCAACTTCCGTCCGCCCCCGCCAGCAAGGCATTCACCGGGAACGCCCCGGGCGATAGCCCATTGAAAATCAGCCGGCGAAACACCTTGCCATCCCACTCATACACGCCGTTTGGTTGCGCCGCCCAGACCACACCCGGCCGGATCTCCGCCAGGCCTTTGACCTCGCCGTAATCCAACCCGTCGTTGTGGCTCAACGCCGCCACTTTCTTGGGACACAGGCGATTCAGCCCGCCGTGCGTACCCACCCACAGCTTGCCTTCCCGGTCCATCAGGAGCGTTTCCACAATGTTATCCGGCAAACCGCTGCCGGCATTGATGGCCACCAGGCGACCGTCCTTGAACTCGAACAAACCCTCGCCCGCAGACCCCGCCCACACGGTTTCATCGGGTCCTTCCGCCAGCGCGCTGATGGCATGAGTGGCCAGGTGCCGGGGCATGCCGAAGCGAAGCCACTGGTTGCCATCGCGGCACAACACGAAGGCATCCCCGGCTCCAATCCACAGACGCCCTTTCCGATCCTTCAACACACAATGCGGATCCTGGAATAGCCCATCCAGTCCGGGTTCCGTCAGCGCCACGAGTTGTCCGCCTTGGTAGGCGAAGATGCCGGCGCCGGCGGCGCCCACCCACATGACTCCTTGCGGATCGCAGTAAAGCGTCGTCACCGTTTTGCCGCTCAATCGCTCCGCGCCAGGCGGGAGCGCGGCCCGGTTGCCTTGCAGCACGGCCAGCCCGGCTTGCGTGCCCACCCACAGCCGACCCTCCCGGTCCTCTGCCAAAGCCGTGATCGTGTCCGCCGGCAGGCCGTCGCGGGTGGTGAATTTGACGAGCCCGCCCTCCTGCCAACGATTCAAACCGCCGTCAGCCGTACCGATCCAGAGGGCACCCCGGCTGTCGCCGAACAAGACGCGCACGGGTCCACTTTGGAATCCCTCGGGCAGACCCAGCGAGAAAAAGTTCACCCCGTCAAACCGGCAGACGCCCTCGTCACTGGCCACCCACAAATAGCCGTCCCGGGTTTGCGCCAGCGCCCGGACGTAATTCTCCGGCAAACCCTGCTCCCGTTGCCAGGAACGGAACGTGAACGACGTTTCACCGCCGGTGGCCGATTCGTTGGCGTTTACAAAATCCGTGAAGGCGGTGGCAATGGCCATTTCGCTAAAAATCCAGCCCTCGCCACCGCCGCCATGACGCAACCGGATCTGGTCGAAGGAGGCGTTGGCCTTGAACCGCGTGGTGAGGGCCTCCAGCTGCGTGTTCTCCGTGGCGCCGGAACGCAAATCTGGTTCCAGCCAGACGGTCACCAGGTCTTCGCCGCCGGGCAGGTACTGCACCTTGAACACAATGGTCCGTTCGATGCCCCAGTGGGGCAGTTCGTAAGTGGAGGAAGCCACCAGCGAGGGCCGCTCCGGTCTCGACGAATTGAGGTCGATATAATCCACGACCTGGTTGGTGGGATTGGTCTGGCCGGTGGCGAAGGCGCTGTACGCCCAAGCTTTCAGGGCGTTCCCCACGGCCAGCCGCTCCTGGTTGCCCTCGAACAACTGAAAGGCCGCAAAGTATTCCTCCGTGGTGGCATCCGAGAGCGGGTCCGCGTGGAACTTGAAATAAAGGGTGTCGTGGGCGGCCGCGTCGCGGCGCAGCACGCCGCCCAGAATATCGGTTCCCGCGCCCGTCTCATGCACCTGCGTGGCCCCCAAATCGCTCCAGAGCAATGCCCCCCGGCCGACCTCGGCCCAACCAGCCAACGCGAGCAGGACGGGCACGATCAGCCAACCGCCCAGCGGCGGGCGGCGGCACGCTTCAACGCCAGTCCTGTCAGCGGCAGCAGCCGGGATAAGGATCATCTTATTTTGTGGCCCAGTGTATTTCCAAAACAGGTCCGGGCCAATGCTTTCCCCGGAGCCTTGAAGTTCACCGGCGGGGACGCGAAACACCCCGCCAACCGGCCGGCGCGGCGGCGCCAGTCATCGCGCCGCCGTCAAATCGGCACTCCGATGGTAGATCCGCCACTCGAAACCTTTCAGTTGCAGGTCGGCCACCGTGCCGGCTTCCGAATATTTCACGCCGGCAATCTTGACGGGGGCAAAGTCATTGCTCTGCTTGAGTTCCGCCTGGGCGTGGAGGGGGCGGTTGGAGAGATTGATGACCACGAACAACTCGTCCTTGTCATCCGCGCGCAGATACGTCAGGAGCGCGCCTTCGTCGGAATTATGGATCCACTGGACCGAGCCGGTTCGCAGGGCGGGGAACTGTTTACGCAGTCTGATCAGATCCCGATAAATTTCCGACAGCGGCGGCCGGCCCTTGGGCTGCCAGAAAATGGGCACGCGCTCAAATAACGCGGGATCGCCCGATTCAGCGGCGTCGCCCACCTCCATGCCATTGTAAAGCAGCGGCACGCCATCGAGCGTGAACATGAGCGCCGAGGCGGCGAGCGCGCCGGACACGCCAAAGCAGGCCACCGCGCGGGCCTGATCATGGTTGTCGGACATGGTCAGGCGTAGCGCGCCCTGCGGATATCGCGCCACCTCTTTTTCCCACGTGCGCCGGATTTCGGACGCCGGCGCGGAACCGCCCAGCACGTTTCTCGCTGTGTTCAGCAACGGCCAGGCGTAATCGATGTCAAAGGCATTGGTCAACAGCTCCGGTTTGTCCGCCTCCGCCAACATCATGATGTCCGGCTTCACCTTGGCCAGCGCCGTGCGCGCCTCCTCCCAGAAACTCGTGGGCACCATGGAGGCGGTGTCGCAGCGGAAGCCGTCGAGGTCAAATTCGGTCAGCCAGTATTGCAGCATGGTGATCAGGTATTGGCGCAAGGGCGCCTGGTCAAAGTTGAGCCCCGCCACGTCGTCCCACTCGGGCACCGGCGGCACGATCTTGCCGCCGGCGTCATGCTTGTAGTACTCCGGATGCGCCATCAACACACTGTCCCAGGCCGTGTGCAGGAGCACGACATCCAGGATGACTTTGATCCCGCGCTGGTGGGCGGCGAAAACGAGCTGCTTGAAATCGTCCTTGGTCCCGTAATCGGGGGTGATGGCGTAATAATCGCGGGGTGAATACGGGCTGCCAAAGGAACCCTTGCGCTGTTCCTGGCCAACCGGGTGAACAGGCATCACCCAGAGCACGGTGACGCCGAGGTTCCTCAAGCGATCCAACTGCGCGGTGACGCCGTTCAAGTTGCCGGCGGCGGAAAAGGCGCGCGGAAACACCTCGTAAACCACGCCATCGCGCAGCCAGGCTGGCGCGGTCCGAGCGCTGTGGTTGGTGATTTGCGCAGAGGCGCTCCCCGCCAACAGCAGGGCACTGAGGAACGAGGCGGCTGAAAAAAAGCGGCGCAGAAACGTATTCTTCATAAGCTATTGGGTGGTCGTCCGCGCTTGCAGCCACGTAACGTCGTCCGGCGAATATTGTTCATTGTCCGGACAGGGCGAAAGTCGTCGAACGGCCGCCTTGGTGTTGGCATTGAGCCACTTCCTGATTTCCGCGTGGCCGTCGGCGAACGAGAAGCCGCCGGCCCCGTTGTGCGTGGAGGCCGGCACATCCGTCCATTTGGCGGTGGCCCCCGGCTGCAGGCGCACGGAAAAGAAACTGTCGTTGATGCTGTCCGGGCATTCATCCAGGATCACCCAGGTGTTGGCCGCCCCGAGCGCCAGGTCGCTGGTTTTCATTATCCGCCGCCAGTTGTGCGTGGCTTGGCCGTCGATATAGTTGGCAATGTCGTTCACATCGCCCACAAAACCGTTCATGGAAACGCTCCGCACGCGCGGCCCCAGGGCGCCGGGTATCGTATCGGCCGGACATTTAAAAACGCCGGTGTTCCGAGCCACAAAGGGACCAATCTCACCCGCAGTCAGGAAGGCGGTATTGGTGTTTTCCAAGTTGGGCTGCACGGCGTTGTCCCACGACATCACGCCCGCCACCCAGGCGTTCAAATTGATGCCCGCACCGGGATTCTCCGGAAATTTCTCCTGGAACTCCCCGGTGTACATGGCGAACGCAAGTTCAAGTTGCTTGAGATTATTCAAACAGGAAATGCCCTGCGCCTTGGCTTTGGCTTTGCTCAGGGCGGGCAATAGCATGGCCGCCAGGATGGCGATGATCGCGATCACCACCAGCAACTCGACCAGCGTAAACCCGCGGCGGCGGGCCGGCATGCCGTACCTCATGGCGTCAGTTCTGCGGCGTCCGCGCGGCGAGCCAGAGCATGTCCTTGTCGGAAATGGAACATTTCACGCGTTGCACCGTCGTACAGGTGACCGCCGTGTGCGCGGTCATCACGGCGTCCACCCATTTGTGAATTTCGGCATGACCGTCGCCAAAAACCATGCCGCACGCCCCGCCATGTTGGTTGCCGGGCAATTCGGTAAATTCCGTGACCGGGTAGTTGGCCGTGTACATCAGGGCATCATCAATGCTGTCCGGATGTTCGTCACTAATCACCCAGACATCGCTCGCCCCCGGAGTATGGAACTGCGTGGACTTATTGGCGACGAACCACTTGCTGGTGTCCCACGTAAAGTTGCTGACGCTGTATTTGGGGCCCCCGCCCACAGCCGCGTTCATGGCAATGCTGCGAGACCGGTGGTCCCAGCCCATCCGAACCTGCGCCGAACTGGCGAAATTGGCGCTCGGGCAGGCGAACACCTTGGTACTGCGCCCCAGCATGCTGCCCAGCAGGGAATAGTTGTCGTTGACCAGATACGCCGTATTGGTATCCGCCGCGTTGGCTTCCCAGTCGATGACCCCGGTCACCCACGCTGGCTTGCCATTGTAAAGGTACTCCGGCGACTGCGTATTGCTGCCGGGGTCGGTGTTTTGGGCCAGCTTGTCATTGTTATCCCCGGCATACATGATCCAAGCGATCCCAAACTGTTTCTTGTCGCTCATGCAAGCGGCTGCCATCGCCTTCTGTTTGGCCTTGCTCAGGGCCGGCAGCAACATGGCCGCCAGGATGGCAATAATGGCGATCACCACCAGCAACTCGATCAAGGTAAATCCCCCACGACGCGCTTTCATAGTATTCTGTGGCACTTTCTTGAATTTCGTCCAGCCGGCCATCGGCCGGCTGGACGGATTGACTTCAACTCAGGGTTTGACCAAGCGGAACAACAGATTTCCGCTAGCCGGCCAGTTGGTCACGCTGACCAAACCATTGTTGGAGCTGTAACCTGCGGTCCATTTGGCGCCATCGGTCAGCGGCAGATCCTGCCAGTTGCTGCCCGCGAGACTGCTGTTCACCTGCAAGTGGGCGCCCGGGCGCCCCAGCCACGAAACGGGAAGCTTGCCGCCCGCCAACGCGCCCACGCTCAATTGTCCACCCGCCAACGTGCCGGCGCCCTGGTACAAATTGCCCGGCGCAAAAACCGGTTCCAGGTAAGGATTATTCGTAAACACATCCGTCGGCATCACATAAGGAGAGTTCACCGTGGAACGAACAATGCGGAAATGGTTGGCGCCCGAAGCCGCCTCGTTTTCCTCCGGTCCGCCGCTTAACCCGCCCTCGTCCATGCCATATTGATACGCCAAAGCCACCGGCGTGCCGGCCGGAATCGTGATGGTGTCGCTGTAAATCAGGGAGGAACCACTGCGGGTCAACTCAAACCCCGCCGGAGCCGACACCGGATTGACGCTGCCGGACCAGGGGTACCATGTCTGCGGATAATACGTGCCGCCGCCATTGGCGAACATGCCGTTGATATAGACGTTGTCCGCCGAGGGATCAAACACATGCCCGTCGGTGCCCACGGCCCCGGTCATGTCCACCGTGAAGGTTACCGGCGTATCGGCGGTCAAATAGTCATCCAACGACAGGTCGAGAAATTTGAACGTGGGGAGATTGGTGTACAACGTTCCGGACATGATTGGCAGCGTGACGAGACGCCGCGCATTGTTGTTATAAATAGAGTCGTCGACATAGTCGTAAACGAAACCGCCTACCAGGGAATTCGTGTACCGCACCTGCAGAACAATGGAGGAGCCCTCGGCCATGGTGAGCACCGTGCTGTAAATATTGGTGTTGGCGGCGGCCGGATTATTGGTCATTGAGATGCCGTTGGCCCAGTTGTTGAAGGTACCCCAAATCACCACGCTGTCGGGCACATAATCCGGGTCCAACAGCACCGGGCCGGACATGTCCACATTCACGGTGGCATAAGCAATCGAATAGGACATGTCGCCAAAGCTCACCACCGGCAGCACTTGGTTGGTATTGTTGCACCAGAAGCGGTTGCCGGCGTCGCCGGAATCCGTAATCCCGGGACTCTCCCAGATGCCGGAGGGATCGATGACTGTTTTCCACTCCATAAAGGCGTTGGTGGCGGGCACGCCCGACACTTCCGCGCCCGAGGTGATCGCAAACGTGCCGGTGTAAACGTCATGGGTCACGACGCCCCCCGCGTTGGTTACGGCAATGGTGGGGTCGTTGGTCAAATAATTGCCGACATTGGCCCAGCCATTGAAGCTGCCCCGCACATCCACCTGGCTGGTGCCGGGTACAAAGGTGCCCAATTGAACCTGTTCGGCCAGGTCCACTTGAAAGGTCACATTGATCACCTGCCCCGGCCCCATGTCGCCATAATACGGTGTGGGCAGCCCCAGGCTGGCACCGCTGGTGGCCGGCAACTCCGCCGCCCGGTTGTCCCACGACGCGGTCGTTTCGTAATTGGTGCCGTCCGTCTCACTCGCCAACCGGAAGCGATAGCTCACGCAATGCCCATTGGCATCCGCCGTGTCATCGTAGGAGTTCGTATAAATGGTGCTGCTGCCCTGCTCAAAGAGCTGCAAGCCGTTTCCCGACCAACCGTAGAACGTCCCGTTCACATAAACCGAATCCGTGCCTCCCGCTCCGGCCTCGGGCGGATTGAAGCTGCCATCGGCCAGGTTCGTGGCCATGTTCACACTGAACGAAAGTATCGTATCAGCCTGGGTGGTGATCCGGCCGGCCATCCCGAGGAATAGGCCGGACAGAAGTACATACTTCATTGTTTTCATATGGTGTTTCATTTCTCGCCTGCGTGGCCGGTGGCGGGCTTTCAATCCCGCTCAATCCCGCCGCCGAACCCGCAGTGATGCCTCTTCAGACCCGACGGGTTCGTCTTATCCATGAGTTGGTTGTCTGTTATCACTACCCGGCGAGCTAATCGGGCGATGACTTCGCCATCGGTTTGCAGCACGGTGTAGGAAACTAAAATATCAGGAACGCTGAACCGTGCTATCGCATGAAATGTGATGTCGCGGCCATAAGACGACTTTCCTTGGGGCATTCGAGCGGGAGACCGCCTCAAAGAGGAGTTTGCAAGATGTTTATCAAAAATGCTTTATAAAACACAAAAGACACATCGTCAGGAGGCCGTGCCGCGGTCAAATCGGCGGCATCGCATGAAATGTGTGTTCCTTGCTGCTGGTAACGGGTGGAAAAAGGCAAGCCAGTGAACCAACCGTTCTCACCCGCACTCCCCCTGGGAAGAGAAGGATGATGTTTCCTCGTCTTTGAAAATACCCGCGGCGGGATTACGCGGACGGCCTTGGCGAATCCAAACGCTTGCCACCTGTAAGTCCTCTTGCCGGGGGAGAGAATTCAGGTGAGCGCGAGCTTACGGAAACCAATGTATCCGGAAGAATTGCGCGGGATTGGTGGCGCGGTTGGTAAACAACAAGGCCGGCGCGGTGGCCGTCATCAGATCGCCAGCCGGACTGAACGGTCCCGGCAGATTCGTGGCCGACCAGACCTGGTAGATTTGGCCCGACACACTGTTCCAGTTCAAAACCGCGCCGGCCTGGATGCTGACCGAGGGAATCCAGGCTGGATCCAGCAGCGCAATACCGGCACTGCTGGCACTGGCCGGACCGAGGATGCCGGCGTTGTTGATGGCGCTCACCGAGGCATACAACACTGAACCGAAACCATTCGTCACCGTCACGGAAGTACCCGCCACCACGCTGCTGAAAACATTCGTGCCGCCGGGAGCGGTCCCCACTGTCACATAGTAACCACTAATGCCGCCCTCAGCATCCACAACCACCGGCTGAAGATGCCCTGGTGGCCATTGGTGGAGTCCAGATTCACAAAGGCAAACACCACGTCGTCGAAATTGGGCGAGCCGTTGGTCACCACCAGTTTGGCCACGGCAAAAATGGCGGGCTGCGAGGTCGTGGCACTGAGAAAACAGCGGCTGGACCGGTAGGTGGTGGCCCCGCCCCCGAGCGCTTCGGCCAGGAAGACGAAATCCCACTTCCGCGCGCGCACGGTATTGATGATGTACTCCCACGCCTGCGGCGGCAGCCCCTCGGCAAAATCAGCGCGCAAACCGTCCACGCCCACGGCGCTCTGCCTCGCCGGCGTACCATTGGTGCAGCCGGTCTCATCCAGCCAGAAGAGCAGCGCATTCGCAAAATAGCGCCAGACATTCTGCGTGACCTGATCAAAACTGCCCGTGTTGGTGGTATAATCAAACCAGTCGCCCGTGTTCAGGTAATTCGTATTGTCCGCCGGGTTCACACAAACCAGCGCGTCATAAACCCCATAGAAGACATCGCTCACATCGGTCCACTTGGCGAAATCCCCACGATCCGGCGCCAGCGCAATGGTGTGGCTGCCGCCCGCCCGGCTGCAATAGGCGTTGGTGGCGGAGAAAAAAGCCGGCAGCCGGTCGGCAATCAGGTCCGTGGATTGCCAGTTGCCAGGATTGCCTGTGCCTCCGAAATCAGCCACTCCCTCACTGGCCAGTTCCACGTCGTGCGCCGTGTGATCGAACGGTTCGTCCAACATCACATTCACCCCGGCGGCATCCGCCGCGGCCACAAACCCCTGGAATTCCTGCAACGCCGCCGGCCGCGTGTCTGCCTTGCTCATCCAGGGCGACACGGCAAAGAAGTTCTTGGCACAATAGGGACTGTTGATGCTGTCCAGCTCACCGATGGGGTGAATGGGTTCCAACCACAGCCAGTTCACGCCGAGATTGGTCAGGTAGGCCAGGTTGAAACGATTGTACACCGGATCATAGGCGCGGGCACCCGGGCCGCCGTAGAGATCCACAAACGTGCTGCGCTCCGAGCCGTCGGTGGCCGCGCCTTGGGCGCCGATATTATTGACGGCCAGCTCGTAAATCACCCCGGTTTGGGCCTGCTTGGGCGAAACCACCACGGTGAAGTCGCGCCGCTGGCCGGTGGCATAGGGAGCATTGGTGCTGAACCAAATTTCCCCGGATTGACCGCGGCGAGGGTGCCCTGTCCCGACCGGCCGTCGGCGATGAAAATATTCAGATTATTGGCATTGTCCTGAAGATTACCGGAAATAAAGAGGTACAGGCTTTGGCCCACCACAAACCCGTAAGCCGCGTCCAGCTCGTTATCAGTGGCGCCAAAGCCGGTGGCGTCGGTTTGCACGCGCAACGCGCTGCCAAAGGCCCGATCGTACGCGCCATTGATGTTGACCGGCTGGGCCCGCGCCGAACCCGCCAGGCTCCCAAATAAATTCAGCAGCAGGAGCCACCCGATCCTGCCGCTGTACCACCGCCGCATGACGTGCTCAAGTTTGTTCATGCCGGACTTTCAACCCAGCTTTCGGCCGCGCTGGCAGGCTGTTCAAGAGAGTCGGTCCGCAGTTTACTATGCGGGTGGGAGCCGGGCTATCGCATGAATTGGCGCCGCGGGACGACCGACGCGGTGGGCGGGTGATTTCACCAAGCGGGCAAAGCCGAGGCCCGAACTGATTCACACGAATGTTTAAGCGGACCTCAATCTCGGGTCCTTTGTATTTCATTTTGCCGCTCAGAAATAAAGCTCCCGGATCTGCTCACGGACAATAGTGGCCACGTCAAAAGGCGCGTCGCTGTTTTTGAAAACGCTCGCCAGCGTATAAGCCATGGTTTCCAGCGGGCTCTTCCGATAGCCGATTCGTTCCAAGTCATTCGAGAAGGCGGAAATGAAGGATTTTGGGCTGAGCAATTGCCATTGGAGGATGTGCACCATTTCGTGAAAATGGTGGGCTTCATCCCCGCGCAATTCATTCCGTGAAAAGAACGTGTCCAGATAGGTGGTACCGCCCGCGTTCATGTTCTCAAAATGGGCGAAATGCGTGAGGCCCATCGCGCTGAGCGGTGGAACCGGGACTTTGGGCAAATAGACGACTTTGGCAGCCGCCAGGGCTTCGGGCAGAAAGTACTGCGGCAGCCGCTTGAATCCGAGCGACGCCACCGACTGCGCATTCGCGGCGTGCTCCGACACCAGGCTTTTGATCCAACTGAGGATCAGGGGATACTTTTCGTCGAATTCCTTTTGAGTCATGTCAGTACCATACACCCATAAACGCAGGGTTCAAAATGGCACCGTAAAAGGCCATCCCGCCAGCCAGGCCGGCCATCACCCTACAGGTTTTCGACCTTCAAATTTACCACGTAAAATGCTGTTCCTGGCCATCCAGGCGCCATTGTTCAGGGGCGCGGCGGGTCAGCCAATCCAAGGGCTCGGCCGTGGGCTGTGGCTGCGCCGCCGCCGTGAGGGCTGCCCGCAAGGCATGCTCTTGGTCGGCCTTCACCAACTCGCGCGGGAAGGAGACAAACAGCGCCGTGCCACTGTGGGCCAACAGGTCGAGCCATTGGGAGTTCTTTTCCCAAGGCACGGATCCAGCCGCGGTCTGGCCGGCGCAATCGGCGTCCGCCTGGAAAAACGTGCCGTTTTGCGGCGCGCGAAAGCCCAGACAATTCACGCCCATGTCCCGCGTGCGGTTCCAATCGTTGCCGCTGGTATCGTCGCCCACGCGCTGCAACTCAAACAGGCCCGCCGCCAGATGCCCCATCGTGTTGCAACCGATGATGAGGGTCTTGGCGCCGGCTGCCTGGCGGATGTCCCGGTAAAGCGTGCGGATGACTTCGGCGGTGGTTTGTGTACGGTCGGCAAACGCCCAGCCGTCCGGCGTCACCTCCGCGCCCATCTTCGGCCCCCAACGGCCGCAAATATCAAAGGTGGTATAGTCATGCTTGACCAGCTCGTAACCCCAGCCATGGAAACGCGAGACCGCCTGCCGAATGCCGTCCCGCACCGCCGGCACCGTCGGATCCAGCAAATTTGCATCCCGCTGCAAGCGCCAGTAGGCCGGCGCATCCACATTGGCGATCAATGGCCGGTACCACAGGCCCGGACGCGCTCCCGCGGCCCGAATACGCCCGGCCAGATCCGTCATGCTGAGCGTTTTGCTGAAGGCAGGACGGGTCCGGTCCCAGAGACCAGGTGATTGATCGCGGTCGCCATTCCATTGCCAGCCGTCGTCCACCACGGCAAACGGCCGGTTGGACCGGTCCGGCGAGAACGAAGACACCATCACCACATCCGCCAGGAACTGGTCGGCCGTATCGTGGCCGTAGGTGCAATACCAGTCATTGAAGCCATAGACCGGTTTCTTCGGCAGCACCGGCCGGGGACACATCAGGCCACAAAACTTCTGCGCCGCCATGAAGGGCGTTTCACCATCCTCGCCCCGGCGGCTCACCACGGTGCATACCTCCAGCGTGCGCGCGCCCAATTCCACCCCCATCCCGCCGCACCGCACGTCGGCGTGCAGCGTAATGCCCTGCGCCTCGGCGGTCCAGTAGCACAAGGCGCCCGGTCCGGTCATCACGCCGTAGCCGTGCGTGTACTGGCCGTTGCTGGCCAGGAAATACCAGGGCAGCACCCGCCTGGCCTCGAGCGGCTTCCATTCCAGATCGCCATAGGCACGCTCCCACGCATCGCCAAGATATTTCCAATCCGTCGGCAGGCTCGCGGTCCAATGGATCTCCACCCGCTTGACGTCGTCATCCGGCGCGGTCAACTGCACCCCAAGTTTGCCTTTCCGCACGTGGAACTGCACTTGGAGGCTGTCAATCGTCCACCGACCGTCCCGCTGCGGACTCAGAACATGGGCGCCGGCCTCGGTAATGACGGTCACCGTGTCCGGCTCCCGTTGGAGATTGGCAAATTGATCGGCGTCGGCTCCGGCGGCGGCCAACGCCACCAGCGACAGTACGAGTATGAACGAACAGAGGTGAGGTTTCAGCATAGATATTCAGTAACCCAGTTGCAGTCGATAAAAGCTGGTTGTCGCTCGAGCGACCGGGGCTTGCAACGCATACCGCGTGAAGCCGGTTGCCACGCCGGCCTGATTGGTTGCGACTGACCATGGAACTGGCACCCAGTGCTGCAGGTCGTTGGATGTTTGCACGGTCTGGATCAACTCGGCATCCGTCCGAAGGTCGGCCCACACATTCACCAATGTGCCATCCGCCGCCAGCACCGCCACGATGCCGTTTGGATTGGCATACGCCACACCATTGCTGACAGTACCGTTGGTGGACGTATCGTCAAAGGCCGCATCCGGGCCATTCGGAGTCAGGTCCACGCTCTGCAGCCAAGCCACATAGGAGTCATTGGTGGCCCAATTCAACGGCGCCGCGATGGCGTCCGCCCAGAATTTTCCCAAGACCGCCGCCCCCGCCGCGTTGGGGTGCAAATAGAACGTCCCCTGCGGGCCGGTTTCGGGCGTCAGGAGGGTCAGATAGTTGGTGGAGAAATACCCAAACGCCTGCTTGTCGCCGGCAAAAACCCGGCCGGGATGGACAATGGCGCAGTTGGAAACCAGGAGGTCGATTTGCGGGAAATACGTCTCCAAGCGCGCCAGCCCGGCCGCGCCGTACAGCGAAGAATTCTGCGTGTTCGTCGAATACCAGGTCGGGTAATGCACAAAGATGAAGGCATTGGTATAAACCGCGAGCAACCGGTCGATGATCGCTTGCAGGTTTTGGCGATAATTAGCGGCGGAAACGGGCGCGCCATTCGGCCCGCTTTGGGCGCTGTCATTGGCCCCCAGCATGATCGAAAAGATCAACTGACCCGCCTGCGCGGCTTGCAGCGCTGCTGCCGCCGCCACGGCCAGTTCGAAGTCGGACGAGGCATTGGTGGAGGGCAGCCAATCCACCGTGGTATGGCCGCTGTGCCCCTGGTTCGACAGGCGCATTGCCATATTGTATCGCTCTCCCAAGCTTTGCCCGCATTGCACGGCCGAGGCTTGGGTGGCCGGATCGACCAGCGTGGCGCCCGCGGTGATGCTGTCCCCCACAAAGACCAGGTTATCGACGGGCGAGGTGGGCGGCGTCGCCGCCACGGCTTCGGCGGGCGTAACGATTTGCACCGCATCAATGAACGACGTCCGGTCCGATTGCGAATACGGCACGGTGCCGGCAAAAGTGATGGTATGCACGCCGGCGGCCACAACAAACGGCGCCGAGGCAAAAAGCGCCCACTGCGTCGTGGCCGGAGTGAAAGTCCCAACGGCCTGGCCGTCCACCGCCGCCACCACGGTCTCGGCCCCGGCGCCACCATTGGAGCGCCCCGCCGCGCGAAACCGGAGCAGGTACGTCCCGGGGGATTTGAACGTGACCGGTTGCGAAAACGATCCGGTTCCCTGGATGAAGGCGGCCTGCCAGCACTGAGGAATGTACTTCGGCGAGCCCATCACGGTGCCGGTCTCCACCACCAGGCCCGAGTAGGCATCACCCGCTGACGCATTGAAGTGCCAGCCGGCAATACCATTCGCGGGATTGAGGCTACCAAATGGCGTCGTATAGATGTCGTCGCCTTGCGGATTGTCCTCGAAACCGGGATTGATGACCGTCACACAAACCCGCGGCGAGCCGGGGGGCGGAATGGGCATCACCGTCAGGGCGGCGGGAGTGCTGTTGGTGGAGCCCGCCGCGTCAGACACGATCACCTGAAAGTTGGTGGGATCCCCTACCGAAAGGTTGCTGATGGTCAGGAAGCCGGAGGTGGCGCCCGAAATCCGACCGCCGTCGGCCAGATTCAAATAGACTCCGTTGGTCCCGGTCTGCCACTGGTAAGACGGCGCGGGCACACTGGCTGCTTGGACGGCGAACTGCGCCGTCTGCCCGGCAAAGAGCCATTGCGCGGCTGACGGCTGCACCAGGATGGCGGGCGCATTGCTCGAGTATGGCCGCAGCGAAATATTGTCAATATAGGTGGTATGGTCGCTGGTCCCGCTGACAAAGGGGAGCGTCCCGGCGAACTCAAGCCGGTAAGAACCCGAATTGGTGGCCGTCACCGCAAACGCGTACGCGCTCCAGTCACTCAAACTGGTTTGCGCAGCGTTGCCGGGCGTAACGGTCTGCGAAAGAATATTGCCCAGGGTGACCTTGATGGGGTCGGCGCCATTTAGACCGGCCCGGCCCATGGCATGAAAGGACAAAACATAAGATTGACCGCCCCCCAAAGTCACCACTTGCCAGAAAGAACCGGTGCCCTGATCAAAGGCGGCATTGGAACCGTCTTCGATCACCTTATCGCCGAAAGCTCCCGAGGTGAAGGCGATGCCATCATACGATGCACTGGCCGATAATCCAAAAGCCCAGTCCGGCACACCATTGGTGGTCAGCGATCCGAAGGTCACCGTATAAGTATCACCGGAGACCGTCGGACTCTCGAAACTGCCATTGGCCACCAGGTTTTGCGCCAAGGTGCTGGGACCACGCCACCAGGTAACCGCCAGGACCGCAAGGATGGCCGACCGCCGGAGGTTGTTCGTTTGCTTCATATGCTTCGCACTTACCGGCAAATTCCACGTCGCGCTTTGAGCTGTTCCGTAATAATAATCATCTCTGCCCGGCATTTACCATCCAATCTTGCCCTTTTGAGTTGGTAACCACGAGGGTTGCGAACTGCCGAAGGCAGATGAAAAATTGAGCCGAGCGCCGTCTCAGGACCGGCGCCACTCCTTGCGCGGCGGTTCGGGCAGGCCCTGGGCCCGGAGCGCCGTCCGGAAATGCAGCTTGGAGATCTTCACCAACTCCTCCGCACCGCGCGATTCGACGAATTGTTTGGCCGCCGCATCCACCAAGACGCCGGCGCCTTTCGGAAAAGTCAGTTGGTAGTCGTGTTCCAGCTTGGCGATGCCTTTCACAAAGGCATCCCGCGCCACAATGGACGCCGCGGCCACGGCGATATCCGCTTCCGCCTTGTGGCGCTGGACCAGCTCGATGGAGCGGCCGCCCGACATGAGCGCCTTTTCAATCACCGTTTTGCTGGCGGCGAACTGGTCACTAATGGCCCGCACCGGCGCGGGATTCATCTGGTAACGCTTGCCCATGAGGTTCTCGATCACCCGCGCGTGGCCCCAGGCCAGCAGCGTGTTCACGCTTTTCATGCGCGTGTACAGGCGGTTGTAGGCCTCGTTGCCCACGGTTACCGAGTCCACCACGCAACCGGGCGTCTGGCGGATCAGATCGGCCAATTCGCGGATCTTTTTATCACTCGAAATATTCTTGGAATCGCGGATGCCCTTGTCCTTCCAGGCGTTGATGACGGTTTCGTTCACGTACACGCCGGCGATGCACAGCGGCCCGAAAAAATCGCCCTTGCCGCTTTCGTCCACGCCGAAACGGGGCAGCAGCAGCTCGGGATTCAACACGGTCTCGTAGCCCAGCTTGACCTCCTTGAGGATCTCCGGCTCCAGCACAAACTCAATGAATTCCTGGGTGCCCTTGCCCTGCACCACCAGCTTGCCGCTCTCGTAAAAGACCACGTTGCATTTGTCCGCTTCATAGGCGAAACGGGCGTAGGGCACGGTGCGGGATTTCCAATCGCGCGCCTTCAGCGCGTCGTTGAGCGCCTCGGCCTGGGCGTCCGATAATTTGCACGTATGCGAGGTGAGCGGCTTCACGGGGAAATTCTAATCAAACAACCGTGGCAGGCGAATGGAAAGTTTGGGCGCCATCCGAAATAAGGTTGAAAGCTGAAGGCTGAGGGCTAAAGGAGCGGATAAGCGGAATGCGGGAAAGCATCCCCTGAAGGGGATGAACCATCCGGTCCAGCAACGATGAAATCGGACCTGCGCTGGATGGACGTTCGAAAAGGAAGCAACACTGAAATCGTTGGCGTTGGTTGGTTCCAACGGAACCGATGAAAATAGCCCGCATTTTTAAATGCGGGTTTCGGGTGACACAAGGTGGTCCCGTCCCGGAGGGACGGTTGAGGGGGCGGCTTGAGGTAAGGGGGGAATCCGGTCAGCCGCCCCGGCGGGGCGGAGGGCGCACGCAGGCCGAAACCCGCGTTTAAAAAATGCGGGCTATGGTCGGGTGCCGCTCCGCGGCTGCCAGGTCAGCGCAGGCACTTGGCGGCGATTGATCACCCGCCCAAACTCATTGCGTGCGAACCCGGAAAAATTGCTGCGCGGCGGTGGGCGTGACCGTGACCGGCGACGCCGCGGTGTTGGTCGTCCAGGGTCCGGCCAGATTGGTGGTCTCCAGCAGTTGGCCGTTGCCGCGCCAGCTCAGGATGAGATTGCTCCCGCTGAGCTGATTGGTGAGCGGAATATCGTAAAAGAGGCCGCTGGCGGCACTGTAGAGCGTGGCAATCTGGTTGGTCGTGAGCAACCGCGGGTACAGCGCCACGTCCGACAGGTAGCCAACATAATACCCGCCGCCGCTGGCGATGTTGCCCAAGTGCAGCACCGTGGAATTCGTCCGCACGCCCGTGGGACCGGTCTCGCTGCTGTCCTTTTTACCATCAAGGTAAAGGGTCATCAGTCCGCTGCCGGCGTCACGCGTGGCCACGATGTGATGCCACACCAGGTCATTGACGCTTTTGCTGGACGTGAGCGTGGTATCGGGGTTGCCCACGCCAAAGCCGATCTTGGCCCCGACCAGCGCCACGCCAAAATCACCCGTGGTGCCGCTCACGTCGCCGTCCACCAAACCTTCGCCGTTGTACCAATAACCGGTTCCACCCGTGGCGCTGGTGCGCAGCCAAAACGCGATGGAAAAATTCGTGGCGCCGATGAGATTCGGCACCAACACGTACCCGGCGCCAGTGTAATAAGCGGCGCGATGCGGCGTCAGGAACCCGGCCGCCGCGTCGCCATTGGCCGTGAGGGTGACCGTACCAGTGTAGACGCCGTTGCTGCCGTTCACCCATTCGGAGGCCACGGGCCCGGAAGCTTCATTCAGCGGCCAGTAAGCGACCGGCTCCGCGCCCAGCGCCCAGCCGGGATAAGAGCCTGGCATCAGGGACACCTGGCTGGAGTTGGTGCTTTCATCGGCCACGCCTGCCGCCGACACCACAAAATAATAAGGCGTGCCATTGGCCAGGCCGTCGACTGTAAAACGGGTGCCGGCCACACTGCCCACCGTGACGTAACCGCTGCCACTCACCGCCGATTGTTTCACCTGGTAACTCACGGCGCCGGCCGACGAGGCCCAGGATAATTGGGCCGTGCCGTTCGTTCCCGGAATAGCGGCCAAATCGCCCGGCGGCTGCAACGGCACGTTGGTGGACATGCCGCTGACTGCGAAAATGGCCGTGCTTTCCGTGGCGCCCGCACCGACCGGGTTCGTAAAGGTGATCGAGGCCACCGGCTTGACCAGTCCCAGCGCCGCCAAATTGAGGGTCGTTTGGTACAGGTTCGGGTTCGAACCGCCATTGTTCTCAATCGACCAACTGCTGCCCAACTTCAGCCGGCCGAAGCCCTGGAGGGCCACGTTGGTGACCGTGTAAAACCAGTCCTGGCAATTGTAGGCAAAGGCGGGACTCCGCGTGCCGTCGGTGAAATGGAGGACCAGGTTCCCCTGGCCGCCACCGTTCGCGGACGCGGCGAGCACGGTCAGGGAATTGAACGCATCCGGGCTGGCCAGCGTCAGCGTGCCGGACGAGGCGTAGGTATCGCCTAGCAACAGCACGTCAGCCGCGCCGTAGGGTCCGAGCTGAAAGGCCGTGTTGCCATCGCATTGGCTGAGAATCACGCCGGTCCCGGGGAGGCCCTGCGAACTGCCGCTCAAGCCCGACTGGTAAAAACAATAGTCATTGGGAAGATCAAACGCCGTGGCGCCCGGGGCGGCCGCCGTGGCGGTGTTGCTGGCCAGGACCGCGGCGTTGAACCCGGTGAGCGCCAGCGGCCAGTTGACCACGGCGGTGTTCAAGGCGAAATTGCGCGGCACACCCACGGCGGTTGTCCGGTTGCTGAAGATGACCGTGGCCGCGTAGGTGCCCGGGGCCAGGTTGGTGGCGGTCGATAGATTCAAGCTGGCCGTCACCGTGGCGGTGGCGCCGGCGGCCAGCGAACCCGAGAGCGACGAGACTGTCACCCAACTTGAAGTATTGACCACGCCCCAATTTAGCGAGATGGCGGCGGCGTTGGACAACAGAAACGGCGTGCTGGTCGGCAGTGCGCGCAGATTGTAGGCCGTGGCGCCCGCGAAACCGGTCGCCGGCGTGATGGTAAGCGGATCCACCGCCCGATTGATCGCCAGCGCATAATCCGCCGGCGTGCCGCCGCTGGTGCAGGACAGCATGTCGTCGTACAGCCACATGAAACCGCCGGGGATTCCGTCCGCCGCCCGCCAGGCGGTCATCTGCGCGGCCACGTCGCTGGCGGAACTGCCCTCGGTGCAATCGCCGTTCTTGCACCACATCCCCGGCTGAACCTTCAGCCCGCTGAAATATCCGTTCCAGGTGCCGGGATCGTTCCCCGCCCCACCGGCGTAGCATTGGAGATAAACCCGGTCCACGATGCCGCTCCCCAATCCGTTGTACGTGCTCTGCCAGAACGACGAATCGGTGTACGGACACAGGGTCACCTTGTAACCCATGGACGACAGCATCAGGCCGAAATTGACCGCCGTGGTCACGTCGTAAAGCATTTCGTCGTCATAATCAACGGCGTCGGCGCCGGTGGCCGCCTTGAGCGCGTAGAAATTCGAGTACAGGAGACTCGTGGTATTCGTGCCATACTTGCTGATCAGGGTCTGGAGGGATTGAAAATCGTTCACGCCGGCGGAGGCCACGCACACCTCAATCCGGTTGACCGAGGTCGGCGCGGTCTTCAAGGTCTTGAGTTGCGCGGGCCAGGCGGAATTGCCCACATATACGCCGTTGGCCACCAGGAGTTGGTCGTTGTACACCAGATTGCCGGTAGTGCCATCCACGTGGATGGTCCACAACATGACCGTGGTATAACCCGAGGATCGCAGGATATTCATGGTCGAGGCGCCGCCCGTATAAAACGGGCCGCCGCCGAAAAGAGTCGAAGCGGCGTACACCGCGGACGGACGAGTCAGCCCCAGGCAAACTGCGATCAGCAAACCCATGAACGACGGGACGACCAAACGCGGCTGACTCAGCCGATGGAAAATGTGCATACTGAAACCTAACCTGTCATCCCCCCCATTGGTCAAGCAGCATAAAACGGCCACGGGAAGCCTTTACCGCGAAACGCAACGAGCTTGGGCAAACCGCTTCACGCACGGGAGCGGGGAGAGGTGTTTCCCCGTCGTAAATCGGTAACCGGTCGTCATCTACCGGACCAGATTTTGCAAATTCGTGACAACTGCCACCGGCGCCTGGCCCAGGCTGTAGGCAATGAAAGTCGGGCATAGAAACCGCCAGCCGCTCCGCGAACTGCCGTCCACCGCCCGGCCAAGCGCCGCGCGCCAGGCGCCGACTTTCTTCTGGCAGGCTGCGTTCATCTTGCTGCCGGTCACCTTGATGGCGGCGTTTGGCTTCTGGGCCATTCTGCACCAGCGCCGCATGGTGGAGCAGGATGCCCAAACGCGGGCCCGGGAGATTGTGCAGGGGCTACCCGACGATTTCGGCCGCATGGTGGCGGCGGACCTGGCGCAGTTGGAGGGCTATGCCAGCGGCTGGCAATATTATCTGGAGAACGTCGAAACGCCTTGGCCGACCAGCCCCTCGCGCCAGCAACTGCTCAGTGACCCTGATGAAAGTTCAGCCATTTCCAATGGTCTGGCCAGGTTGCAGACGGTTTTCCCGGACTGGGATGACGGCGTGCCGCCCGTGGCCACCTTCGCGCTGGATGGCCACGGCTTCCCAGCGGGACAGCAATCAGATCCGCCCCAACCGCCGGCCTGGGTCGCCGCCCTGACGCCGGCGCAACAGACCGCCTGGACGGCTTTGGAAACGGCGGATCTGGCCCGCCTACCGCGAACGCAACTGGCCGAACTGGCAGGCAAACTAAAGGAAACCCACCCGCCGCCGGATGCGGAAATCTGCGCGGAGTTCTTCCTGCTCCGCGCGGAGCTGCGCGACACGCCGACCACCAACGGCGCCACGCCGTTGCTCGAATTTGCCAACCGGCATGACGGGGTCAGGTCCGGCAGCGGTCTCCCGTTGACTTCCCTGGCGCTGGCTGGAGCGTTGGGATCAAGACCGGGCCAGGAACCGACAGCCGCGCTCTGGGGCGCCCTGCGTACCGAAGCCATGCAGGGGGGGTTCCTGGCGCCACGCCTGTTGAACGAAGCCGCGAAGCGCGTCCAGGCCGACCGCGCATTATCCAAAAGCATCCAAGCCATGCGCATCGTC
>CAYTJG010000071.1:0-23396 GCA_964437865.1 uncultured Bifidobacteriaceae bacterium | reverse complement strand
ACACGACGGTTTCCTGGCCGACCGGCTGGAGACGCCCATGCTGGACCAGTTGGAGGCGGTGGAGCCCAAGGGTGACAGCGTCTGGCTGTTTCCGCTGACCCTGGGCGGCCAGAATGCCGCGTTGGTCGCCTGGTGGTTTGGCGGCGCCTGGCGCAATCTCAATGTGGTCACCCTGCCCCCGGCCGGGGACCGGGCCGTGGAGTTGAAAGCCCAACTGGGCATGTTGGCGATGGCCGGCGAGGTGGAAGGCTGGCTGACTGGCCAGCCGGAATGGAATCTGGTGGCCGACCCGGTGAATGCCACCGAATGGGAACAGCTTTTGCGGACCGGCTTGGGCGAGCCCGTCCAGGTGATTGCGCCGCCGCCGCCGGCGGAACTGGCCGCCCGCTCGGCGAAACGCGCCACGGCCTCCACCGCCAAAATCAATCTCCAACCCGTCGAGTTTGCCGCCCGCTATCGCGAGCAGTTTACCGACCGGCTGTGGCTGCACGGGCTGGGCTATGCGGGATTGCTCTACGTGATTTGGTGCGTCGTTTATTTTGCCGTGGCGCAGTGGGAGGGCTTCAAGATGCACAAAGTGGAGAGCCAGGTGGCCGCCATCAGCAATGACTACACCAACTCCATCCAGCTCCGGGCGCGGCTCGACGAGCTCGATAAACGGTCGCAGTTGAAATTCGCGGCGCTGGACTGCTGGCAGGTGGTGGCCGAGGAATTGCCGGCCAGTGTTTCCCTGTCGCGGTTCACCTTCGCCAATGGGGAAAAGATCCAATTGAGTGGCAGCGCCCCGGAGGACCAGGTCCAAACCCTGTTTGATTTCAACGATTCGCTCAAAAAGAAGACCCTGAACAAACAGCCGCTTTTTGATCCGGCCACGGGCGAACCGGTGAATCCGCACAAGGGCGCCAACGGTTACACTTGGAGTATGAGCCTCAATTTGCTGCACACCGGTCAGGAGGGAAAATGAAGAAATACCTGGCTCAACTGCGCCCCGTGGAACGCCGGCTCGTCGTCGGGGTGGCCGTGGGGTTGCTGATCGTGCTCAACTGGGCGTTCATTTGGCCGCATTTCTCGGACTACGGCAATTACCGGACCCGCTTCGACGGCGCGACGCTCAAGCTGCGGAACTACCAGGCGGCGGTGGCGGGCATTCCCGATCTCCAGAAGAAGTTGAAGGTTTTTGAGAACCAGGGCGAGTTCATGGCTCCGGAAGACCAGTCCATCGACCTGATGCGCACCATCCAGAGTCAGGCCCAGACCTGCGGCTTTGGCATCCAGAGTTTTTCGCGCACGACGATGCAAACCAATGAGTTTTTTGTGGAACAGATGCAGAACATCGTGGTGCAGGCGCCGGAAGCGAACCTGGTGGACTTCCTGTACAAATTGGGGAACGGCTCCTCGATGATCCGCGTATTTGATTTGTCGCTGCAACCGGATCAGCCGCACCAGCGGCTGAATGCCGATATCCGACTCGTGGCCAGTTATCAGAAAAGCGCCAAGGCCGCCGCCGCGAAAAATGCAAACGTAAAGGCAAAATGAAAAAGACTCTCCTTGTATTGCTGCTGGTGTTGACCGGCTGGGAACTCCAGGCGCAGCCCGCGCCGCGCCGCACGCTGCGCCCCGGTGGCACCAACGCTGTCCCCGCGCGCGCCGCCGGCACACCCGGCATGCCCGCCGGCGCTCCCGGCGGTCCGGGGGGCGCGGGCCGCCAAGGCGGCCCCGGTGGAGCCGGCGCTCCCGGCGGTCCCGGTGGTCCCGGCGGCGCGGGCCAAGGCGGCCCCATGTCCAGCAGTTATGACGCCTCTTCCACCTTTGCCGCCGCACCGGAAGAGATGATTCAGCCTGGCACGATTAATTTTGAAGGCGTGGAGTTGACCCAGGTGCTCGATATTTACGCGAAGCTGGTCAATCGCACGCTGCTCCGGGGACAGTTGCCGGATGCCAAAATCATTCTCCGCACTCAGACGCCCCTGACCAAGACCGAGACCATTGAAGCCCTGCAGGCCGTGCTGGCGTTGAACGGCGTTTCCCTCGTGGATGTAGGCGATAAGTTCGTGAAGGTGCTGGCCTCCGACCAGGCGGGCACGGCCGGCGGCCCCATCGATCGCCTCGGCTCCACAAATCTGCCGGACCTGGGATCCTACCTCACCCATGTCGTGCAGTTGAAGTATGTCAAACCGTCGGTCATGATCCAGGTGATCCAGCCCTTTGCCAAACTCAATTCCATTCTGCCGCTGGATGATAACGGCATCCTGATCATCCGCGACTACGCGGAAAACGTGAAGCGCATGCTGGAAATGATTGAGGAGGTGGATGTCAACGTGCCGGCCGAGTACATTTCCGAGGTCATCCCCATCCGCTATGCCAAGGTGGATGACATCGCCAACGCGCTGAATGCGCTCGGCAGCGGGGGCAGCGGCGCCAGCGTAAGCATCGGCAGTTCGCAGGGCTCTTCCCAAATCAGCGGACTCTCCGGTCGCAGCGGCATGTCGGGCACCGGCGGCAGTTTCGGCAGCTCCGGCACCAGCGGCGGCTATGGCGGCAATGGCGGCTTTGGCGGCACCGGCTCGACCATGGGCGGCAACCGGGCAACCACCCCCAACGGCACGGCGAGCACCGGCCAGTCGTTTCAGCAGCGGCTCAATAATATTATCAACGCCACCGGCAGTGGCGGCGGCGGGGGCGGCAGCGGCAAGGACCAAATCCAACTTTTTGGCCAGACCAAGATCATTCCCAACGAAAGCAGCAGCTCGTTGCTCATCTACGCCACCCGGGCGGACATGGAGGTCATCAAAGGCATCATCGCCAAGCTGGACGTGCCGCTGGCGCAGGTCTTGATCGAGGCCGTGATCATGGACGTGACCCTGGACAAGACTTTTACTTTCGGGACGTCGGTCGCGCAGAATCCGGCCGCGAATGGCAGCTTTATTGGCGGCGGCGGCTCCGTCAGCAGCAGCAGCCCGTTTGCCGGCTTCACCAAGTCACTCTCCTACGTGACCAACGGGCTCACCACCAACGGGCTTTTCAGCAGCATTTCCAAGGTCACCTCCATCAGTTCCACGATGGGCACCAATTCCACTTTTGGCAACAACCTGTCGGAGGGCGCGAGCTATTTCGCCAACATCGGACCCTACTTCGACTTGGCGGTCAGCGCCGCGGAATCGGACAGCCATGCCTCCATCATCCAGCGCCCGCGCATCCAGACCTCGCAGGCCAAAACGGCGCAGTTCTTTGTGGGTAATACGGTACCCTATGTCACCGGCACCTACAGCGGCTACAGCAGCGGCAGTTCGTACTCCCAACTCTCGGTGGGTGTGGAGCTCGATGTCACCCCGTTCATCAATCCGGAAGGTCTGGTGGTGATGGACATCCAGCAGGAAATCGACGATTTGAATGGCTACACGGCCATCGAAAACGTGGGCAACGTGCCCAACACGATCAAACGCACCTTGAATACGGAGATCGCCGTGCATAACCGCGATACGGTGATGCTGGGTGGCTTCATCAAGTCGGACAAGAGCCACACTCAGAACGGCGTCCCGTTCCTGTCGGACATTCCGATCTTGGGCAACTTGTTCAAGAGCCGTTCGGATACCGGCGACCGCGAGGAACTGATCGTTCTGATGCGGCCGACGGTGCTGGATACTCCGTCCATGGCGGCCGACAATACCAAGGTGGAGGAACGGCGTCTGCCGGGCATTTCGCAAGCGGCGGCCGAGGACAGCACCTACGAGCGCTCGCTGATCGAGGCGGAACGCCGGCGCGAGGCCAAGGAATTCAAGCGCGACACGAATTATGACGGTTTCTTCGCCCCGTCGGGCGGCGGCACCAATATGCTCAAGAACCCGGTGACCGGCACCAATGCCGTCCTGCACCCGGATACGGGAGCCGAAAAGGTGACGACCTTCGCGGTGCCGGCCACGCCGGTGGCTCCGGTGGCTCCGGCCAAGACCGGTTCCGTGGCTCCGGCCACGGCCAATCCGGGGACGAACCCGGGCACGTTGGACCAAGCCGCCATGCAGAAAAGGTCTCAGGACGCCTTGATGTTGCAGTTGAACTCGAGTTCGACGTCCACCAACTCGGCGCATTAATTGCCGCGGGGCCGCCCCGAAAGCGGGGCGGGCTCCGGCGCGGCCAAGACACATGAATCGTTTGTATTACTTACTGGCGGGGGGATGCCTGGCGCTGTGCCTGAACCTGGGGCCGGCCCGGGCGGAAACGGTCTTCTGGGCGGACAACTTTGATACCAATGCCGCCGCGCACTGGACAGCTTCCGGCCCTTGGCACATCGGCTCGCCCACGGCCGGCCCGCCGACGAACACCGTCGGCGAGCGAACGCATTCGGGCGCCGATTGCGCCTCCACCCAAAAATATGGCGACAATCAGGATGGCCGGCTCATCTGCGTCAATTACAACGGCGCCAGTTCGCTGGTGGTGCCGGCCGCCAATCTGTATCCGCGCCTCCGCTTTTGGCAGTGGTTCAATTACGCCAATGCGCTGGGCTATGTGGAAATCAGCACCAATGCCGGCAGCACCTGGAACCAGCTTTCCGATAGTTACCTGGATGTCAACAGCAGCGGCGTCTGGTCGCGCCCCTATTTCGACCTGACGGGTTACGCCGGTCTGAGCGTGCGCCTGGCGTTTCATTTCACCTCCGGCGGTTGCTGCGGCAACGGGCTGGGCTGGTTCGTGGATGACGTGGAGGTGGTGACCGGCTCGCCCTGGATGACCCTGCCCGAAGGATTCGAATTTGACCCCAAGACGACCGATTGGTCGGTGGATGCAGGCACGTGGGAGATTGGCCGCCCCACGAGCGGTCCCGGGGCGGCCTACACCGGCACCAACTGCGCCGCCACCGTGTTGGCCGGCAATTACGGCAATAACGTGGACTCGCGGCTGATCAGCCCGCCCTTCGTGGTCCCCCCCTCCAACAGCCCCTCCCTCCGCTTCTGGCAATGGTATGACTTCCAGAACGCCCTCGGCTACGTGGAAATTAACAACGGCAGCATCACCATCACCACCGTCACGAATATTACGATCACCACCAACGTAATCGCGTCGTCGCTGGATACCAACATCTACGAGTTTTTCGGCTCCACCAATGACAACTACTCCACCCCCTTCTACTGGAATGCCACAATCGGTGGCTGGACCAACTCCACGCGGACCGTGGGCAGCGTTTACTTTTTTTATTCTTTCGGCCAATATTTGTTTTCCGCCGGCTTCCCGCCGCTGGCGGACATGGGATCGGTGAGCGGTGCCGTTGACTATACCAGCACCAATGAGCCCTCCCCTGATACGGCCAACCCCACTAATTTCATGGTCTGGCAGGGCATGACCTGGGTTCCAGAATACGGTTCTGATTATCCCATCGGTTATTTCAGCACCAATTTCACTTACACGTACACCACCAACACCACCGTCACCACCGGCACCAGCGCCTGGACGCAACTGTCCCCCACCTACGAGGACAGTGCCAGCGGCTGGACGAGTGCTTCGGTGGATTTGAGCGCCTACGAGGGCCAGGCGGTGCGCGTCGCTTTCCATTTCACCTCCGGCGGCGAATATACCGAACCCGGCTGGTATGTGGACGATCTATCCCTGGGCGTGCCGCCGGAATTGACCGTGCCCACCAACCAGACCCTCTACGCCGGCGATAAATTGATGGTCACCAGTACCGTCGCCAATCTCTACGTGCCCAACGCCGTTTATACCTTTGCGCTCGTCTCGCCGCCGGCGCACATGACGATCAACTCCAACGGCGTCATCACTTGGCAAACCACCACCAACCAGGCCGCCAGCACCAACACGATCACCGTGGTCGCCTCGGACAACAGCCTGCCGCCGCTCAGCGCCACGAACAGCTTTGTGGTGACCGTCATCAACGAGTGGATTCCCACGTTGATCGTGCCTTCAGCGCAGTCGATCTATGCCGGCGCGACGCTGACTGTCACCCTCGAGGCCACCAACGACTACTATCCTGACGACAGCTATACGTATGCGGTCCTTTCCTCCTCGATCACCAATCTGGATACTTCCGACCTGACG
This sequence comes from uncultured Bifidobacteriaceae bacterium, assembly GCA_964437865.1. GTDB lineage: Bacteria > Verrucomicrobiota > Verrucomicrobiia > Limisphaerales > UBA11358 > UBA11358. Next base: position 17,351 of record CAYTJG010000071.1, on the reverse strand, counting down.
AATGACGGGGTCCTGGCCTGGCCAACGCTCACCGACCAAAAGGCCGGCACCTACAAGATCACCGTCAAGGCCACGGATGACAACCCGCCGAATCTGAGCGCCACCAACAGTTTTGAGGTGACCGTGCAAACTCCTGCCGCCCCGGTGCTGACCATGCCAACCAACCGGACCCTCAATGCCGGCCAAACCCTGACCGCCAAAGTTACCGCCACCAACAGCACGTTCCCGGACAGCAAATATACCTATGCGGTCACCAATTCCCCCGCTGGGGTATCCATCGCGGCGAATACCGGGGTACTTACCTGGGTGACCACGGCGACCAACAAGAGCGAAAAGGTGACGATTTACGTCGTGGCCGAGGACGACCACACGCCGCCGTTGAGCGCCACGGGCAACTTCACGGTGACCGTGGCGGTCACGCCGCGGCCAACCCTGACCGTGCCCACCGTGGTCACCAATTATTCCGGCCGGCAAATCGCGATCGGCGTCAGCGCCACCAACACCTGGGAGCCGGCGGCCACGTACACCTTCAGCCTCCTGTCCGTTTCCACCAACCTGTTCATCACGAACAGCGGCTCGGCCAGCGCCGTGCTCACTTGGACCAATACCGGCATCCAGGACGGGGTGTTGACGTGGACCAATAATTCCGTGGCGCCCCGGACCAACACGATCTATGTGCGGGCGCAGGACAACCACGATGGTGCGTGGACAAATTCCGTGACCAATCACTTTTCCCTGGTCTTCCTGCCGCCGCAACGGCCTTATCTGGAGGCGCCCACCAACGGGGCGGTTTACGTGGGCGAGACCGCCGCGAATGACCTGGTCGCCACCAATTGGATGGTGCCCTCGGCCAGCTATACCTACGCGCTGGTTCCGGTCCAAACCAACGGCATCCTCGCGACCAACTCGTTCGTCTGGACCAATGTCGTCGCGCGGCCCGGCACCTACGCCGTGCGGATCAAATTAACCGACAACAGCGTGCCGCCGCTGTTGGCGACGAATGATTTTTTCATGACCGTGCTGCCCCTCCCGTCGCAACTGGCCCTATCCGGCGCGAGCGTGTCCGCGGGTGGCGCCCACACGTTCCGTTTCACCATCACCACCCCCTGGACTAATTCGCCGTGGCGGATCGAGGCGGCCACGAACGTGTCGGCCGAAGAGGCGGCCTGGGTGCCCGTTTACACCAACCTGGGCGGCTCCAGCAGTCTGATCTTCACCGATCGGTTTACCACCAACTTCCCGCAGCGGTACTACCGCGCCATCTTCCCCTAGGCCGAAGCTGCCGAAGGACAACGCCCGGGGAACCTCACCAGCCCCCTCAGCCACGATTCCGGGTGAGCTGCTTGGCCAGCCGGAGGGCAGCGACCATGCTGCCGGGGTTGGCCACGCCCTGACCCGCTATGTCGTAGGCGGTGCCGTGGTCCGGCGAGGTGCGGATGAACGGCAACCCGAGCGTCCAATTAATGCCGCTGTCAAACGCCACCGCTTTCAACGGCGCCAGCCCCTGGTCATGGTACATGGCCACCACGGCATCAAACTGCCCTTTCAGCGCGTAGTAAAACACCGTGTCCCCGCTCAACGGCCCCACCGCGTCAATGCCCTGACGCTGCGCGGCCTTGATCGTGGGACCGATGGTCGTGATCTCTTCATCGCCAAATTCCCCGCCTTCGCCCGCATGGGGATTCAAGCCGGCCACCGCAATGCGGGACCGGGGCAGGCCGAGGTCGCGGCAGGCTTGCGCGGCGAGTTCGATTGCCAGCAGGACCTTTTCCGCGGTGAGCCTCGCCGGCACGGCTTGCAGGGCGATGTGGACGGTGGCGAGCGCCACCCGCAGCCAGCGGCCGTGTTCGTCCGTGCCCAGGAGCATCATGGCGGTGCGCCGGGCGCCGGCGAGCTCGGAAAGAAATTCCGTCTGACCCACGAATTTATGACCGGCGCGGATAATGGCTTCCTTGTTGACCGGCGCCGTGATCATGCCGGCCAGTTCGCCGCGCGCGCAGCGCTGACCGGCTTCGCGCAACCAGGCGACCGCGGCGTTGGCGGCGGGCGCCGCACCGGCCGGCAAATCCGCCGGCAACGGTTCGGCGAGCGGGTTGAAAGTGAAAAACCGGCCTTCGTCCTGGTAGCCGGTGAATTTCTGGAGCGGCAGGTGGAGCGAGAATTTTTCGTTCAGCCGCGCCAGCCACGGTTCATCGCCAATGAGGAGGTAGCGGGTCTGGTCGGCCGGAGCTTCCTGGGCGAGTGCCTTGAGCGCCACTTCCGGTCCCACACCGGTGACGTCGCCAAGAGTGATGCCGAGCCAGCCTTTCATGAGCATGCCTGCCGGGGAAGCGCCCGGTGCGCCGCGGAGTCAGGGAATGATGAGGATGAAGGTCTTCTTCTTCAACCCGTCAATCCACACTTTTTGCCGGTGCGTCTGCTCCTGGATCCGCAGCGTTTTTTCAATCTCGCCGCGCACGTCGGCGAGCGGTTTGGGCGCGGCGTCCTTCTTATCCTCCACCAACATGAGATAAACCGCGTCCGGGGTGTTGATGGGTTCGCTGACCTGGCCCTTTTTCATGGCAAACGCCGTATTGGCCAGCTCCTTGCGCAGCACCGGCCGCTCCACCCAGCCCCAGTCACCGCCCTGATGCTGCTGCGAGCCCTGCGAGTAAATGCCGGCCATTTCGGCAAACGACGCCCCGTCCTTGAGTTTGGCCTGCACTTCCGCGGCCATGCCGAGCGCGTTGGTATCGTCCGCCGAGGCCTTGTTAAAGACAATCATGCGCAGCTTCACCTGGTCATCCACCTTGAAGTCGTTTTGATGGCTCTGGTAGTAATCCTGGATTTTCACCGGTGAAATGATGACTTCCTGCTGGACCATCTGACGCCGCAGGGCGGCCGTGATGTACTGATCGCGGAGCTGATCGCGAAATTGCTCGAAGGTGATGCCCCGGGCCTGCAAGGTCTTCATCAGCGTCACCCGGTCGCCAAATTGTTCGCGGATGCGATCCCGCACCAACTCATCCACCACGCCGTCGGGCAGTTTGTAGCCGTCGGTGTCGAAACTGTGCAGGATCAATTGCCGCTCCACCAACTGGTCCAGCGCGTCGTTCAACAGCTGGTCGAGCTTGCGCTGAAACACCTCCGGCTGGGAGGCGTATTGCTCGCGCATCGCCGTGGCGGCGTCGTGCGCGTAATCCACCACCTCCTGGTAGGTGATCACCTTGTCGTTGACAATGGCCTTGACGCCGTCGGTGACTTCCGAGCGGCCACAAACCGGCACCGCGGCAACGGCGGCCAGCACCAGAATGAAGCGTGATGGTTTCATTGAGCTTTGTACTGCTTGAATGGTAACACCCGGCCCGGGATGGTCAAGCGTGGCGCCATAAATACCTCCGTGAAGCGCCCGGTTTCAGCGCCGGGACAGCCACCACATGATACTCCCCATGGCGGCGCCAAATACGATGGCCACCGCACAGGACCAGATGATGAAGCGCCTTTGCTTCTCGTAGTAGTTGCGCCCCCCCTGCCCGGGAAACAAGTAGAAACGCTCTTTCGGTTTATGCGGCTTATGCGGCTTATGTTTATTGCCCGATGGCACGGCCGCACTCTAGCAAAGGCGGGCGGGCGGGACAAGCGACTCGCTGGGCGGCCGGGGGGGCGGGACGTCCGGTTTCCGCCGCCTCGTAAATTCTCCCGCGCCGACTTGCCCCCCGGCCGGTCCATCCGTTACTGTCAGTCTATGCAACTCGAGGACCATTTGGGCGATATCATCGGCAAGGCGCGCGCCATGAGCGGTGTGGCGGCCGGACCGGCGGCGCAGGCGGCCGGCCTGGACGAAGCGGCCTTCGCCAAACTGGAGGAAACCGGCGATCCGGCCGGCCGGCCGATTCATTTTGAAGCGCTGGCCAAACTGATCGGCCTGCACCCCGCCAAACTGGCCGGCATCGCCGCCGGCTGGCTGCCGGCCGCGCCCGACTTGTCCCAATGGCACGAGCTGCGGGTGTTCGCCTCCACCGGCGAAGGACTCACCGTGAACTGTTTTCTCGCCTGGGACGAGGTCTCCCGCGAAGCCGCCTTGTTCGACACCGGCCTGGCGGCCCAGCCCGTCCTGGATTGCCTCACTGAAAACGGGCTCACGCTACGCCATATTTTCATCACGCACTCCCATTGGGACCACGTGGAGGCGCTGCCGAAGTTTCGCGAGGCGTGGCCCAAGGCGCGCGTGCATGCCGGCTCCAAGAGCGCGCCCGTGGAGCAGCGCAACAAGTCCAGCGAGATCCTGCATTTGGGCGGACTGCGCGTCACGCATCGCGAAACGCCCGGCCACGCGGAGGACGGGGTGACGTATCTCATTGGCAATTGGCAGGAGGATGCCCCGCACGTGGCGGTGGTGGGCGACGCGATCTTTGCGGGCTCCATGGGACGCGGAAACCCCGATTACAGCCTGGCGCGTCAGAAAGTCCGGGAGCAAATTCTGACCCTGCCGCCCGCTACGCTGATCTGTCCCGGCCACGGTCCGCTGACCACCGTGGCCCAGGAGCAGGCGCATAATCCGTTCTTTTGACCGGCGCTTGTTGCGGAAAATTCCGGTGCGCCCCTTCGGGTTTCGGGGACTCGGATTTTGGATTTGTGGGGACTAACCTCGCCCCATACGCGCCCGCACCCATAGCTAACTCCTGCCTGACAGCCCTCGGCCCGGAGCCCCCACGGCGGAGACGACGGTGACGATCAAATGGATTGCGGCACGATTGCACATGGGCACATGGATGTGCTTGAACCACCTATCGCCTTCCCTCAACGCGGCGCGCGTTTTTCCCTCGCCCCGGGGGAGAGGGCCGGGGTGAGGGCGGTCTTCCATCTTGCCCGTAGGCCTTAACCCAGTTCCCCTTGGCCGTTGAATGCTTCCGCCGTTCCTCGGCCGGCGGCGGCTCCGGTGAATGGGTTGGGCCACGTGCTCGTCATCTAAAATCCTACGGTGCGTTAGTGAGACCAGGTGGTAGCGTGCCAGATCTTACTGGCAGAGGAATCGCTTCTCTCGTGAACTCGACAATATTGGTTGTGTTCTTTGCCGGGTCAACTAATTCAAGCTGAACCTTGGAACCAACAAGTCCGCGCATCATGCCAACGCACTCTTGTAGTGGCTTGCCATCGGTGGAGGTATCGCCAATCCGCTGAATAATGAGTCCCCTGACCAGTCCAGCTCTTGCGGCTGGCGTATTTGGCCGCACATCCATGATCTCTAGCGAATGGTTTATAACTGTAACCGCAACCCCGATGCCCGTGATGGACGGCGGGTTGCTGTGGTGTAAAAATAAAAACGCAGCGACGATCACAAGTATAGCGACGATGGATAGGGCCATTTTCATAGACGTGTCATGTGGCCTAAACTCCATGCCCGGTTCGCCGCCCAGCGAGCAGAAGCTGGAAAACTTCTTAAACGACTTGGCGCGCAACCGTAATTTGGCCGCCTACACTCAAACTCAGGCCTTCAACGCCATACTATTCTTCTACAAAGAGGTGCTACGCCAGCCGCTCAAAGACATTGATGCCCTCCGCACCAGCCGCCCGGCCCGTGTGCGCAACGCGCCCACCGTTCCCGAAACCCAACCCTTGCTCTAAACCGTCCGGGATCAGGCCGGTTTATCGTGGGTAAAATCCTCAAGACGCCTTTCGGCGGTCGCGGAGCGACGCTGGAAATTAGCCCGGCACAGCGTGCCGGGTACTGGTGGTAAAAATGAAAACGTCCTGGAGGGACAGGGGAAATCCAGCGTCCCTTCAGGACGCATAAATTCGTTTGGCGCGAGACCAGACACTGGCGTGTCTGGCTAATTTCCAAAGTCGCTCCGCGACACCTCCCTTTACCCATTACATACGTCGAATGCGATGAAAACCTTGACAACCGATCGGAAGTCACGAGAATTGCCTCGTCCCCAAACTGCCTATCTTGGTTCCAACCACACCGAGACATCGATTTATGAAAGTGATTCATTCGGCGCGTTCCAGAAGCGCGCTACTGAAACTCGCCTTGCTGATTACCCCCCTCCTGCCCGGGCCCGAGTTGGCGTGGGCCAGTTTGCCGCCGGGGTGGAGCGACGCCGACATTGGTTCGCCGACGTTGGCCGGCTCGGCCAGCGACAGCAATGGGTTGTGGACCGTCACCGGCGGCGGTGCGGACATTTGGAACGACGCCGACCAGTTTAATCTGGCCAGCACCAACTTCACCGGCGACGGCACGCTGACCGTGCAAGTAACCAGCCTGCAGAACAGTGATCCCGGTTCCGGCTGGTCGAAGGCCGGGCTGATGTTTCGCAATGACAGCACCGCGGGTTCGGCCAACGTGGCCATCGTCGCCACTGCGGGCCAGGGCGTGAGCTTTCAATGGCGGAGCGCCACTGACGGCGCGAGTGCCAACGTCGCGGAGGGGGGCGGCACCGCGCCGGTCTGGCTGCGATTGACCCGCTTGGACCAGGACTTCACGGGCTATTTCAGCACGGATGGCAGCAACTGGGTGGAGGTGGGGAGCGCGGCGGCGTTAATGAACGGCACGGCGTTGGCCGGGCTGGCGGTAACCGCCCACAACGACTCCGCGTTGAACACCGCCACGTTCACCAATTTCAGTGCCGTCAGCACGCCGCCGCCCATCTTCGGCGTGTATCGCGAGCGTTGGACCAACCTCACTGCGAACATTGGCAACACGCTGGCCATGCTGACGAACACGACTTACAACGCAAACTGGCCCGCCCATCCCGCCCCGGCCTACACGGAGGTTTTCCCCGGCTTTGAAACGGAAGTCAACGACGGCCTGGATTACTACGGCCAGCGGCTGCGGGCGTTCGTGGTGCCGCCAACCAACGGCAATTACACCTTCTGGATCGCCAGCGACGACACCTCGATCCTCTGCCTGAGCACCAACGAAAACCCGACGGCTGAGCTTACGATCGCCGCGGTCACGGCCTGGACTTCCTGGCGCGATTTCACGGCGGAGACCAGCCAGCAATCCGCGCCGGTTTATTTGCAAGGTGGCCGCCGTTATTTCCTGGAGGCGCTGCATGAACAGGGCACGGGCGGCGATAATTTGACCGTGCAATGGGAGTTGCCAAACGGCACAACCGAGTTGCCGCTGGCCACCGGCAGCGCCGCCGGCACGCTGCTGATTCCCTTCACCGGGCTGACGAACCGGCCCGGCATTTATGTTGAGCCACCCACGAACACAACGGTGGTCGAAAACGGCGGCGCCGCCATTTCGTTGCTGGTGACCAATCAGGCGAATGTCAGTTACCAGTGGCAATTGAACGGGACCAACCTGCCCGGTGCCAACTCGCCCGTGCTGACCTTCAGCAACCTGGGTTTGAGCTGGAGCGGCGCGATTTTTAGCTGCCGTGTCACCAACGCCGCCGGCGCCGTCACCAGCACGCCCACCCTCCTGACCGTGCGGCCCGACACCAATCCGCCAACGATTTTGCAAGTCGAGAATCTGAGCCACACCAACGTGCAGCTGGCCTATTCCAAAGTGGTCGAGGCGGCCAGCGCGACCAACACGGCGAACTATGTGTTTACCAACGGCCTGGCGGTGACCGGCGCAGTGCTCGCCGGCGACAATCAGACCGTTGTTTTGACCACTGCGCCGATGACCTACGGCAGCAACTATTGCCTCGTGGTCAACGGCGTGCGCGACCGCGCGGCCACCCCGAACGTGATCGCGACCAACACGACCGCCACGTTTCAGGCCCTGCCCTTCGTGCCGCTGGATTTGGGCCATCCCCCGGCGGCTTCCGTGGTCACCACGACCGCCAATGGTTTCGACGTGACCGCGGTTGGCGCGGCGTTCGGCGGCGAAGCGGACCAGGGCAATTTTTCATATGAGCTGGTGACCGGCGATTTTGACGTGGCGGTGCGCGTGAGCGGCTTGAGGGTGTCCGACACGTTTGCGCAGGCGGGATTGATGGCGCGCGAAACCCTGACGGCCAGCGCCCGGTTCGCGGCGGTGTTTGCCACGCCGGCCATGAATGGCTCGTTTTTTGAATGGCGCGATCCCGCGGACAGCGCGGCGAGCACCGCGGGCAGCTTCCCGGCAAATTATCCCAACACCTGGCTGCGGCTCCAACGGGTCGGCGACGCCTTCAACGCCTACGCCGGCTACGATGGCCAAGCCTGGACCTTGCTGGGAACCGAGGCCATTTCCATGCCGGAGCAGATTTATCTGGGTTACGCGGTCAGCAGTCATGATACCAACGAGGCGACCACGGCGAAATTCAGCGAGCTGATCGAGGTGACTAACGCCATCGTCGGCCAGCAAATCAACCCGCACGACGCCATCGGACCGAGCAGTCGGATGACCCCGGTGGTGTTTTCGGAGATCATGTGGAAACCCGCGCCGCGGACCGACGGCAAAAACCTGGAGTTTCTCGAGCTCTATAATTCCAATCCCTGGTTCCAGGACATCAGCGGCTATCGAATTACGTGCGCGGACCTGAATTACACCTTCCCCGCCAACACGCAAATTCCCGGCGGCGGCTACTTCGTGGTGGCGGCGGCACCCGCGGACATCACGAGTATTTACGGTGTCACCAATGTCCTGGGCCCCTATACCGGCAGCCTCAAACATTCCGAGACGCTCCAACTGTTGGACGAGGAAGCCAACGTCCTGCTGACCGTGCCTTACGACGACGTCTTCCCCTGGCCGGTGGCCACGGATGGAACCGGCCATAGCCTCGTGCTGGCCAATCCCACGTACGGCGCCGGGGATCCGCGCGCGTGGGATATCAGCGACACGGTGGGCGGCTCGCCCGGACAGATGGATGGTTTTTCGCCCAGCCCCTTGCGCAACGTCGTCATCAACGAACTGTTGCCGCACTCGGAAAGCCCCGCCGTGCCGCAATTCATCGAGCTCTACAACCACAGCACCAACAGCGTGGACATCTCGGGCTGCATTTTGACCGACGATCCAACGACGAACAAATTCGTGATTTCCAGCGCCACCGTCATCGGCCCGGCGGGTTTTGTTTCGTTCACGCAATCGCAATTCGGCTTCACGCTGAACGGCGCGGGCGAGACCCTGTACTTTATCAAGCCCGACGGCAGCCGCGTGTTGGACGCGGTGAAATTCGGGGCGCAACCCGACGGAGTGTCCTACGGCCGCTGGCCTGACGGCGCCAACGATTTTTACAATTTCACCACCAACACGCCGGGCACCAATAATAGTCGCATCGCCATCGGCGACATCGCGATCAACGAGCTGATGTACGATCCGATCAGCGGCAATAACGAGGACCAGTATATCGAGCTTTATAATCAGGGCACAAATACGGTCAACCTGGCCGGCTGGCAGTTCACCTCGGGAGTCACGTTCACCTTTCCCAGCATCACGATCGCGCCAAACGGCTACCTGGTGGTGGCGAAAAGCCTGACCAACCTGTTCGCAAAATATGCCAATTTGAACACCGCCAACACGGTCGGCAATTACAGCGGCAAGCTATCACACGACGGAGCCCAAGTGACCCTGTCCCGGCCGGCCACCCTTTACACCAATTCAATCCTGGTGGCGGAAGACCAGGTAGCCTACGGCGCCGGTGGACGCTGGGGCGAATGGTCGTCGGGCGGCGGCAGCAGTCTGGAACTGATTGATCCGCACTCGAATCATCGCCTGCCATCCAATTGGGCCGATAGCGATGAAACGCAAAAATCGGTCTGGACGGATATTGAAACCACCGGGGTGCTGGATAATGGGGCCAATTACGATTCGTCCATTGACTACGCCCAAATCGGCCTGCTCGATTCCGGCGAATGTCTGTTGGACAACCTCGAGGTGGATTACAACGGCGTCAACTATGTCTCCAACGGCACCTTCGAAGGCAGTCTCGGCCTGACCGACTGGTCTTTGCAGGGCTGCATGAGCCGGTCCAGTCTGGAGAGCAGCGGCTATCAAAGCAGCCACTCGCTCCACCTCCGCAGCAGCGACCGTTTCTGGACCGGCAACAACTCCTGTGAGGTGGCGTTGAACAACAATCCCCTGGCCTCCGGCCTGACCGCCACCTTGAGATTCAAGGCGCGCTGGTTGCGCGGCTGGCCGGAAGTGCTGTTGCGTCTAAGTGGCAATTGGCTCGAAGCCACGGCGGCCATGCCCGTGCCCACCAATCTGGGTTCCCCCGGCCTGCCGAACAGCGCCCGCGTGACCAACGCGGGACCGGCCATTTACAACGTGACACATAATCCGCCGGTGCCGGCCGCAAACCAAGCCGTGGTGGTCACCGCCAACGTGTGCGATCCCAACGGCGTGCAAAATCTCACGCTGTATTACCGGCTCGACCCCGCCACCAATTTCACCGCCGTGCCGATGCGGGACAACGGCACGGGCGGCGATGCCGTTCCGGGCGATGGAATTTTCAGCGCCACGATTCCCGGCCAGGCGGCCAACCAAGTGGTGGCGTTTTACCTGGCCGCCACCGACTCGCTGGGTACCGCCACCCGTTTCCCGGCGTTGCGCCCTCAGAATAATGAGCCGGCGCGCGAGTGCGTGGTGATGTTTGGCGATGGCAATCCCGGCGGCAGTTTCGGCGTGTACCACTTATGGCTCACGCAGACCAACATCAACCGCTGGGCCAACCTGGGCGATCTGAGCAACGAAGGAATCGACGGCACCTTCGTGAATGGGAAACGCGTCATTTACAACATGCAAGGCCATTTTGCCGGCAGTCCCTATCATCAATCCTTTGACACCCCCAACGGCAGTCCGTGCAATTACGAGTTGAAATTCAATGACGACGACCTGTTTCTGGGCACCACCTATTTCAACCAGCTTCACGATCCCGGGGCCGCTCCCGGCCAGGACGCCAGCATCCAGCGCAGCGAGCTGGCCTTTACTTTCCAGCGCGCGGTGGGGACGCCATGGATCTACCAGCGTTATATCGCGCTCTATGTCAACGGCAACCGCCGCGATCAACTGCTGCATGACCGGCAGAATCCCGGCACCGACGTCGTCAAGGAACACTTTCCCAATGACTCCGATGGCTTCCTCTTCAAACTGCGCGCCTGGTTCGAATTTGCCCCGTTTCTTTCGGGTGGGAGCTTGAACTTCGACAACCAATCCTGGTGCACACTCATGCCATACACGACCACGGGCGGTATCAAAAAGACCGCGCGTTACCGCTACATGTATGATACCCGGCGCACGCCCGATTCCGAGAGTGACCTGACCAACGTATTCTCCCTGGTGGACGCCGCCGGCTCTTACGGCACCGCCAACTATGTGGCCAACCTGGAGAACATGGCCAACATGGAGGAATGGATGCGCACCTTTGCCGCCGATCATGCCGCCGGCGATTGGGACACTTTTGGGGCGGTGAATTCGTGGAACACGTACACGTATGTTGGCACCCTGGGCACCAAGTTCACCATGATGGTTTACGATTACGAAACCGTGCTGGGCGACAACGGATCATGGGATCCGGGCGAGAACCTGCTCGCCGTCAACGGCTCAGACTCGAACATGCAGCAGATTTATAATAATCCCACCTTCCTCCGCATGTATTGGCGGGCCTTGGGCGAACTGGTTAACGGGCCGCTGAACGTGGCGAACAGCGCACCGCTGCTCCTGGCCAAATACAATGCCTTCACCGAAAACGGACTCACCGTGGAGAACCCCACGGAGAACCTCGAGCCGTGGCTGTCGGCAGCCCAGACGAGCATTGCCGCCCAACTGGCTTCCGTCAACGCAACGAGTTTCACGGTAAACCCGACGGTGACGGTAACCAACAACGTGGCCTATCTCACCGGCGTCGCGCCAATCAACGTGGCGACGATCTGGATCAACGGGGCCGCCTACCCGCTGACGTGGACGACATTGACCACCTGGCAGGCGACCGTGCCGCTGCAAACCGGCACCAACCGGCTCACGGTTACGGGCATTGCCCATGACGGGCAGGCAATTTCCGGCGACACCGGCAGTGTGAGCGTGGTTTACAGTCCAACGAATGCTTCCCCGGCAGGCCGCGTGGTGATCAATGAAATCATGTATGCGCCGCTGGTGGCCAACGCGGAATTTGTGGAACTTTACAACAACTCGAGCAACACCAGCTTTGATCTGTCCGGCTGGCAGTTGCCCGCGCTGGATTATACCTTCCCGGACGGCTCCATCCTGGCCCCCACCAATTACCTGGTGCTGGCCGCCAACGGAACCGCGTTCGCCGCTGCGTATGGCGCCACCAACCCGGTCTTCGATGTTTTCAGCGGCACGCTGCCACCGGCCGGTGAATTGCTCACCCTGGCCACGGCCAGCAACAATACGGTGGCCCAGGTGGAATATGCCAGCCAGCCGCCCTGGCCCACCAACGCCAACGGCACGGGGTCCTCGCTCCAACTCATCGACCCCCACCAGGACAACTGGCGCGTGGGCAACTGGTCCACCTCCCCTTTGTCCGCCACCCCCGACGCGGTGAACCGTGTTGCCGCCACCTTGACCCCCTTCCCCTCGCTTTGGATCAACGAGCTGCAGCCGGAAAACCTGACCGGCCTCACGAACAGTGCCGGACAACACTCCAGTTGGGTTGAGCTTTTCAACCCCGGCGCCCAGATCGTTTCGTTGAACGGTCTCTACCTGGCCAACAATTATACCAACCTTCTGCAATGGGCGTTTCCGAGCAATGCCGAGATTGGCGCCGGCCAGTTTGCGATCGTGTTTACTGACGGCGAGACCAATCTCTCAACCGCCAGCGAAGCGCACGCCAGTTTCCTCCTGTCCGCCGCCACGGGTTCCGTGGCTTTGACACGGCTGGCCGGCGTCGGCCAGCAGCAGGTGCTCGATTTTGTCGATTACACCAACGTCACCTCCAATGATTCATTCGGATCGTACCCGGACGGACAGAGCTTCCTCCGGCAGGAATTCTACCTGGCCACCCCCGGCGCATCCAACAACGCGAGCGCCGTCCCGTCACCCTCATTCGTGGATTATGCGGTGCCGGGTTCCGTCTATGCCCAGGACTTTGACTCCTTGCCCGATCCCGGCGCGACTTCTGTGGACGCCAACAACCCCGTCACGATCAATGGCCTCACCTATTCTCTGGCCAACCCTTATGACTTTGCCTTCCCGGTGGCCGGCAGCGGCAGCACTGGCGGCCTGGGCCTTTCCGCCCTGGCCGGCTGGTATGGTGCGAGTGTTTCCGCCGCCCATTTTGGCGCCTCCTCCGGCGACCAAACCAAAGGCGGCCAGATCAGCTTTGGTCCGACCAACAGCTCCAACCGGGCTCTTGGCCTGCTGGCCACCAGTACCACCGCCGGCACCACTTTTGGAGTTCGACTCCTCAACGGCACCGGTCAGACGTTGAATTTCATGAACTTGCAATATACCGGTGAAGTCTGGCGACAATCCAACCTCCCCAAGACGCTCCAGTTTTTCTATTTCCTGGACCAAACCGGCACCAACACCTTCCCGACCGGCACCAATGCCTTTATTCCGGCGTTGAACGTGAACTTTCCCATCGTTGCCGCGGATACCGGCGGCGTGGCGGTGGACGGCACGTTGTCCCTCAATCAGACCAATTTGAGCGTCACCAATCAGGCCATTGCCGGTTGGGCGCCGGAAACGGCGCTCTGGCTGATGTGGCAAATGAGCGACTCAACGGGAAAGGCCCAGGGCTTGGCCATTGACAACCTCACCTTCTCCGCCTCGACGCTGCCGGCGGGCTTTGTTACCCCGGCGGTGACCTCCGCGATGCCATCCGGAACGAACTTTAATCTCACGTGTCCAACCGTTAACGGGCTCTCCTATCAACTCGAATGCAGTAGCAATCTGGCGGGCGCAAACTGGCTTCCGCTCGGCGCCCCAATCATCGGCACGGGTAATCCGGCAATATTCAGTCTGAGCGTCACCAATTCACAGTTGTTCTTTCGCGTGCAGATCCGGCCGTGAATTTCCCGCTTTGAGTCTTGCCACCGGCGCCGCGCTCTTCTTGAATGAGCGCTTGGAAACGTCCATGAATGAAAATGCCCTGTTGCCGGCCGCCTGCCTCGCCGCCTGCCAGGCGCAAGGCTTGGCCCCCACGCCACACATTCTGTCGGTGAGCGTGGCCGCGCAATCCGTGTCACTGTTTGTGGAGGGCCGGTTGGTCCGCCGGATGCCGGCTTCCACTTCGCGCTTCGGCATCGGCCAGCTCGCGAACTCCAATTGCACCCCTCTGGGCCTCCACCGGATAGTCGAAAAAATCGGCGCCGGCGAACCGCCCGGTACGGTCTTCAAATCCCGCCGCGTCATCGGCCACACATCCGATCCCCAATGGGCCGACGCCAAAATCACCACGCGCATCCTCTGGCTGGAAGGTTTGGAACCGGGCCGCAATCGCGGTGGCAACGTGGATTCGCACGCGCGCTACATTTATATCCACGGCACGGCCGACCAGAAATCGATCGGCCAGCCAGCCTCGTGCGGCTGCATTCACCTGGCCGACGCCGACCTGATCCCGCTGTTTGACCTGCTTCCCAGTGGAACGCTGGTTTGGATCGCGGCGGAATAAGGGATATGCTCTGAGCATGACGACGACGGGAAACGCCGCCAAAAAGACCGGTTTGGGCCACGAGGAATTGCTGTTTCAAGCGATCGTCGTGACGCTGGCGGTGATGGCCGGCGTGGGCTGCTGGTTCGCGGCCGCGGCGCTTTCGCATCACGACACGCTGCACGGCCTGGCCCCCGACCAGCCGCGCGCCTTGACGAATTTTGCGCTCCTCGACAGCTCGGGACGCCCGGTGACGCGCACGGACTTGGACGGCAAAATCCTGGCCGTGAGTTTTCTGTTCACCGGCTGCGGCACCACCTGTCCGGAAGTCAGCCGGCACATGGCCCAAATCCAGCAGTTGACCACCAACCAGCCCGACGTGCGCCTGGTCTCGGTCACCGTGGACCCGCGGTCGGATACGCCACCCGTGCTGGCCAAATGGGGTGCCCGTTACGGGGCCGATACCAACCGCTGGTTGATGCTCACCGGCCCCAAGGTCGCCGTCGAGCAGCTCATCCGCACCAGCTTTCTCGCGACCGATCCCGGCGACCCGTTCAATTCCATGCCCGGCAATTTTGCCGGCACTGAACGCATCGCGCTGGTGGACCGCCACGGCCGCGTGCGCGTCTATTTTGACGGTCTGCGCACCGAGGCGCCGGCCGCGGTGGTCGCGGCCATTGCCCAATTGCGAAAGGAAGATCCCGCACTCAAGCCATGAAATTCCGCGTCTCCTGCCTGCTCCTCTTGCTCGCGCTGGCCGGCTGCAAACCCCACCCGGCGCTCCCGGCCGCCCCCGCCGTCCAACGCTACCCCGTGCGCGGCATCGTCCAATCGGTGGCGCCAGACCAACTCCATGCCCTCATCCGGCACGAGACCATCTCCAATTACATGGCCGCCATGACCATGACTTTTCCCGCGCGCGACCCCCAGGTGCTCGCGGGCGTTTCCGCCGGCGATGAAATCACCTTCACGCTGGCGGTCACGGAAACGAACGACTGGATCGAAAACGTTCAGCGGGTGGGCAAGACCAACACCCTTGGCCTGTCCGGCCCGCCCGGTTGGCACGTGGTGGAGCCGGAACTGGAAGTGGGCGACCTGCTGCCGGACTATGAATTGACGGGTGAAAACAACCGGCCGGTCCATTTTGCGGATTTTCGCGGGCGGGCTGTGGCCTTCACTTTCTTTTTCACGAGCTGTCCGTTGCCGGATTATTGCCCGCGCATGAACCGCAATTTCGCCGAGACCCGCGCGCTGTTGGTCACCAACCCCGCCGCGCCCGCCAACTGGCAACTGCTCTCCATCTCGTTCGATTCGGGTTTTGACTCGCCGGCCATTCTGTCCAGCTACGCCCGGCTGTACCGCGGATCGGAAACCAACCGCTGGCTGTTTGCGGTGGCCTCCAGCAACACCCTCGCCCGCCTGGCCCCCAAGGTGGACCTCAGCATCTGGCGCGAAGGGGGCACCTGGTCGCATAACATGCGCACGGTGGTGCTGGACCCGGCCGGGAAGATTTTCCGGCAGTTCGATGACAATCAATGGACCCCGCAGGAACTGGCAGACGCCCTCCGCGCGGCGGCGGTGAAACCCGATTAGGTCAAGCCGCGCTCCGGTCCGTGGCCGTCCTCGGCCGCTGAGATGCGATTTTGGACCAGCCGCCACCCGCCCCCAACGTTTTGCCACGAAAGGCCGCTTCCACGCGTCGCTCAATGCGTAAGCGGCCGCTACGCGCGCTCGCCTCAGCGCCCGGGACGGGCGCGCTCCGGGGACACTACGGATTCCGAACTCGGTCGGCTCGCTCGGAGCGCCAAGCATTGCTTCGCGAGTGGGATTCCGAACCTGATTAGCCGCAAAAATGCGCAAAAGGCACAGGTGCGCCGCATTCCGAGCTTAATCGGCTGGCGGAGCCAAATTGCCAAGGCGGCGGAAGGCTGGGAGGTTGGTCGAAAACTCTGGGCGTGCGGGCCGAGCAATGCTCGGCGCTCCGGTCCGGCTTGGAACACCCGCCAAAGACGGCTATCGGGCCGGCTTGGTGTCATCTTTGGACACGAAGCGAATCACGTTGACCACGGGATGGCCGGAGCTCCAAAGTTCATCGAGCAGGCGATCAATGTCGGTGCCGGTCACGCAGACGACGCAGACCGGCAATTCATCGTGCCGCGTCCAAATCAGGCTGGTCACCCGCAGGTGATGCCGCTTGGAGAGCCGGCCCATCATTTCAAAAACGTCCTCGCCCTGCGTGGCATCAAACGTGACGCGGGCTCCGGGCGCCTCCGAGCTGAACAAGCTGACAAAGGCGCGAAAAATGTCCGACTCGGTGATGATGCCGGCGATGGTCCGGTCGCGGAGGACGGGCAGCGCGCCGATCTTGTGCGCGCACATCAGCGTGGCGGCGTCCTCGATGGGGGTTTCCGGGGCCACGGTGCGCGGCGCGGCGGTCATGATCTCTCCCACGGTGGTGGGCGTCAGGCGCGCATCCGGCCCTTCGATGGCAAAGGGATTCACGTGGGGCGGGAAGGCATGAATGACGTCCTTGGCGGAGACGATGCCCAGCAAATGCGGACCGTCGGCCCATTGCTCCACCACGAGGAGGCGGCGCACGTGGTTTTCGGCCATGAGCTTGGCGGCCTCGGCCGCCGGCGTATCCGGCTGTGCGGTCAGGACATCGCGCGACATCCACATGCTTACGTTCATAATCGGTGCCTGCGGCCTAGCCAAACCCTAACCGGCTCAACATGCAAGCGCGAAAAGCGCAAAAAACGGGCGGAATCGAGAGGGATGCGATTGACAAGCCCTTCAGGAACTGGCTTAATAACCGTCCTCGAACTGGATGGTAGGTTACCCAAGTGGCCAACGGGGGCAGACTGTAAATCTGCTGGCTTTGCC
>CAYTJG010000070.1:0-23638 GCA_964437865.1 uncultured Bifidobacteriaceae bacterium | reverse complement strand
CGCCTGACGTACAGCGTGAACCGCCTCAGCAAAATGCTGTCGGATTGGGGCATCTAAGGGAAAGCCGGAGATTCCGATCGGGAGAGACACGAATTTCACGAATGGGCACGAACCAAAACATTCAACGCCGATACGGATGGTCGCGGTTTTTGAAAAACGAGGGAACTAGGTAACGAAGGGCGGTTTCGCCCGAATTTTTGGTCATAGAATTCCTGGGGTAGCGCCATCGCTGCGCCCCGTTTCTGTTCTTCAACGGCAACTTTCGCCGGCTTCACCCGAGCACCCAGCAAGTCGTTTTTTAGAGATTGGTTTGCAAAAAACGAACCATACTATGGGTTGACACCTTTTTCGACTTCTTACGGCGTTGCTTACAAAAAAATGCTGAGATTCGCCAACCCACCAGAGCGCGGCTCCGTTGAAACCAACCACAGAGACACGGAGCCACAGAGTTAAATTTGGAATTTCCGAGTTCACCCGACACGGACCGCATGGCGAAGGGCCGCTTTAACCTTCTCTGGGTTCGAGCCGGGCGATTGCGGCCATAATTTCATCCGCGACTTGCTGGTAGATGGCTTTTAACCGCGCCTTGTCACAGGTCTTGGCCTCGGCCCGCAGACAGGCGAAATCCAGCGGGCGGCCGTATTTGACCGTGACGCGATAGGGGCGGGGCAATTTAAGATGCCGCCCGTAAGCCGCGTAGGTGCCGAAAACACGCACGGGGACCACGGGCGCCTGCGACTTGATGACGGTGAGCCCGATGCCGGACCGCGCGGGCTGCAGGTTGCCGTCCCGCGTGCGGGTGCCTTCGGGGAAGAGAATGATCCCGCCGCCGGCCAGCAGCCGGTCCAGGATCGCCTTGAGGCCGCGCGCGCCGCCGCCGTCGCGGTCCACGGGCACGGAGTTCCAGGAGCGGAGCAGGGCGCCGATGCCGGGATACCGGAACAGGGATTCCCGGGCCAGATAATTGATATCGCGCCGCAGCCCGGCGCCGACCAGCGGCGGATCGAGGAAGCTGGCATGGTTGGAGGCCAGGATCACGCTGCCTTGCAGCGGCACGTTCTCCGCGCCGAAGACGCGCCATCGGAAATAGGTCGCATAGAGCGCGCGAAACAGGATCCAGCCGAGATGGTAAGAAGGGTTCATGAGTGGCGGATGAAAAGTAGGGAATGGCCGGAGGAGCGTTGGCGGCACGATCTGAGTCGGCTGCCCTCCAGCTTTGATTTTCTATCCTTGCCGTTCGGCGAGGCGCGCGCGGATTTCCGTCAGCAGCAGGGCGCTGGTTTGTTCGGCCGTCAGGGCGGAATTGTTGATCACCTTGGCGCCGAGGGCGATCATCAGCGGAGCCACGGCGCGCTGGCTATCCCGCTGGTCGCGCGCGGCGAGATTCTCGTTGACGCCGTCGGCCGCCCGGCGGGCGGAACGCTCGGCCAGCGTCGCATCGAGATAGAATTTATAATCGGTTTCCGGAAAGACATTCGTGCCGATGTCGCGCCCCTCCATCACGAGATCGCCAAAGCGGATGCAGTCGCGCTGGGTCTGTTTCATCCATTTGCGCACGCCGGGCACGGCGGCCACATGCGAGACGGCGGCGGCGGTTTCGGGCGTGCGGATTTCGGTTTCCGGGAAGTAACCGTCCACAAGCAGGCGGACCGCCCGCAGGCCGTCCTTTTCCACGCATTCCAGCGAGGTTTTCCAGCGGCGGCAGGTGGCGGCCACGGCTTTTTCGTCGCCCACGGCGATTTTTTTCCGGAGGCAATACCAGGCCAGGGTGCGGTACATGGCGCCGGTGTCCACGTAGACGTAGCCCAGCGCGCGCGCCACCAGCTTGGCGTTGGTGCTCTTGCCGCTGGCGCTGGTGCCGTCAATGGCGATGACAATGGGATATTTCTTCATCAAAATTCCAATGGTTTCCGTCCCGTCTGCGAGTCTGGACGGCGACCGCTTAATCCGCAAACAAATCGTCGCCGGCCAGCTTGCGGGTGCGCCGGCCGCCGGACACTTCCCAAATCTCCGCGCCCAGGCCGTGCGGCGGCGGGGCGGCCAGTTTCTGGAAAAAATTCGGGAACGTCTTCTTCACGCAGGCAGGATTTTTAATTCGTAAGCCGGGAACTTTCAATCCCAGAATGGCCAGGCACATCGCCAGGCGATGGTCGTTGTAGGTCTCAATCTCGGCGCCGTGAAGCCGGGTTTGATACACGGTGAGGGCTTCGCTTTCCTCGATGACCTTGCCGCCGCATTTGGTGAGTTCCGTTTTCAGGGCCGTCACCCGGTCGCATTCCTGCAGCCGCAAGCGGCCCAGTTCCGTAAAACGGATTCCCTTCTCGCGCTTTTCGGGGCCGATGCCGGCCCACAGGTCCGCGGCGAGAATGACCGCGGTCAGGATGCTATCGCCCAGTTGTCCCTCGCGTGAAATCTTGTCCGGCAACGGAATGAACTGCGGAAAATCGGCGTCAATTTGCCAGCCGGACGCGGGCCAGTTGCGGACGCTCAGGGCCAGATAATCGCCGGTGGCCGGCCCCGGTTTGGCGCCCGACCGCGAAGCCCGGACCCAGTTCCAAACTTGATCAAAATGGGCCGTGATTTCCTGGTAGGGCGTGTGTTCCAGAAAGCCATTCATCCAGGCGTTCACGGAAACCAGCCAGTTGGCCGCCCAGAAATAGCTGCCGCTGCTGGCGTCCGGCTCGATTTGAAACGTGCCGCCCCGTTTCGGAAACGCCTCGATCAGTCGGGTGGTCATGACCACGTACGGCGATTCATCGGCATTGTCGCCCTCGATTTCCACCGACCAGCCTCCGGTCTCGGCTGAGAGCAGCAGGGCGGAGGCAAATTGCGAGCTTTCGGCGATGCTCACCCGGCACTGCGGGGGCACGGGGGGCACCTGTTTGCGCAGGGTAAACTCGGTTTGGGATTCCGGCGGGCGCAGCACATCCTCAGAGTAAATGCGCACGGGCAAACGGTCGTTGCCGTTTTCGGCTTCGAGCCGATAGCCCAGTTCGCGGAGGGCTTGAAAGAGCGCGGCCTGCGGTCGTTCGTGCATGCGCGGGACGCCGTGCAGCCGGTAAACGCCGCTGCCCAGGCACAGGAAGGGCGCCAGGAACCGCGCCGCCGTGCCGGCGTTGCCCACGAACAAGTCCAAAGGTTCTGAGTCCGTGCCGCCGGGCGGTACATGCCCGCCCCCCCCAACCACCTGGATGGTGCGATTGCACGGCTCTTCCGGCTCGGGTGCGACTCTTACCGCCAAGCCGAGCGCTTGCAGGCAAGCCACCATGATTTGCGTGTCCTCGCTCCACAGCGCGCCCTTGAGGGTCACCGGACCATCCGCCAAGGCGGCCAGAATCAGCGCCCGATTCGTAATGCTTTTGGATCCCGGCACGGTGATCTCGGCTCGCACAGGTTTGGCGAGTGGCACAATTTCAATGAGACCGGGCAGGGCCATGGGCGATAGAATAGTGGATGGTGGAGGGAGGATTGAAGCCGAAACTCGATCCATCCGCCAGCCGCGATCATTCCGGCGACAACGCGGCGCCGCAGGCGCACCAGTCATCGCGGCGCTGTTTGGCGGTGGCAAAGAACTTCTCGATGGCCGCCGCGTCATTGCGCCGGAGCGCGCCTTGCAGGCTCTCCAATTTTGCCACGTACGCGGCCAGCGAACGCGCCAGGTTCTGACGGTTGGCCAGCGCGATATCGCGCCACATTTCCGGGGAGCCGGAGGCAATGCGCGTGGTGTCCCGGAAACCGGTGGCGCACAAGGCGGCCTGCGCGGTTGGCTGCGCGGGGTCCAGGATCAAATTCACCAAGGCGGCCGCGGCCGTGTGTGGCAGGTGACTGGAGCGGCTGACCAGCCGGTCATGCTCGGCGGCGGTGAGCCGCACGGTGCGGGCGCCGAGCGCCTGCCAGAAGTGTTCCAACTTGCGGACGGCCCCGCCCGGGGCGCGGTTGTCGGGCGTCACCACGCAGAGGGCGCCGTGGTACAAATCGGCCCGGGAGGCCAGCACGCCCATCTTTTCGCCGCCCGCCATGGGGTGGCAACCCACGAAATGGGCTCCAGCCCGGCGGATCACCGGTCCCACTTCACGCACCACCCCGGCCTTGACGCTACCCACGTCGGTGACGATGGCGCCGCGTTTGAGGGCGGGAAGCAGGCGCCGCGCCAGCGGGCGCATTTGCGCCAGGGGGGTGCAGAGCACAACCAGGTCGGCGTTGGAAACGGCGGCCAGCAGGTCGGTGGTGGCATAGTCCACCGCGCCGGCGGCTTCGCATTCCTTCAGGCTGGCTTCGCGGCGGACGTAACCCGCCACTTCCCCGGCCAGCTTTCGATTGCGGGCGGCCAGCCCCAGGGAACCGCCCAGCAAACCGACGCCCACGATGGTGATCTTTTGGAAATGCACGGGCTTAGGATAACGGATGGAAGCGCCCCGACGGAAGATGGAAATACAGCGGCGCTTTTCAAGCCGCTCGATAACACAGCCTTTACGTGGAAAGGTTTCCTGCGGTTTTAGAGCGCCGGTCGAATCCACAGGTCCCAAATCATCTTCAGGCTGATGACCATGACCAGGGTGAGAAAGAGGGGGCGGATGAAGCGCGTGCCGCGGGTGAGCACCAGGTGGCTGGCCAGCCGCGCGCCCAGCGACTGCCCGCACCCCATGGCGAGGCCGGCCACAAACCAGACCTTGCCCACCACCAAAAACACCAGCAGCGAAGCGAGGTTGCTCGCGCAATTGAGGGCCTTGGCATGGGCGGTGGCCCGGGTCAGGTTGAACCCCAGCCCCAGCATAAAGGACAACGCCAGAAACGTGCCGGTGCCGGGCCCCAGAAACCCATCGTAGAAGCCAATCGGCAGCGCGCAAAGGACTTCAAACTTCAGCCAGGAAATGCGCGGGCGAAGGTCGCGCTCGCCCAGTTGGGGCCGCAGCCAGACGAAAATGGCCACCGCCAGCAGCACGAAGGGAATCACCTGTTTCAACCGGTGCGAATCAAAATGTTGCACCAGGATCGAGCCCGCAAGCGAGCCGGCGAAGGCGAGCGAACCGGCGCGCAGACAGTCGCGCAGGTCCAGGGCACCACCCCGCGCAAAGTGGAAGGTGGCGCTGGTGGAACCAAACGAGGCCTGCAGCTTGTTCGTCCCCAAGGCGGTTTGGGCATTGGGACAGAAATTCAGCAGCACGGGCAGGGTCAGCAGACCGCCGCCGCCGGCCAGTGTGTCCACAAACCCAGCGACCAAGCCGGTGGCCGACAACAGCCCCACTTGCCACCACTCGATCATTCGCCAAGCCGGACGGGTTGATGGCGGTGGGCGGATTCCAGGCACGCGTCCAACACTCGTTGGGTTTGCAGCGCCCAACGCGGCCATTCCTCGTTCAACCGGCCGGAGAATATCTGGTCAGCGAAATGGCGCCACATGCAGGCGTCCTGCGCGGTGGCATGGCCGGTTTCCGCCGGGTCGGCCCCCGGCGGACACTTCACTTGGCCCGCCACCGTCACCGTCTGTGCATTGACTTCAAACGCCGGCTCGTAGCTGTTGAAGGGGTGGACGAAATCGGGCAGGCGCAGCCAGCCTTGTTCGCCGCTGACGTGGACCCATTGCTGGTTGGCAGCGAGGAAGGAGGCGTAGAATTCCGAGGTGACGCCGCCGGGATAAAACAAGGTGGCCGAAAACTCGGTGGGCGCCGTCGGTCGACCGGGGAGGTCGTCGGAGGCGGAGAGCAGGGTGCCGACCACGGTCTCGGGCAGGCGCCAGCCGAGCGTCCACAAGGTGAAGCGGAGGCAATACCAGCCCAGATCGCCGAGGCTGCCAAAGGGCTCGAGGTTTCCGTCGGCGCGGATGTTGGTGCGGAAAAAGTCCCCGGCCGCGCGGAAACTGAAGGCGGAGGAAAGGCGGCGGATGGGGCCGACGCTTTGGCCATCGTCCAAGACTTCGCGCACCCGAGCCAGGCGCGAGCTGTGCATGAACATCACGCCATCGAGGAACTGCACGGCATTGGCCCGGCAGGCAGCGAGCATGACCTGCAAGTCCGCGGTGCTGGCGGCGCATGGTTTTTCGCACAGCACGTGTTTGCCGTGTTGCGCCGCCCGCACGACGAACTCCTTCCGCAGCCCGGTCGGCAGCGGAACGTAAACGGCATCCACGGCGGGCGAGCAGAGCAATTCCTCGTAGCTGCCCAAGGCGGCGGGGACCGTGGCAAACGGATGGGCGCCCTGGAGTTCGGCGATATAGGCGCGGCTGCGGGCCAGCTCGCGGCTGGCCACCGCGGCCACCACACAGTTGCCGGCATGGTTGATGGCCTTCCAGTTTTTCCGGCTGATGCCGGCCGTGCTCAAGAAGCCGATACGCAAGGGTTTCATTTTTAAATCATCAAAGGTTCGCTAATTCCCCACCGGGGGCTCTGCCGCTTCCCGGACACGCTCGAGAATCACTTCAGCCAGTCCCGGGTCCGTGCCCACGGAAGACGAATACCAGATCAGTTTGCCGTGCGTCTCAGTGGGATTCCGCCACGTCGGCTGGCCGGCGGCGAGGCGCGCTTGGACCGCCGTCTTGGCTTCGCCCAAGAGCACCGGAATATCTTCCACCACGTGCAATCCGTCGCTGATGAAAAATGGCACCACGACACAATGTTTGGTCCGGGCCAGTGCCGGGCAGGCGGCGATGCGCGGCTCCTCCTCCAGGAAAACCGCGTGTACCCCGGCGTAGATGTTGTGCGCCCGGATTTGCTCCACCTGCCGGTCGATGGCCTGGCGGGAATTGGCATTCTTCTCCGTCCCGTGGCCGGCGATGAAGAGCGTGGTGTCGGCCGGTGCGGGCGCGCGCGGGAACGGGAATTGAAGGGTCACGCCGGCCGCGCGGGACAGAATGACCTGGGTCATGCGCTCGTGCGTGCCGACCGGTTGGCAGTAATGCGTGATGCCAGCCGCATCGCGCCGGCGGCGGGCGGCGTCCAACCCGAGCGCCGCGGGAATGACCCGCCCGGCAAAGAATCCGTCGCTGATGAAGAGCGGCACGATGAAAACGCGCGGCGCGGCGAGCTGGGCGAGCACGTCCTTGATCTGCGGCGGCTGTTTCCAGAACGCTTCGCGCACCTCGCGGAAAACCTGGCGCCGCCGCAGCTCCGTGGCGTGTTGCCACACGGGGACGGCGGACTGGTTGTTTAACTCCGTGCCGTGGCCCAAAAGGACCAGCACGGCGTCGTTCCAGGCGGCGTTGCTCACGGGCTCAAATTGACCGACCGGCGTGCAGACCGCAAGCTGTAGTGTGCCAAAAACCATGGCGGCCAGCCAGACGGGGCGAAGGAATCGAGCCGGACCGTGGAATTTGGTTCGGTTTTGCGGGCAAAACCTCTAGAATTTTCACCATGCCTCAGGCTAAAACCATTCTGGTCACCGGTGGTGCGGGTTTCATTGGCTCGCACCTCGTCGAGCGTTTGCTGGCCGGCAAGAACAACGTGGTGGTCATTGACGATTTGTCGACCGGCAGCCTGGCGAATCTGCAGGCCGTGCGGGCGCATCCGCGTTTGCGCTTCATTCGGTCCAAGATCTCGGCTTGTGGCCATTTGCCAAAACTGGCGGCCCGGGCCGATTTTATTTTTCATCTCGCGGCCACGGTGGGGGTTGAACTGGTGGTGAAGTCGGCATTGAATGTTTTGGAATCCAGCCTGTTGGAAACGCAAACCCTGTTGCGGGCCGCGGCGGCGAGCGGCACGCCGTTGCTGCTGACTTCCACCTCGGAAGTGTACGGCAAAAGCTCCAACGCCGAGTTTGATGAGGAGGACGACCTGCTCATTGGGCCGCCCGGTCAATCGCGCTGGAGTTACGCCTGTTCCAAGCTGAACGACGAGTTTCTGGCGCTGGCGTATGCGCGCGAACGGGCGCTGCCGGTGACCGTGACGCGTCTGTTTAACACCGTGGGGCCGCGCCAGACCGGCCGATTTGGCATGGTGCTGCCGCGGTTCATCGAGGCCGCGCTGGCCGGCCAGCCGCTCAAAGTCTTTGGCGACGGCGGCCAAACCCGCTGTTTTTGCCTGGTGGACGACGTGGTGGAGGCCCTGACCCGCCTGCAACATTGCCCGTCGGCGCGCAATGAGATCTTCAACATCGGTGGCACCGAGGAATTGACGATTCGCGAACTGGCGGAGCGGGTGGTGAAGACGCTTCACTCCAAGTCCAAGATCGAGTTTGTCCCTTACGAAAAGGCCTACGCGCGAGGAATCGACGATATGCGGCACCGCAAGCCGCGGGTGACCAAGCTCCGGCGTTTCATTGGTTTCCGGCCGCGCACCCCGTTGCGCAAGATGATCCTGCTCACGGCTGCGGCGCAAAAACCGGGAGCCTGACGGGCGCTTGTTCCGGTCCGGTCCGCGGCCGTCCCGGCCGCTGAAACGTGCGCGTGTGGCGGCCGTTGCCCGAACGGCTCAGCGCGGTGCTACTGAAGGGGCTGCCAGGGAGCGCGCCAGCGTCGTGGAGTGCTCCAGTCCTCTGGAGCTGTGGCCCAAGGCGAATCTTGCCAACCAGCGGGCGAATGAATATTGCCAGAGCGCGGCTATGGGCGAGCGGTTCGCGGCTCGCGCAAAGATGCGGTCCTTGTGCACGAACCATGATTGCTTGGGTTGGAAACGGGGGCGTGTTCCAAAGCGGTGGAGGGCCACCGCACTCCATGACGCTGGCGCGTTCGCCACGCGCCTTGCCATCGCGTAGGGCGCTGGTCCGCGGCCGTCCTCGGCCGCTGCGACGTGATTTTGAACCAGGTCTCACCCGGCAACAACGTCTCGAAACGAAAGGCCGCAATGCCGGTGCTGCTCCACGTCGTTCGATGTGCAAGCGGTCGCACTGTGCCTTCGCGTCAGCGCCCCCTTTCGAGCGTGCTCTGCTCCACACGCTCTACAGCCAGCAGGCGGTGGCCCCGATGGCGGCGGCGGCGAACCAGAGGAGCAGCACGGCTTGGGTGCGGCTCAGGCCGCAACGGACCAGCCGATGGGAGAGATGGTTGGTATCACCAATCCAGAACGGCTTGCCTTTGAACGTGCGAAAAACGGAGACTTGCGCGAGGTCCACCAGCGGTACGCAAAGGATGAGCAAGGGCGACAGCACGGCCAGCGGGTGTGGATTTTGTTTGGTGTAGAAGTGGGGCAGGATGGCCATGACCGCCAGCAGGTAGCCCACGAGATGGGAGCCGGCGTCCCCGAGGAAGGCTTTGGCCTGCGGAAAATTCCAAGGCAGGAAACCGACCAGTGCGCCGCACATGAGAAATCCCGTGATGGCCACAAGGTATTCGCCGGCGGCGGCGGCAAGGAGCGCAAAGAGCAGGGCGCCAATGGCCCCCACGCCGGCGCACAGGCCGTTCATATTATCCATGAAGTTGAAGGCGTTGATGACGGTGAGCAGCCACAGGATGGTGATGCCGTAGCTGAAGGCGGCGCTGGGAACGAAAAGGGTGATGCGTTTGCAAGCGGCGGCCACGGCCACGGCCACGACCAGTTGGCCCACAAATTTGGGCAGCGCCTTCAGTTCCCGCCGGTCATCCAGTGCGCCCAAGGCGGTGATGCCGATGGCGCCGCCGGCGAGCACCAGCAGTTGCAGCGCCCGGCGATCGAGGCCGTGGATGATTGCCCCCGCGGCGGCAGATTTGATCAGTCCCCCTTCCAGCAAGCCGGCGCCCAGGATCAGCGGAACCAAAATACCGGTCAACACGGCGAAGCCGCCCGCCAGCGGCACCGCTGCCTCATGAATCTTGCGCTGCCCCGGTTCGTCCACGTGGTCGGAGCGGAGACACCATTTCCGCCACAGGGGCAGCGTCAGCAGCGACGTGAGCCCGGCGCCCAGAAACGCGGCGGCGAAGAAATTGAAAGGAAAGGGCATCATCGCGGGCGGGAGGATTGGTTACGGGTCATGGTGGGCAACGCGGGTATGCTGGCTCAGGCCAGCGCCTTTTTCCGAGCCGTTACCTGCAAATAAACGGCGTATTGATCGTCCACCATCCGTTCGATTGAAAAATTTTCCCGGACAAACTCGCGTCCGGTTTGGCCGAACTTATCGCGCAGGGCGGGGTCGCCGGCGAGTTGCAGGAGCCGTTGGGCGGCGGTCGCCACATCGCCGGTGCGAACCAGAAAACCGGTTTGGTTTTCCAGACAGATTTCATCCGCCCCATCGAAGTCATAGGCAATCACCGGCTTGCCCGCGGCCAGGGCCTGGGGCAGAACCCGCGAGAGGGCTTCGCGATACGACAAATGCATGACGCAATCCATGATGCCCAGGTAACGGGGTACCTCGGCCGGCGGCACGAGGCCCGTGAAGATGACCTTGTCGGCCAGGCCCTGGGCACGGGCCTGCTCCTCCAGCGGGCCGCGGAGAATGCCGTCGCCCACGAGCAGCAGGCGGGCCTGCGGCGCCTGCGGCGCCAGCCGGGCGAAAGCCGCTATGGCATCGGCATGACCTTTGAGATGGTAGAGCCGGCCGATTTTGCCGATGACGAAATGGTTTTCGTTGAGACCGAGGGTGGCGCGCAGGTCCGGGGCGTTGGTGGCCGCGAGAAAGGGCTGCAAATCGAAGCCGCTGAAAATGCGCGTGTATTGTTCCGGCCGGCCGATGCCTGCCGCCAGGTACAGCCGGGTCATGGCGGCGGCGGAACAGAAGAAGTGATCGGTAACCCGGCCGGCGCGCCGTTCCGCGGCGGTGAAGATGAAATTGGCGAGGGCGCCCTGGAAACTGCCAAAGGACGGCCCGTGAATGTGGTGGATGATCGCCGGCACGCCGGCACGTCGGGCGGCCAGGCGGCCGAGGATGCCGGCCTTGCCGCTGTGGGTGTGAACCAAGTCCGGCCGCTGATGGCGGAGAATCTTTTCCAATTTGCGCAAGGCGATGAAGTCCTTTACCGGATGGACCGGGCGCACGAGTTCGGGTACCAGCGTCAGCAGATGGGGTGTTTTTCTGACTTCACTTTCCAACGAGCCTTCCGGACCCACCGCCGGTCCGGAAATCAGTTGGATTTCCAGGCCTTTCCGGCTGAGACCGGCCATGGTGGCCAGAGTGTTTTCCTGCGCGCCACCGACAATCAGTCGGGTGATGATATGCGTGACGCGCATGGCGTCATTTGGCGCCGAGGTCGGTCATGCGTTGGCTGACCATTTTATGGTCGGCGCCGTTGGTGGAGGTGGTGGTCAGGAAAATCCGGTAGTTGCGAACGGCTTCGTTGGTTTGGTGTTGCCGCCAGGCGATTTCCCCGAGGCAGAAGGCCAATTGGGGGTTGTTCGTGTGGGTGTTTTGCAGCCGCAGAAAATCAGCGCGGGATTCGTCCAGATGCCCCCCGCGGAAGTAGGCCAGGCCGCGGTCGTACAGGGCGGCTGGATTGGTCCGCGTTTCAAGGTATTTGCTCAGGACCGTCACGGCTTCGTCATTGGCCCCGGCCTGCAGGCTGGCCATGCCCTTGCCAAACAACCAGTCAGGATCGTTGGGCGTGTGGCTGAGCTTGCGGTTGATGACGTTGAGGGCATTCGTGTGCAGGCCCAGTACGTTAAAGGTGCGGGCGGCGACCAGCAGCAGTTGCTCGTCGTCGGGATGGCGGCTCATTTCGGTTTCCAGCAGGGCGACGCCCTCAGCGTTTTGGCGCTTTGCAAAATAGATGGAGGCCACCAGTTCATTCAATTCCGTGGAGTTGAAATCCGTGAGGGCAAAGCGGAACGGATGGGTCATCGGATCGTGCAAGGCCTCCAAGGCTAGGTCCGGGTGATGGTTGACGAGGTAGATTTGGCCCAGAAAAAGGCGCGCCGCGAGATTGTTGGGTGCCAGTTCACGGACGCGGTCGAACTCGACGGCCGCCTGGCGGGTCAAACGGCCCTGCAGCATCCAGCAGCCCACGCCAAAACAGAAACTGGTTTCATCAAAGGGACCGTTGGCGCCTATGACCTCGTTCCAGCTCGTATATTTTCCAAATTGGTCGGCCGCGACCCGGGAAAGATCCACGGTGGTGGGCGTGCCCAAGCGTAGGTTTTTATTGAATTCCAGGTTCAGCGCCGCCACCACGTTGTTGGTATTCAACTCCTGGGCCGCGTTAAAATACGTGGCCGCCTTTTTCAGGTCACCGGCCCGCTGAACTTGAACGCCCAAGGCGTCCAGGCTCTTGGAGTAGTACTCGCCCACGGCGAGCGCCGTGGGATTGCCTTCGGGTTTGACATGCAGGTGGGCCATGAACCAGCCGATGAGGGATTTCTCCCTGGCGAGGTCGGGGGGATGCACGGCGGTGCGTACGGCCGGGGCGCCGCTTTGGATCACCTGCTGCCAAAACGCATCATTGTCAGCGATCAGTTGGGGACTCAGCCGCGGCGGCAGCAAACTGTTGGTCGGCAGGCTTTTCAGGGTGTAAATCAACCCATGCGGTTCCTGGTAGAAGAGTTCAAAAAAATAGCCAAAACTGGGATTGAGGTAACAGAGTTGGTTGCTTTGGGAAAGCCGATCCAGCAGGGAGAGAATCCGTAAAGGTGGTACGTTTACCGAGCCGTTGGTGGCGAAAAAGGCCGGCCAGATATCGGGAAAATGCTGGTGCAGATACCGATGGTATTGCGGGTATTGCAAGGCCGAGGTGTCCACCACCGGATATTTCCGCCAGCGGCCATCCCGGGCCAGTTCCGACTGCACCGCATAGGCGCGGAAGGGCACATCCCGGCTGCTGCTGCTGTCGCTGTCACTCAAAAGAATCGCCCCCCCGGGCGGCAGTTGCTGGGCGGTGAACCGGGCGAACTTCTGGAGTGAATCATCGTTGGCCGCCAACACGGTCCGGGTGTTCTTGTAGATCAGCAAGCCGGCCCCGATGGCCAGGGACGCCAACACGACGGTCAAGATCAACGGACAAAGCCAAAGCAACCCTTTCGGTAGGACCGGTTCCGGCCGGTTGTTGCGCCGGGTCGGTATCGCGGATTTGCCGAAGACCAACAGGAAATAGCCGCTGTAATAGCCGAGGCACACGGCGGAGATGTAATAGATCGTCAGCGCGGAGCCATGCGAGCCGATGCCGGAAAGCACCTGCACCGGGCTGATCGGCGGATCGAAGGCGACCCACGCGAGGATACCCAGGAAGATGAAATTGACGAAATGCATGCAATAGTTCACCAACGTGGTGCCGATCCGGCTGCTGTCGCCGAACGTGGCACTCCACCGGATGGACATGGCCAGCGCGGGCAGGAAGGAAGTCAGCGAAATCACGGCCAGACAATGCCGCACCTCGGATATTCTCACGAGTTCGATTGCCTGACAGGTGGCATGCCAGTTAACCAGAATGGCATCAAAGAATCCCACGGGCACGGTCCCCGAGAACCTCCCGGCGAGGGGTATCAGCACCAGCAAGAGCGACAGGATCCCGGCCACGCCGCCCGCCGTCATCCGCAGCAGGAAGTAGCCATTGAAGAAGCTCAGCCTCCGCATCCAGATGATCATCGTCAAGAACAACGGGAAAAAGCCGACCAGCGCCCAGTTTTCGACCATGCCGGCGCCGTACAGCGCGGCGGCCAGGAAGAGGCGCCCTTCGCGTTCATCCAGCCGGTACTCGAGCAATTGCCAGAGGATGAAGGCAAACCAGAGCAGTTCGAAAATCTCGCCGCTAAAACTGGTGGCATTTTCCCAAAACCCCAGATGAAAGCCCACATAGACCACGGCGGTGATCGGCGGCACCCAGGCCAGCCAGCCCGTAAGGAAAGAAAAATCGCTGTGCTCGCGCATGCGCTCCAGATCGGTGCGGTCGTGTGGCAGGATGGCGACCGAACGGGCCAGAATGGCCAGGGTGGCCGCGGCGCACAGGCTGGCGAAAAGGCTCATCGCCACCGGAATCCAACCGGCCGGCAGGTAGCGGAACGGCAACGTCACCGCCAGCAGAATCGGGCTGAGCAGCCAGGATTGCCAGGTCCAGCCGGCGGCGCTGGCCACCTGGGTGAGGTTGAATAACGTCACCCAATGATTCAGGGTGAGCCAGTAAACGACCAGCATGATGCCGCCTAGCAACCAGGGCAAAAGGCGGGGAACAAAGTTCCTTAGGGGGTCGGTCTGATTTTCTTTTGGCATTGAGTTTGGTCCAGTTGAATCCAAGAACCGCTCGTTGGCAAGTTCAGTTTCATCGTGATAGTATCATTTCTTGGACCGCAAATCGGCCACGCATTCAACGTGTTGCGTTTGAGGGAACATGTCCAGCGGCTGGACGCGCGCTAATTCAAAGACACCATCGCCGCACAGAATGTTCAAATCCCGGGCCATGGTGGCCGGATGACAGGACACATAGATCACCTGCGCCGGACGCGCTTGCCGCAGCAGTTGCAGCAGTTCCGGCCAGCAACCTTTCCGGGGCGGATCAAGCAGCACGGCGGTTTCTTCCGCCGGATGCACCCGCAACAGTTCGGGCAGGGCCGTCTCGGCCTTGGCGGCGATGAACTGGCCGTTGGTCAGGTTGCGCGCGGCCGCATTCAGCCGGGCGGCGGCGATGGCCAGTTGGTCGTATTCCACGCCGGTAAACGAGGTCACCGTACCGGCGGCTTCGATGCCGAAAAAGCCCACGCCGCAGTACAGATCGATCAGGTGTCGGGCTCCGCTGGCTTGCAGGAACTCGCGCACCGTATCCGCCAGCTTGGGCAGCAGGAAAAAGTTGTTTTGAAAAAAGGAGTCCCGGGGCACTTCCCAGCCCTCCGGTTGCACGCGCAGCACCACTTTGAGGCCGCCATGCGGCGGCGGATTCGCCCGCACCTCCTTGATCTGCTCGTTCAAGGCCGGCTCCGCAATCTGGCATTCCTCGATGTCCTCCACGAAATTGTTGTCCCCCCGGATGAAGCCGATCTCCAGTTTCTTGGCCGGTCCGTTCCATTGGCTGCGGATCATGATGCGGTTGCGATAGCCGTAGGGCGCGGGGCAGGGCAGCACGGACGCCACCACTTCCGGTCGCACTTTGCCCACCCGCTCAAACAGGTCGGCGATCTGCTTTTGTTTCATGCGCAATTGCGCGGGGTAGGCAAGATGCTGATACTGGCAGCCCCCGCAGCGGGTGAAGTAGCGGCACGCCGGCTCCACGCGCTCCGGCGAGGCCTCCACCACGCGCACGAGTCGCGCGCGGGCAAATTTCTTCTTCACCTCGGTCACTTCCGCCAACACGGTCTCGCCCACCACCACAAACGGCACGAACACCACAAAATCATCGATCCGCCCGACGCCTTCGCCGCCAAAGGCAAGGTCCTGGATTTTCAAACTGATTTGATCGGCAACATTGAGTGGCACGCGCGGAATAATGGCAGGAATAAAGAGGTTTGAAAATGAGGAATACCGGCGGCCTTGCGGCCCGGCCCCGGGGTCCGCGCCAAGACACGAAACCAGCCGCCGCGGCTGGCGGGGGGGGCTAACCCGCGGGCTTGCTTTTCTCCGCAATGGCTTCGGAGAAGAGGGCGAGGGCCTCGGCGCGGGAGAGCGAGCCGACCAGGCGTTTCTCCGCGAGATCGTTCACCACCGGGATGTTTCTGAGTTCGCTTTGCAGGACCAGCGGCAGGGCGTCCACCAACCGCTGGCCGGGCGTCAGGCAGGGCGGCGGCGGCCGCATGATGTCATAGGCGATCACGCTGCCAAGTTCGGCGCCGCTGTTCAGAAACTCCTTCAAGTCGTGCAAGGCCACCAGGCCGATGATTTGCTGCCGGGCATCCACCACCGGGAAAAAGTTGTTGGCATTGGCGACAAAGCGGTCGGCAATTTCACGAAACGGGACATTCTCCCGCAAGGGTGGCACCGGCGCCCGCATCAGATCCCCCACCGTTTGGTCGGTGGCCGCGCCGGCTTGGTCGATTTCCCGCCGGAGCGAGAGCCCCTTGAGTTGCATGTGGTCGGTATAAATGGAGCCGGCATGAAGTTGCCGGGCCACCAGGGTGGCCACCACCGTGGCGAGCATGAGCGCCGGCATGAGGGTGTAGTCCAGCGAGATTTCGAAGGCCATGATGATGGCCAGCAGGGGCGAGCGGGTGGTGCTGGCCAGCGTGGCGCCCATTCCCGCCAGGGCGAACGCGCCGGCGGGCACGCTGGTGGCCCAGCCGAAATGGTGTAGCGCGATGCCAAAATCAGCGCCGGCGGCTGCCCCCAGGAACAGGGTGGGGGTGAAAACGCCGCCCACCGTCCCGGCCCCCACGGTGATGGCGGTCACGAGCAATTTGGCCAAAAACAGGGTCGTCAGATCCGGCAGGGCACGGGAGACGTGATCGAAGTCACCCCGCAGGATCGAGTTGCTCACCTGATAACCATTGCCACAGACGCCGGGCAGGCCGGCGGCGGCCACCAAGCCGACCGATAGTCCGGCCAACATGAGTTTGAGGTAGACGGGGCAGTGGAGCAGACTGAAGGATTGCCGGCTGTAACGCAGGAATTTCAGGAACACGGCGCCGGCGCCGCCGCACAGACATCCCAACAGGATGAACCAGGGCAGTTGGATGGGGATGCTGGGGGGCAGCGGCGGCACCTGATACCACGGTTGGAGGCCGAAGAAGCTGCGCGAAACCGTGGCCGCCACCACCGACGCGCAAACCAGTGGCGCGAAGAGGTTCATGGAGAAGTTTCCCAGGACGATCTGGGCGGCGAACACGGCGCCGGTGATGGGGGCGTTATAGGCGGCCGAGATGCCGGCGGCGGCGCCACAGCCCACCAGCAGGCGCAGGCGATAGGGCGGCCAGCGGGCCCACTGGCCCAGCTTGGAAGCCAGGGTGGCCGATAATTGGGTGATGCCGCCCTCGCGCCCGATGGACGCGCCCGTGGCGATGCTCACCAGCGCCGAGGCGGTCTTGATGGATTCCGGGCGGAATGCAAGCCGGCCATCGCCAGCCAACACCACCTCCAGCAGATCGCTGGCTCCGGAGGGACGAACCAGCCGAAAGCCCCAATAAAGAATCAGCCCGGCCACCAGCCCGCCCACCGTGGGCACCAGCAACCGTTCCGTGGTGGTAAAGTTCTCAGCCGTCTGCACCGGGTCACCGGTCTGGTGCAAGAAGGCCTGTTGCACCATTTCGCCCGCATAGTAGAAGAATAGGTTGACCACGCCGCCCATGACGCCTACGAGGCCCGCCGCAGCCAGATCAAACCCCTCTTCCTTGAAAACCATTTTCTCGCGCCACCGCAGCGCTCCCTGCCAGTGGCGGCGCACATGATCCTGGACCTTGCGGACGACCTCGTTGTTCATCCACGAATGCACAGCTTAGTCTAACCGTTGGAACCAAATTTGACGAGTCAGCAGTTCTTGCCGGCTCCGGTGCGGGCGAATTTTCGCGAAAGGATGAGCCCGGGAGCCGGCGCGACCGCGGAGGAAAATACGGCGGGCACCGGCGGGCGGTAGGACGATTGCGGTCAATCGGCCTTGGACGTGGAGCTGGTCCGGGACGGAAGCTTTACGCCGGTAAGCGGCGCCTGCGGGGGGCGTTTGCGGCGCGGCCAGCGGCGCAATCCATTTTGCAGCCACAGCCACCAAACCATCCAAAACGCCTCCACCACGATGTGCCGTGACAACTTGGACGTGCCTTCCACCCGGTCGGCAAAGGTGATCGGCACTTCCGCGATGGTAAAACCTTCGCGCCAGAGGCGGTGAGTCATCTCGATCTGGAAGCTGTAGCCATTGGATTTCACGGCGTCGAGCGCCACGGCCTGGAGCGCCTGCCGACGAAAGCACTTGTAACCACCGGTGGGATCGGTGAAGGGCATGCCCGTGATCACCGAGACGTAGATGCCGGCAAAGCGGCTCAGCAGCAGGCGCTTGAGCGGCCAGTTCAGCACCCGCACCCCGCCGGTGTAGCGCGATCCCAGCACGAGGTCGGCTTGCTCCGCGGCTTTCAGGAAATTGGGAATTTCGTTTGGATCATGTGAGAAGTCGCAATCCATCTCAAAGATGAATTCGTAGTCCCTGGCCAGCGCCCATTGGAACCCGGAAATGTAGGCCCGGCCCAGACCGTTCTTCTTGGGCTCGTGCAACACATGGATCTCCGGATGCCGGGCTGCGAGTTCATCGGCCACCTGGCCGGTGCCGTCGGCGGAGTTGCCATCCACCACCAGCATATCCACCCCCATGGGTAACGATAAAAGCTTCTGCGCCACGCGCGGGAGATTTTCCCGCTCGTTGACGGTCGGCACAATGATCAGCGTCGGATGCATGCGGCAGAACTGAAATAAATAGACGCGAACGCGGCGAAAAACAAGCTGACAATTATCCGGGGGATAAAACTTCATTGCCAGACGGCAGGGTTCTGCCTAGCCTCCAAAGCGAAAATGGTGGCCTCGCTGCTCAACTTCATCGGAGACTGGAGCTTTTTGTTGACCAATCCGGTTTATCTGGCGGTCACGGCGTTTCAGCTCTGGATGCTGGTTCACGCCCTGCAAAACCGTGAATGGTTGTGGGCCTTCTTCATTTTCATCGGTTCGGGCCTCGGGGCCATCTGGTATTACTTCGCCGTCTATCGCGAGACGGCTTCCGCCGGGTTTGAGCTGCCCGGCGCCCAAAGCCGGGCCCGGGTCAGGGAACTGCAAGCCAAAATCCACCATCTCGACAATGCCTACCATCATTTCCAGTTGGGGGACGTGTATTTTCGGCGCGGGAAATTTGCGGACGCGGAAAAGTGCTATCGGGCCGCCCTGGAGCGTGACGGCAAGGATGTTGATACCCGGGCGCATTTGGGACAATGTCTGCTGCGCCTGGGACGGCCCGCCGAGGCGCGGCCCTTGCTCGAAGGAGTCATGAACGAAAAGCCAGACCACGATTACGGGTACACGATGATGGCCCTGGCCGAGACGCTGATGGCCTTGGGCGAGACGGATAATGCGTTGCTTTATTGGCAGCACATCACGCAACATCACGCCTATCCGAGGGCCAAGGTGCAATTGGCTGAGCTGTACGTGGCCAAGCACCAGCCGGATGCCGCCCGCACGGAACTCAAGGACGTCCTGAGCGATGATCCGCACGCGCCGGCGTTTCAGCGGGCGCGGGACCGCGTGTGGGTTCGGCGGGCGCGCAGCCTGATGGCCCGTTTGAAATAGGGTGCGTCGGGCTGGCCGCCGGCGTTCAATCCAGGTCCAGCGCCTGGTTGATGAGCTGGGAGAGATGATTGAGGACGGCCGTTTCCGTCACGGCGATGTTGACGCCGGCCGCCCGGGCGGCCGCCAGGAGGTCGGCCGACGGTTCCGGCGCAAAGCCGATGACCGGCAGGTGCGCCGTGGCCGGATTGGCCCGCAACGCCGCGATGGCGGCGCAAACATCGCCGGTGCTTACGAGATCCACAAACAGCAGGAGCGGCGATTCGCGCTGGACGGTGGCGTCCAGGCGATCCAGGGCCTCCAGCGAGAGAACACGGTAATTCAAATCCTGCAGCCGGTTCACCAGTTGGCTGCCGGGCATCAGACGTTCGTAAAACACCAGTGCGCGCGGTTGTATCACGCCGCCAGCTTGTAGTCTGGCCACGGAAAATGCAAAATTTTTTGGCGGGCGGCGCCGGGCGGGCAGAATGAATTTTCTGCTCGCGGTTTCTTGCGGCTTGGCGTATTAAATCACTCAATAGGACCTGGGTATATTCATGTTTGTTTTTCTTAATGGAGCTTTTTTGCCTGAAGCAGCCGCCATGGTGCCGGTGAACGATCGTGGCTTTATGCTCGGCGACGGTCTGTTCGAAACCACGCGGGTCGCGCGGGGACGGCCGTTTCGACTCGCGCAGCATTTGGAACGGCTGACGCGCGGGGCCGATTATTTCAAGATCAAACTGCCGTTTTCAGCCCGGGAGATCCAAAAGTTCGCGGCTGAACTGGTCGTCCGGAACGAGGTGCCGGAAGCCATTCTGCGGGTGACGTTGACGCGCGGTCCCGGGGAACGGGGCTATTCGCCCAACGGGGCCAACCAACCGACGCTGGCGATGACGCTGCAGCCGTTGCGGGCGCCCAACCACGACGAACCGCTGCAATGGAGCCTGGTCACCTCCTCGTTCCGGCTGCCGGCCAGCGATGCCCTGGCGGCCTTCAAATCCACCAGCAAGGTGCTCAACGTGCTGGCGCGGAGTGAGGCGGAGGCCAACGGCGCGGATGAGGCCTTGTTGCTCAACACCAATGGCGAGGTGGCCGAAACCGCCAGCGGCAACCTTTTTTGGGTCTATCGCGATAAGATCTGTACCGTCCCCACCGGCCGCGGCGTGTTGCCCGGCATCACGCGGGCGGTCGTGCTGGAAATCTGCCAATCGCTTGGCCTGGAGACCAGCAAACGCGTCATCAAACCCGAAATGCTGCGCAATGCCGAGGGCCTCTTTGTGACCCAGAGCGCCTTGGGCATTGTCCCGGTGGCCTCCTTCGATGGCCTGCCGGTGGCCCCCTCGCCCCTGACGGACCAAATCGCCAGTGCCTATGAGGAAATGCTGGAGCATGAATGAAGTTAACTTGCTGAATTAGCAACTATCAAAT
Source organism: uncultured Bifidobacteriaceae bacterium (assembly GCA_964437865.1). Lineage (GTDB taxonomy): Bacteria > Verrucomicrobiota > Verrucomicrobiia > Limisphaerales > UBA11358 > UBA11358. The sequence continues at coordinate 3,229 of CAYTJG010000070.1, read as the reverse complement.
CGTCCCGACCCCCCTTGCTTTGGGGCGGGCGGGCGGCGTATGGTGCATCATCAACCACGAGGTTCATTATGACCAATGCCAGTCTTGATACTTGCTTTGCTTTCGTCAACAGCCATTCCTCGGCGCCCAGCCGCACGTCGGCCCGGCCGCAGGTGCGACGGGCGGTGACCATCTCCCGCCAGGCCGGTTGCGGCGCGATCCTGGTTGCGGAACGGCTCGCCCATTACCTGCAACAACACCTGCCCGCGGAAGAGGCCAAGTGGACCGTGTTTGACCGCGAATTGATGGAAAAGGTGCTGGCGGATCACAACCTGCCCAAATACCTGACCAAGTTCCTGCCGGAAGATCGCGCGTCGCAAATCGAGGACACCCTGGCTGATATTTTTGGCGTGCATCCGCCCACCCAGAAGGTGGTTCAGCAGACGGCCGAAACCATTCTCCAACTGGCGGAGTTGGGCGGCGCCATTCTCATCGGGCGCGCCGGCAACATCGTCACCGCCAAGCTGCCCAATGTCCTGCACGTGCGCCTGGTGGCGCCGCTGGAAGACCGGATCGAGCGTCTTTGCCGCGACGAGCAAAAGACCCCGGCGGAGGCGCGGCGCTTTTGCCTGGAGGAGGAGCAGGCCCGCACGCGGTACGTGAAAACCTACTTTAACGCGGACATCAACAACGCCCTGCTTTACCACTTGGTAATCAATACCAGCCGGGTGGGTTGTGAGCAGGCCGCGCGGATCATCGGGGATGCCATGTTGCGGCTCGGGCAGATGGAGCTGCCGCCGGTCGGGACCCCGAACCGGGCGGAAATCCGCTTTAACGGCTGATTTCCCACTTCGATTTGAAGGCAAAATCTGGCTAAATGGCGGCGTGCCGATTTTGCATTCAGCTGCATCCAAACGCCGGAGCCGGCTCGGTGATTTTCTGGCGGTCTTGCTCGTGCTCGTCATCCTGGCGGGACTCGGCTGGCTTTGGTGGCGCCAGCGGCAACCGGAAAAGAAAGCCGAATCCCGAACCTCTCCGGAGACCCATCCGATCAAAAAGACCGAAGCGCATCGGGTCATTCCCACCTTTATCCGGGTCGACCGACCACCGGAGGTGCCGGTGCCCACCGTGGTGACGATCACCAATTCCGGTCCGCTCGCGCCGCCGCCCACCAATCCGCCCCCCGTCGTGCCGACCGTGCCCGTCGTGCCCATTGCGCCAGAGGTGGGGCTCAAACCGCCGGGGGTCTTGGAGTTTCCGCGCCCAGCCCGCGGTGGGTTGGAGCTGCAAGTCGCCCTGGCCCGCCGCGCCATTTCGCCCGGCTCCATCGATGGGGCCATCGGTTCGCAGACGCGGGCCGCGCTGGCGGTGTTTCAGCGGCTCCAAGGTCTCGTTCCCACGCGCGCCTGGGACACCAATACCCAGAGCCGACTGACACTCGAGGCGCCGGTGCTCACCGAGTATAGCGTCACGAGCAACGACCTTGCCCGGTTGCAACCGCTGGGCAAGACTTGGCTGGCCAAGTCGCAGCAGTCGGCTTTGGATTATGAGAATATCCTGCAACTGGTGGCCGAAAAGGCCCATGCCCACCCGGCGTTGGTTCGGCAGCTCAACCCGGCGCTTGATTGGGCCAACGTGCCCGCCGGCACCATCGTCAAAATCCCGGCGGTCATGTATCCGGAGCCGCCCGACAAGGCGGCGTTCATGGTGATTCATTTGTCCGAGCGGTATCTCGAGGCCTTTGGCACCACCAGCAACCTGCTCGCGCATTTTCCGTGCAGCATTGCGGCCAAGGTGGACAAGCGGCCGGTGGGCGAACTGCACGTGGCGGTCATTGCGGCGCATCCCAATTACACTTTTGACCCGGAAATTTTCTCAGAATCGGCGGAGGCGCGGGCCATCGGCCACAAACTGGTGCTGCCGCCCGGGCCCAAGAATCCGGTGGGCGTGGCCTGGATCGGCTTGGACAAACCGGGCTACGGCATGCACGGCACGCCCAGCCCGGAACAAATCGGACATACGGAATCGCACGGGTGTTTTCGGCTGGCCAACTGGGACGCGGAATATCTCCTGAAGCTGGTATGGATCGGTTTGCCGGTGTATGTGGAGCCGTAGCCGACCGCAAAAAACGCATCGTGTTCCCACCCGGTGTCGGGCCGGGGGGGAGTTCTAAAATGCCCGCCAGTTTATCATTGCCCGTGGGCGCGGTTCGGGGAAACTGTAGGGATATTTGAGAAAGGAAATCTATGGTTAGAATTATTGCCTTGGTCATATTGGTCGGCTTGGTGGTGGTGGCTGTCATCATCGCCGCCCTGGTGGCCGGCCTCTACAACAAGCTGGTCATGCTGCGCAATCGCTACAAGAACGCGTATGCGCAGATTGACGTGCAGCTCAAGCGACGTTACGACCTCATTCCCAACCTGGTGGAAACGGCCAAGGGCTACATGGCACACGAGCGGGGCACGCTCGAGGCGGTGACTCAGGCCCGCAACATCGCCTACGGCGCCGCCAAGGCCGCCGCCGAGAATCCGGGCGAGGCCGCCACCATGAAGAACCTCACCGCGGCCGAAAGCGGCCTGGGCGGTGCGCTGAGCCGCCTCATGATGGTGAGCGAGCAGTATCCCGACCTCAAGGCCAACGACAACATGAAGCAACTGATGGAGGAGCTTACCTCCACGGAGAACAAGATTTCCTTTGCGCGCCAGGCTTATAACGATTCGGTGATGACGTACAATACGGACCGCGAAGTTTTCCCGAGCAACCTCGTTGCCGGCATGTTCAATTTCGCCGCCGCGGAACTATTCGTCATCGACCAGCCGGAGCAGAAAGAGGCGCCCAAAGTTTCGTTCACTTGAGCGTCCTGGCCGTGTCCGACCGGACGCGGCCGTTTTCTTGGCCGGCCAATCCGGCTGAAAGCCACGCATGGCAATGGACTTCTTTGCGCGACAGGATCAGGCCCGCCGCAAGACGAAATGGCTGGTGCTCTATTTCGCCTTGGCGGTGGTGTCCATTATCGTGATGATCTACGGCGCGGTGCTGCTGGCGGCCGGTTTGGCCGCCACGCGTCACCATGCTTATGCGGATTCGGCCGCGCTGACGCTCTGGCATCCGGAGCTCTTCTGCGCCGTGTCGGTGGGCGCCGTCTTGGTGATTTTCCTCGGGAGCACCTATAAAACCATGGCGTTGGCCGGAGGGGGCAGTGCCGTGGCCGAATCGCTGGGCGGCCGGCCGGTGGCGGCCAATACGGCGG